>NZ_CP096971.1:2787433-3127366 GCF_024758705.1 Sphingomonas sp. SUN019 | reverse complement strand
TGGAGCACCGCTACCGCGAGCTCGCCTTCCTCAATTCGGGCGTGCGCCTGTTCCTGACCGACGCGCGGCACGAGGAATCGAAGACGGTCGAATTGTTCTACGAAGGCGGGATCGCCGCGTTCGTGAAATATCTCGATCGCACCAAGGCGCCGCTGTTCCCCGAACCGATCGCGATCACCGGGCAGCGTGACGATATCGGCATCGACGTCGCGCTGGAATGGAATGATTCCTATTACGAAAACGTCCTGTGCTTCACCAACAACATCCCGCAGCGTGACGGCGGCACGCATCTCGCCGCGTTCCGCTCGGCGCTGACCCGCACGCTCAACAATTACGCCGAGAAATCGGGCATCCTGAAGAAGGAAAAGATCGCGCTGACCGGCGACGACATGCGCGAGGGCCTGACCGCGATCGTCTCGGTCAAGCTGCCCGATCCGAAGTTCAGTTCGCAGACCAAGGACAAGCTGGTTTCGTCCGAGGTCCGCCAGCCGCTCGAATCCCTGCTCGCCGACAAGATGGCCGACTGGCTTGAGGAAAACCCGCAGAACGCGCGCCAGATCATCCAGAAGGTGATCGACGCCGCCGCCGCGCGCGAAGCCGCCAAGAAGGCGCGCGAGGCGTCGCGCAAATCGGTGATGGGTATCGCCTCGCTGCCCGGCAAGCTCGCTGATTGTCAGGAGAAAGACCCGGCCAAATCCGAGCTTTTCCTGGTCGAGGGCGATTCGGCCGGCGGTTCGGCGAAGCAAGGCCGCGACCGGCATTTCCAGGCGATCCTGCCGTTGCGCGGGAAAATTCTGAACGTCGAACGCGCGCGCTTCGACCGGATGCTGGGCAGCCGCGAGATCGGCACGCTGATCCAGGCGATGGGCACCGGCATCGGCCGCGACGATTTCAAGCTCGAAAAGCTGCGCTACCACAAGATCGTCATCATGACCGACGCCGACGTCGACGGCGCACACATCCGCACCTTGCTGTTGACGTTCTTCTACCGCCAGATGCCCGAGATCATCGAAAACGGGCACCTCTTCATCGCGCAGCCACCGCTGTACAAGGCGACCAAGAACCGCTCCGAAGTGTATTTAAAGGACGACAACGCGCTCGACGAATATCTGATCGTCGGCGGGGTCGCGGGCACGGTGCTGGAAACGCAGGGCGGGTCGCGCTCAGGCGCGGACCTGCGCGATCTGGTCGAACACGCACGGCGGATGCGGACGCTGATGCGCTACGTCCCGCGGCGCTACGATCCGATGATCGTCGAGGCGTTGGCGTTGGGCGGCGGGCTTGATCCCGTTTCGTCGCGCGAAGATCGCGCCGAGCGCCTGACCAGCGCCGTGACCCGGCTCGACGCGGCGGACGCCGATGCACGCTGGTCGGCGCAGGTGAGCGAGGACGGCGGCTATCATTTCGAACGCTGGTGGCGTGGGGTCACCGACCATCACGTCGTCGAAGCCGCGTTCCTGCTGTCCGCAGAGGCGCGCAAGTTGCACGGCCTGGCCACCGAGCAGTCCGAGAGCTACCTCCTCCCGTCGAAGCTCGTCTCGTCGAAGGCGGTCGCTGCGGCGGAGGCCGAGGCCGAAGCGGCTGCCGAGGAAACCGACGAGGCTCCCGCCGCGGCGGCCGTCGCCGGAAAGGGCGAAACGCTCGTCTCTCGCCCCTCGCAGTTGCTCGACGCGATCCTCGCCGCGGGCCGGAAAGGCCTGTCGATCCAGCGCTACAAGGGACTGGGCGAGATGAACGCTGAACAGCTGTGGGAAACCACGCTCGACCCCTCGGCCCGCTCGATGCTCCGCGTCGAGATCGCGCAGGCCGATCTGGCCGACGAGATCTTCACCCGCCTGATGGGCGACGTGGTCGAACCCCGCCGCGAATTCATCCAGGAAAATGCGTTGAGCGTGGCGAACCTGGACGTCTGAGTTCAACGCGATGACCCCGCGAGAATTGCTGGGAACCGCCAGCGTCCCGCAATCGGGCGAGGAATTGCGGCTGTTCCGGCGCGGCGGCGACTTCATGATCGTGCTCGACCGCAACGAACTGATGAACAGCCGCATGAGCGGGTCGGAAGAGGCGCTGGCCACCATGACCTGCGCGCGGCTGGGTCAAGGCGCGCCGCACCTGCTGATCGGCGGCTACGGCATGGGCTTCACGCTGCGCGCCGCCTTGGCCGAACTCGGCGCGGATGCGCGGGTGACGGTCGCCGAACTGGTGCCCGAGATCATCGCCTGGGCGCGCGGGCCGATGGCGACGCAAATGGCCGGATGTCTGGACGACCCGCGCGTCCGGCTGGTGCAGGACGACGTCGCGGCCTGCATCGGCACCGCGCGCGGCGACTATGATGCGATCCTGCTCGACGTCGACAACGGTCCGGACGGCCTGACCCGCGACCAGAACGACCGCCTCTATTCGTTGCGCGGGCTGTCCGCTGCACGCGGCGCGCTGAAGCCCGGCGGTGTCCTCGCGGTCTGGTCCGCCGCGCCCGACAAGGCGTTCGCCGACCGCTTGCGCAAGACCGGCTTCGATACCGAAGAGGTCGTCGTCCGCGCGCGCAGCAACGGCAAGGGGCCGCGCCACGTCATCTGGTTCGCCCGGAACGCTTGAACGAGGATCGTCTTCAGTTCACGAACGCCATCCCGCCAAGATCAGGTCTCCACAATCGATGCGCCTTTCCCAGTTATTCAGCCGGCCATCGAGCGACATGGCGATCGATCTCGGCACCGTGAACACGGTCGTCTATCTCCGCGACCAGGGAATCGTCCTGAACGAACCATCGGTGGTCGCGATCGAAACGATCAACGGCGTTTCCCGCGTCCGTGCGATCGGCGCGGAAGCCAAGCTGATGATGGGCAAGACCCCCGACGGGATCGAGACGATCCGCCCGATGCGCGACGGCGTCATCGCCGACCTGGACGTCGCCGAGCAGATGATCAAGTTCTTCATCGACAAGGCGCATGGCGGCCGCAGCCGGTTGCCGCGCCGCCCGGAGATCGCGATCTGCGTGCCGTCGGGCGCAACGACGGTCGAACGCCGCGCGATCCGTCAGGCGGCGACCAACGCGGGCGCGCGAAAAGTGTCGCTGATCGAGGAGCCGATGGCCGCGGCGATCGGCGCCGGGTTGCCGGTGACCGAGCCGGTCGGCGCGATGATCGTGGATATCGGCGGGGGCACGACCGAGGTCGCGATCCTGTCGCTGCGCGGGCTGGCCTACAGCACTTCCGCGCGCGTCGGCGGCGACAAGATGGACGATGCAATCGCATCGATGATCCGCCGCAAGCACAATCTGATGGTCGGCGAAGCGACCGCCGAACGCATCAAGCTGGCGATGGGCATGGCGCATATCCCCGACGACGGGGTCGGCGGCATCATGCGCGTGAAAGGCCGCGACCTGCGCGCCGGCGTGCCGGTCGAGATCGAGGTCACGCAAGCCGACATCGCCGGTTCGCTCGCCGATCTGGTCGGACAGGTGGTGGAAACCGTGCTGACCGCATTGGAGAAGACCGAGCCGGAGCTCGCCGCCGACATCTGCGAACACGGGATCGTGATGACCGGCGGCGGATCGTTGCTGGCGGGGATCGATCGCGTCCTGTCCGAGGCGACCGGGCTGCCGGTGATCGTCGCCGACAATGCGCTGGCGTGTGTCGCGCTGGGTGCCGGGCGCGCGCTGGAAGACCCGGCCTATGACGGCGTGATGACGACCGTATGACTTTCGACGGTCGGACGGACCTTGTAGCGGCCGAAGCGGTTTGCATCCCTGAGACGATTGTGCGCCGCTTTCGGCGCGCCTGAGGGGACCGGAATGACCGAACGCGCAAAGCTGACCTTCCACGACGTGACGCTGCGGCCCGACCCGTCGCGCACCGTGGTCCGGCCGTTCGAGCCGGGCTATCCCGCGGGCTTCGATCAGGGCGAGACGCGCACGCAGGAAGTCGTCGACATGATCGTCGCGCTCGACGCACCCGAATTGCAGCGCCAGTTGGACGGGATCACGCATTCGCTCGACGAGAACCACCGCGACGTCGATGCGCTGTTGCGGCGGCGGTTCGATGAGGTCGCCGGCCGGATCACGCGCGCGGATCGCTTCGAAGACGACCAGCGCCGCCTGATCGGCGCGTATTTCAGTCAGGAATATGCTTACGAGGCGGCGGCGTTGTTCAACCCCAGCGCGGTGCTGCACCCGGATCAGTCGGGGCTGCCCGACGGCGCAGTGCGGTTCGTCATGGCGCTGCGCGGGATCGGCGAAGGGCACGTATCGTCGGTGACATTCCGCACCGGCGCATGGACGCCGGGCGGCGCGATCGCGGTCGACGATCCCAGTCCGGTGTCGGTCGCGCCGATCATCGAACGGACTGACGGCGACGACAATGCGGTCGTCCACCTGCGCTGCGGCGGCAGCCGGTCGATCTCCGAAACCGTCATCTTCCCGATCCTGCCGAGCCAGCGGCAAGGGGTGGAGGACATGCGCCTCGTCCGCTTCGTCGACGACGACGGCAGCGTCACCTATTACGGCACCTACACCGCGTTCAGCGGGTCGGAGGCGCGATCCGAACTGCTGACCGGGGTCGATTTCCAGTCGTTCCAGATGCGCAAGCTGACCGGCGACGCATCGGGCGGCAAGGGCATGGCCCTCTTCCCGCGCCGCGTCGGCGGCCGTTATGCGATGCTCGGCCGCCACGACAGCAAGAACGTCTGGATGCTGTTTTCCGACGACATCCTGCATTGGGAGGGCGGCACGAAGCTGGTGACCCCGCGCTACCCATGGGAGTTCGTACAGGTCGGCAATTGCGGTTCGCCGATCGAAATCGACGAAGGCTGGCTGGTGCTGACCCACGGCGTCGGCACGGTGCGCAATTACTGCATCGGCGCATGTTTGCTCGACAAGGACGATCCGTCGAAGCTGCTGGCGCGCACGCCGCGGCCGGTGCTGGCGCCCAGCCCGCACGAACGCGACGGCTATGTCCCCAACGTCGTCTATAGCTGCGGCGCGATGGTGCACGGCCGCGACCTGATGCTGCCGTACGCGGTCGCCGACAGCTTCACCGCGTTCGCCACCGCATCGGTCGACGATCTGCTGAGCGTGATGGAGTAAGGCGCGTGGATGGTCGGCCGGACGCGCGCTGGTGGGAGCGCGGGGTGATCTATCAGGTCTATCCGCGGTCATTCCAGGATAGCGACAGCGACGGCGTGGGCGATCTCGCCGGGATCGAGGCGCGGCTGGATCATGTCGTCGCGCTGGGCGTCGATGCGATCTGGCTGTCACCGATCTTTCCGTCGCCGATGGCGGATTTCGGTTACGATGTGGCGGATTATTGCAGCATCGATCCGCTGTTCGGCGATCTCGCGACGTTCGATCGATTGCTCGCCGCGGTTCATGCGCGCGGGCTGAAGCTGCTGCTGGATTTCGTCCCCAACCACAGTTCGGATCAGCATCCGTGGTTCGTGGAAAGCCGCGCCACGCGCGACAGTCCGAAGCGTGACTGGTACATCTGGCGCGATCCGAAGCCCGATGGCGGGCCGCCCAACAACTGGATCAGCGATTTCGGCGGATCGGCGTGGGAATGGGATGCGGCGACCGGGCAATATTATCTCCACGCGTTCCTGAAGGAACAGCCCGACCTCAACTGGCGCAATCCGGACCTGCGCGCGGCGATGATGAACGTGCTTCGTTTCTGGTTCGACCGCGGCGTCGACGGATTCCGCATCGACGTATTGTGGCATATCGTGAAGGCCGAAGGGCTGCCCGACAATCCGGTGAACCCGGACTGGACGCCCGGCCGCACCGAGCGTGACCGGCTGATCCAGCTCCATTCGACCGACCAGGAGGAAGCGCACGCCATCTCCGCCGATTTCCGCGCATTGGCCGACAGCTATGGAGCCAAGACCGGACAGGAACGCGTGCTGATCGGCGAGATTTTCCTGCCCAACGATCGCCACGCACGCTGGTACGGCACGCCCAAGCGCCCGCAGGTCCATCTGCCGTTCAATTTCCAGCTGGTCGAGAACTGCTGGGACGCGGGCGTGCTGCGGCGCATGATCGCGAAGTACGAAGCGTCGTTGCCCGAATTCGGCTGGCCGAACTGGGTGATCGGCAGCCACGACGCACCGCGCATCGCCGCTCGGATCGGAGAGGCACAGGCGCGCGTCGCGGCGATGCTGCTGCTCACCTTGCGCGGTACGCCGACGATGTATCAGGGCGACGAGATCGGGATCGGCCGAGTCGACATTCCCCCCGACCGCATCCGTGATCCCCAGCATTTCCGCCAGCCCGACCTCGATATCGGCCGCGACCGCTCACGCACGCCGATGCCGTGGGATGCGAGCGCAAACGCGGGTTTCTCGACCGGCGAACCGTGGTTGCCGCTGGGCGACGACTGGCCGACCCGCAACTTCGCGGCGCAGGATGCCGATCCGTGCTCGATCCTGAGCCTCTATCGCAACCTGCTCGCACTGCGCCGTGCGACCCCGGCGCTGGCGGTGGGCGGCTTTGCGCTGGTCGACGCGCCGGATGGCGTGCTTGCGTACCAGCGCGTGCATGAGGGAGAGCCGCTGCTGATTCTGCTCAATCTCACATCGAACAACGTCACGGTCGACTGGCGCGGAACGCCCCTGCTTTCGACCCTGGATGGCGATCCCGAACCGGGCATGCTCTATCCAAACGAAGGAGTCATCGTCGCATGAAGATCGCGATGCTCGCCCCGATCGCCTGGCGCACGCCGCCGCGGCACTATGGCCCGTGGGAACTCGTCACCAGCCTGCTCACCGAGGCGCTGGTCGCGCGCGGAGTCGACGTTACGCTGTTCGCGACGCTCGACAGCATCACGGCAGGCACGCTGGATGGTGTGGTTCCCGCGCCCTATTCCGAAGATCCGTCAATCGACGCGAAGGTCTGGGAATTTCGCCATCTGTCGTATCTGTTCGAGCGCGCCGACCGCTTCGACCTGATCCACAACCAGGCCGATTTTCCGGCGCACGCCTTCGCACCGCTGACCGACACGCCGATCGTCACGACGATCCACGGCTTCTCGTCCGACCGGATCATGCCGATGTACGCGCCGTTTCAGGACCGGGTGCATTACGTCGCGATCAGTGCGGCCGATCGCCACCCCGCGCTCCGCTACGCCGCGACGATCCATCACGGCATTCCGATCGACGACTTCCCGTTCGATGCGCACGGCAGCGAAGACCTTTTGTTCTTCGGCCGCATCCATCCCGACAAGGGCGCGGCGGAAGCGATCGCTGCGGCGCGCGCGAGCGGCCGTCATCTCCATATGTACGGCATCGTGCAGGATGCGGGCTATCACGACCGCGAGGTCGCGCCCGTCCATGACGGGACGACGATCAGCTACCACGGCGTCGTCGGCGGGGCTGACAGAGTGCGCGCGCTCGGTAATGCGCGCGCGTTGCTCCACCTGATCAATTTCGACGAGCCATTCGGGCTTTCGGTGATCGAGGCGATGGCGTGCGGCACGCCGGTGATCGCGACGCGGCGCGGATCGATGCCCGAATTGATCGACCACGGCGTCACGGGCTTCCTGGTCGACACGCCCGCGGAAGCAGTCGCCGCGATCACTCGCATCGATGACATCGATCGCGCTACGGTCCGCCGCGCGGTGGCGGACCGCTTCACCGTCGACCGGATGGCCGACGATTATCTCGCGCTCTACCGCCGCATTCTCGGCGGGTAGAGTCCGGCAGTTTTCGGGGCGCTCACATCGGCGACAATCAGCCCGCGCTCCTTGCCTGTCGCATCGTCGATGGTATCGGTTGCGCGCCACAGCCGGTCGACCGGCGTCAGATACGGCCCGTAGTCGGCGTTCACATCCCCCACCAGCACCAGATCGCGGTCCGCAAGGAAACCCAGTACCGGTGAGAAATGCCCATGCCCGCGCCCGAACATGGGGCCGCGGTGGAAGTTGACGATCATCCGCCGCCGCGGATCGTTCGCTACCGTCATCAGCGCGCGGAACTGCGCCAGCGTCGGGTCGCGCACCACCTGAACCCGCGCCTTCGTCCGCATCGCCAGTAGCCGCGCGAGATCGTCCAGCGTCATCCCGCCGATCAACACGCCGAACCACGGATCATATGGCGTTCCGTCGATCACCGAATGCTGCGAAAGCGGAATACCGATCGAATGCAGCAGATTGGCGACGCTGGTTGGCCCGCAGAAGCTGGGGTTGTCCTGAAATTCGAAGCGGTTGCGGGCGTAGGTCCGCGCGACCGGCAGGGTCCACGCCGCCTTCATCAGCGCGGGCGAACGATAGTCCGCGCGTCGCTCGATCGACGGCACACCCGCATAATTGTTCGGCGCGAACAGCAACGGGCCGATGATGATCGCGCCTACTGTGACGATCAGCAACAACAATGCGAGGAAGGCGAACAGGGTGCGACGAAGCAGACGTCGGCGTCGGGTTTCGAAAGTCGCGTCGTTCATACCGGCCACCTGTTGCCGACGAGGGTATCACGCTCGGCCCGCAGCATGAAGGAGCCACGCGGCAAGGCGGGGGCGGCATCGCCACCCCCGCCCGCCCCCTTGGAGCGTCCGGCATTCGTTACCGCGGCTGGGTGGCCGCGACCTGCACCGGTTGCAGCTTCGCCGCGAGCTGCACGTTGTTCTGCTCCGCCGCCGCCAGCAACTGCTTGCGCTGGGCGTAATAATCGGCGGCGTCGGTCGGATCCCCGATCAGCATCTGCATGCGGATACGTTTTCCGTCGTATCCCGCGGGCAGCGGCGCAAGATCGCGCACCCGGTTGAGCGTGAGCCGCGCGGCCCGCGCCATCGCCGGACTGGCCGACCGGATCGTGATCGCGGTGGGCCGCCCATCCTGGCCGCGCTGGAACGTCGCGACGACGACCCCGCTTTCGCCGTTGGACGGATAGACCATCCGGCCTTCGATCTTCTTGTTGGCGGCCTGCACCCAACCCTGGAGCGGGTCCGTGCTGGCATTCACGGACGTGCTGGCGAACAGCAACGTCGCGGTGACCAGTCCGCTCATCAGGCCGATAACAATCTGTTTCATTTCATTCTCCCGCTGGTTTCGTTTCCGACGTTGCTCATCGGACAACTTCCTTTTGCGCCCGGGTGCGTGAGCGCTGGCGTGGACCAAGCGTGAAATGATCGTGAAAAGATCGGGCCGTGCGTAAAAAGCGCGGTGTTGCGCGTAAATGGTTGGAAGATCAGCCGATCCAGTTCTTCGTCGGCGGCGAAGGGAAGCTGCGCCCTGTACCTAAGGTCATCCCGCTCTACCCCGAATAATCGTGTACTTTCAGTCGATCCGATCGATCGAAACCGGCCGATCTCTTGTCCGACCGGGACTCATCTGATAATCGGCAAGGGCGTCCTGGTGCCCGCGCGACGTGATCGCGGCGCGGCGCGGCGCATCTCGGCGGGGGTGAACGATGGGCGGAGCTCGTCCAAATTCCGTACTGGCGACCGCGCCTCAGCGCGGTCCGGCCGCGCATATCCATCTCCGGCTGTTCGGCGACCCTGCGCTCTTTCGCGACGAACTGCCCGTGGCGCTCGGGCGGCGCAGCCGGGCGATCCTCGCGTATCTGGCGCTGGATGGAGGCCACCGCGCCACCCGAGAGCGGCTGTGCGGGCTGCTCTGGCCCGATCGCGCGGACGCCCAGGCCCGCGCCAGCCTGCGGCAATGCCTGGCCGAGCTGCGCGGTGCGGCAAACGAGATCGTCGGGTCCGACCGCGAATGGATCTGGATCGAACCGGAATCGCACGCTTGCGACCATGCTGCGCTCGCCACCGCGCTGACGGCGGGGGACGCGCGCGCCTTGCTGGACGCGCTGACTGCGATCGGGCCAGTGCCGCTGCTGGATGGTCTGCATATCGGCGACGTGTTCGACGACTGGGCGCTGATGACGCGCGCGGCGCTCGACCGGAAACTGGGCGAGGCGGCAACGGCGGCGGTGGCGGGCGCAATCGGCGACAGCGACTGGACGACCGCGCTGGGCCTCGCCGACGCATGGTTGGCGCGCGATCCGCTGGACGAGCGCGTGGCGGCGCTGGCGATCCGCGCCGAACGCCTCCGCGCCGCGCCCGCCGCGGCGCAACGCCGCGCGCGTGCGCTGGCCGCCGCACTCGCCCGCGACGGCCTGCCGCCGCCGGGCGAAGCGATCGCCGACGCGCTGGACGGTCCGCTGTTCGAAGCGACGGTGGTCGGCGCCGCGCCGCTGCCTGACCCAGACCCCCGGCCGGAGCTGCCCGCCAAGCCGTCGATCGCCATCATGCCGCTGGTCGATCTGTCCGACGAGGCCGCTGGCCAGTCGTTCGCAGGCGGGCTGGCGGAGGAGATCAGCCTCGCGCTGTCGCGCTTTTCGTCGCTGTTCGTCGTCGCTGGCCGGTCCAGTCTGACGCCGGACAACAATGCGAAACCGGTACAGGCGATCGCGGCCGAACTGGGCGTGCGCTATCTGCTGGAAGGCAGCGTGCGCCATGCGGGCGGACACGTCCGGATCACGATCAGGGTGATCGATGCGCCGCGCGGGCAGCAGATCTGGGGCGACGGCTTCGATGGCGAGCTCTCCGACCTGCTCGACCTGCAGGATCGCGTCGCGTCGCAGGTCGCCAGCGTCATTGATTCGACCATCACCGAGGCGGAGATGCAGCGCGCCGCGTCGCCGCAGGGATCGACGGCGACCGCTTACGACCTGAATCTGCGCGCCAACGCCAAGCTCAACAATTATGACCGCGAGTCGATGGAGGCGGCGCTGGCGCTGGCCGAGGAGGCCGCGACGCTCGACCCCGACTATGCGTGGGCGGCGGCGACCGCGGGCTTCTGCCACGCCGCGCTGTTCATGAACCAATGGTCGGACGATCCGGCGCAATCGCGCGCGAAGGCGGAAGCGTATATCGAACGCGCCGCGCGGCTGGGGCGCGACGATCTGATGGCGTTGCCGGTGACGGCCGGCGCAATCCTGAACATTAGCGGCAATCTGTTGGAGGCCAGGCGGTTGCTCGACCGCGCGCTGGAATTGAACCCGGAAAAGGCGTTCACCCTGTTCTGGGCGGGATGGCTGGAGCTGCTGTCCGACCGGCCCGACGTGGCGCTCGATCGCTTCGAAAAGGCGCGACGGCTCGATCCGCGATCGACGTATCGGCCGTTCCAGCTCACCGGGATCGGCAATTGCCTGTTCCTGATGGACCGTTTCGCCGAGGCGGAGGTCGTGCAGCGCGAGATCGTCACGCTCGTCCCCGATTACGTGCCCGCGCAATTCGTGCTGGCGGCGTCGCTGGCGCGCCTGGGGCGGATCGACGAGGCGGAGCGCGCGCTGGCGCGCGCGCGAGGGCGGGTTTCTCGCGACCCGATCGTATTCCCCATACCGCGGCAGCAAGCGCGACTGCTCGACGCCCTGGCGCTGCTGACAGGTGACGAACCCGACGACTCATCTGCGCATCTTTCGATGGCGATAGAGTCCTGACGCGGTGACCGCGCAGGGCGACCCGGACGATCGGCCCGTCCAGATCGCCATCGTCGGGGGAGGATGCGCCGGGCTTAGCGCCGCGTTCGAACTGTCCCGCCCAATCCATAAGGGCCGCCACCGGATCACCATCTATCAACAGGGGTGGCGGCTTGGCGGGAAAGGCGCGTCGGGGCGCGGGGTCGCCGGGCGGATCGAGGAACACGGCCTACACGTCTGGCTGGGATTCTACGAGAACGCGTTCCGCCTGATCCGCGAGGCATATGACGAACTCGCCGCGCATCCGCTCGGTTCGCCCTATGGCGACTGGCGCGAGGCGTTTCTGCCTGAGCCCGATATCGGCGTGTTCGCGCCCGACGCCGCGGCGGGATGGCGACTGTGGCGCGGCCGCTTTCCGCCCCGGCCCGGCCTGCCCGGCGACCCCGATCACGATCCGCCCGAAGACCCGATGCGGGGCTATGTCGCGGGGGCGCTGGCGATGTTGCGCACGTTGCTGCTCGACACCGCAGCGGAGCCGCTGGGCGCGCAGCCCGAACCGGGCGACGACTGGCCCGCCTCGGTGCACACGATGCTGGACCGCGGGTTGCTGCTCGGCTCCACCTTCCTGACGCAGTCGTTGTTGCTGCTCGGCGCGGGTCTCGAAAAAACCGCGCGCGGGGCCGAACAAAACGCCCTGTTGGACATCGCCGAACAGACCGCGAAGGCGCTGCGCGGCTGGACCGAGAAGCGCTTTCTCGCCGATCATCCCGATCGCCACATCTGTCTGGTTGCGGAACTGGTCATGGCGTCTCTGGTCGGCACCGTCCGTCACCGCCTGATCGGTCATCCCGAGGGTCTCGATTCGCTCGACGATTGGGATTGCCGCGACTGGCTTCGCGCGAATGGCGCGTCGGAGGCGGCGGTGCAGTCGCCGTTCGTGCAGGGGATGTACGATCTGGCGATGGCGTATGAGGATGGCGACGCCGCGCGTCCGCGGATCGCCGCGGGGGCGGCGCTGCGCGGTACGGTGCGGATGTTCTTCGGCTATCGCGGCGCATTGTTCTGGCGGATGCGCGCCGGGATGGGCGACGTGGTGTTCGCGCCGCTTTACGAATGCCTGCGCCGCCGCGGCGTGGAATTCCGCTTCTTCCACCGCCTGACCCATGTCGCGCTGGCGGAATCACAGGATCATGTCAGCGCGCTGCATTTCGATGCGCAGGCTGCGTTGATCGGCGAACGCTCCGACTACGATCCGCTCATCAAGGTCGCCGGGCGGCCATGCTGGCCGGCCGAGCCGCGCTGGGATTCGTTGCAGCGGAGAGAGGGGCTCGATTGCGTCGATCTGGAATCGCACGAACGCGGCGAACCCGTCGCGAAGATCGATCTGACGGTCGGCCGCGATTTTGATTTCGTCGTGCTCGCGGTCGGCGTCGCGGCGTTGCCTGATGTCGCGGGCGCGATCCTGCAGCATAACCCGCGATGGCGGGCGATGGTCGGCCGCGTCAAGACCGTCGCCACGCAGTCGTTCCAGATCTGGCTGCGCGACGACCTCGCCACCCTGGGCTGGAACTCCGACGTGCCGATCGCGTCGGCCTTCGCCAAGCCGTTCGATACGTGGTGCGACATGCGCCACATCATTCCCGAAGAAGGATGGCGCGAAGCCGGTCGCGAACCGCCGGGCTCAGCGGTCTATTTCTGCGGCGTGCTGGCGGACCGGCCCGGCCAGTCGAAGGGACGCGGGTTCGAACGCGCGGCGCGGGACGCGGTGCGCGAATCCGCGGTGCGATTCCTCGACGGGCCCGCGTCGGATCTGTGGCCGGGGTTGCGAAATGACGGCGCGCTGTGGCGCGATATATCCGGCAGCAAGGATCGGGCCGAGAGCGACAATTTCTACTGGCGTGCGAATGTCGTCCCCAGCGACCGCTACACGCTCTGCCTGCCCGGCGCGACGCGTTGGCGCATCTCGCCGCTCGCGCTCGATTACGACAATCTGACCGTCGCGGGAGACTGGACCGCGAACGGCCTCAACACCGGATGCACGGAATCCGCGGTGATGTCGGGGATGCTCGCCGCGCACGCCTTGTCCGGATCGCCACCGCTGGAGGCCATCACGGGCTTCGATCACCCCTGAACCTGCGAAGAGGTGCAAGCATCATGGATCCGAAACCACCACCATACCAACCACGGCAGCGACGCGCTGCGCCAGACCGCGACGGGCCAGACCGTTCGCCCGGCAGCCGCGCGCGTGACACTGGTGCCGACGCAAATCAGACGTTCGCCGACACCGGCGCTAAGGAGGTGCCAGACGTCGTCGCGGACGCGGTGCGGCTGGGGTATCAGGTGATCGAGGAGAATCTGCGCCACGGCCGGATGGCGGCGGATCGATTTCGGGCGCACGACTATAATCTGGGCGACGCGACCGACGATGTGCAGATTCTCGGGCGGCGCGTGCTCGATCTGGCGCGCGATCTGGGCGGAACCTGGTTCGATCTAGTCGCCGCCGTGCTGGACGATCCGCGGTTGCGCGATGCGGTGCGGTCCCGCACGCCGCCATCCGATCCGTCGCGGCCGGGTCAGCAGCCCGGCGGCGGCGGCGTGACGGTGCGCGTGATCGGACATCCGTCCGCCATCGGCGAGGCGCTGATCGAACCGCTGACGGGCCTGACCGGGCCGCCGCAGGTCACGCCGCTGCGGCAGTTGAACAACCCGGCCGAGACCGCGGCGATCACCGGGGTGCGGCTGGGGGCTGACCCCGATACGGGCGCACCCGCGCTGCTGGCCCCGGTGCCGCCCGATCAACCGCCCGGCGTCTATTCGGGCACCGTCCACGACGCGGGGAGCGGTCGGCTGCTCGGGTCGATCTCGCTGACGGTGCCGGGACCGGGGCCATCGGCATGAGCCACGCGGCGAAGGCGACCCGGCAAACGCCGCCGATCGTTCCGCATCTCCTGCAGGAGTACGGCCGGGCGACCCGCGCGCGTCTCGATCGCTGGCTCTCCGTGGAAACGCCGGCGCCGTACCTCGACGCGTTGCTCGCGGACTACCCGTCGCGTGGGGGCAAATCGATGCGCCCGGCGATCCTGATCGCCACCGCGCGCATCGCGGGCGCATCGCTGGACGACGTGCTGGATGCGGCGGTTGCCGTGGAGTTGTTTCACAACGCACAGCTCGTCCACGACGATATCGAGGACGGCAGCGATCTCCGCCGCGGCGCGCCGACGCTGCACAAATTGCACGGCGTGCCGCTCGCGCTGAACGCGGGCAGTGCGGCGATGCTGCTCGCATTCGATCCGCTGATCGCCGCGCTGCGGCGGCGCGGGGCGGATCGGCTGGAGCGCGGGCTGGCGCTGACCCGTCGCGTGGCGCGCGATGCGGCGGAGGGTCAGGCGCTGGAGTTGGGTTGGCGGGAAAACGATCGCCTCGATCTGGACGATGCCGATTATTTCCGCATGGCGCTGCGCAAGACCGCGGCGACGTCGGTGATCTGGCCCGCGCAACTCGGCCTGCTGCTGGGGCGAACGCGGCCGATCGACCCGGACGCGATCGGGAAGTTCGGCGGGCTACTGGGACTCGCCTTCCAGATCCAGGACGACCTCCTCAACCTCGTCGCCGACCGCGCCTACGGGAAGGAGCCGCTTGGCGACCTGCGCGAGGGCAAGCGGACGCTGATCGTGCTGCACGCCGCCCGCACAGCGCGCGGAGACGATCGGCGGCTGGTCATGCAATGGTGCTCCACACCGGTGGCCGAGCGGTCGGATGCGCTGCTGTGCGATCTCGCCGATTGCCTGACGCGGGTCGGATCGGTCGCCCACGCCGAACGCACCGCCCACGCGCTAGCCGGAGCCGCCGGATATGAGCTGGAGCGTGCGCTGGGCGACTCGCCCCCGTCGGAGGATCGCGATTTCCTCCACGGATTGGTGCCGTGGGTGTTCGAGCGCACATGAAGCAGCGCGTGCTCCTGTACGGCGCAACCGGCCGGTCGGGTCGATTGCTCGCCGCGGCGCTTTGCGATCTCGCGGACCGGCTCGTGCTGGGCGGTCGCGACGCCGCGGCGCTGCTTGCGCTGGCGGGCCACCTTCGGCTCGAAGCGCGCGTGCTCGGAGCGGATGGCGACATCGCCGATGGGCTGGACGACATCGGACTGGTGGTGAACGCCGCAGGGCCCTTCGCGCGCACGGCCGAACCCGCGATCGAAGCCTGCGTGCGGACGCGCACCGATTATATGGACATCGCCGGGGAATGGCCGGTGTTCGCGCACGCGCTGGCCCGCGACCAGGAGGCGGCCGACGCCGACACGATGCTGCTCCCCGGCATCGGTTTCGCAATCGCCGCGACCGATGGCGCGCTGGCGCTGGCGGCGGCGCGGTTCCCGGACGCGACGCGCCTGCGGCTCGCGATGTCGACGCCGCACGGCCTGTCGCGCGGATCGCGCGCGACGCTCCGCGCTATGAACGATTCCGCCGTCCGGGTCCGCCGCGACGGCGTGCTGCGGCGTCATTCGGCGGGGACGCTGTGGCGCGCTTTCGATTTCGGCGACGGCCCGACACGCGCTGTCGCGGTCAGCTGGCCAGACATCGTAACGGTCGCCCACTCGATCGGGGTGGAGACGCTGGAGGTTTATTCGGCGACGGGATTTCTCGGCGAACTGGCGATCCGCGCGGGCGCGCTCGCCGCGCCGCTCGTGCGCGAACTGTCCGCGGGCCATTCGTCGATCGCCGATCCGTCGCTTGAGCTGCACGACATGATTCTCGTCGCCGAGGCCGAGGATCGCTGGAGGCGTACGGCACGCGTCATGCTGCGGACACGCGACGGTTACACGACGACCACGCTGACCGCCGCCGCCGCGGTGCGCGCGTGGCTTGCGGGAACGCGGCGCGCCGGCTTCCAGACGCCGTCGCGGCTGTTCGGACCTGAATTCGTGCTGGCGTGCGGCGCGGCCGCGATCGTCGAACCGCCTGGGTAGGAGGCAGCCTCATGTTGTTCAGGGAAACCCCGTGGGGCCAGCAAAGCCCGCCGCCTTGGTCTTTTCCGGGCACGATGCTGCGCGGTTTCGCCCTGCCCGCGTCCTTCGATAAGCTTGCCGGTTGGTGCGAGGCGATGCTCGACGGCGTCGGCGACAGCACGTTCTTCCCCGCCTTCCCCGTCGTCTTCGTTTATGTCGCGCATTATCCGAAGATGGTCGCCGACGCGTGGCAGGATCTGGGCTTCAGCGTGCAGAACGAATATTTCTTCATGTTCCCGGTGATCCGCAGCTTCGGCGGCCTGTTTCCGTTGGAGCTAGGCTGGACCTTTCCGTTCATGGGGGTCGACAACGGCACCTCGGCGATTTCGGGCGAGATGGTGGTCGGGTTGCCGAAAACGCTGGGTCGCATCTACACAGACGACACAGCGAACGGCGATTATTCGGCCGCCGTCAGCATGTTGGCGCTGGAAACGCATTCCAAGACGTCGCAACAGGACGTGCACCGATTGTTCGCGGTGCGCGCCGACACCCCCGATCTCGCCACGTCGGCGGCGACGCACGGCTTTCCCAGCGGCGGGCTGCAGGTGCCGGTGATCGACGCGCTGGTACCGCCCGCGGTGCGCGACCTGATGGAACTGCCGCTCGCAAGCGTGGACGAACTTGCTGGCGGGTGCTTCGCGCTGCGCCAGGTGCGCGACTGCGGAGCGCCGACCGAGGCACGGTTGATCGATATCGTGCGGATGCGTTTTCAATCCAGCAACGAGCGCGATTTTCGCGTCTGGAGGAATGCGGAGATCGACGTGTTCGACAATGCGACCTTCCCGATCACCGACACGCTGGGCCTGACCGGCGGCGTGCCGCAATCGACGGGCGGAATCCGCTACACCCCGATGGCCGCCTGGGGCGTGACGCTGGACCTGTCGATGTCGGCCGCGACCATTGCGTGAACGTCATGCTGCGCCTCTTCGAAACACGGAAAACCCGCATTTCGCTGTTAGAAATTCGCGATCCGCGCTAGTCTACGCGACGGGATGGGCGATGCCGTAGATGTCCGATATCTTCGTTTCCTACGCGCGGCCGGACGAAATCGTGGCCGAACAGATCGTTGCCGCGCTGAAACGCGCCGGGCATTCGGTGTGGCGCGACGATCTGCTGCCTGTGCACCGCGCCTATGCCGAGGTGATCGAGGAACGACTTAGGCTGGCGAAGGCGGTGATCGTATTGTGGTCGCCCGCCGCTGCGGCCTCGCAATGGGTTCGGTCGGAGGCCAATCGCGCGCGCGAATACGGCAAGCTGGTGCAGATCGCGCTCGATGGCGCGCTGCCGCCGATGCCGTTCGACCAGATCCAGTGCGCCGACCTGCGGCAATGGTTGGGCGACACCGCCGCGCCCGGCTGGGACAAGGTGATGCGCAGCATCGCGGCGCTCGTCGGAGAGCGCGGTCAGGTAGCAAGCGAGGCTGAACCCGAAGATGCGGGCTACGTTCAGCCGCCGCTGCCGCAGCGGCTGGCGGCGCTTCCGGCGCTGCCGCTGGTCGGACGCGATCCGGAAATCGCATCGCTCGATACGGCCTGGGAATCGGTTCAGAGCGGCGCGGGCCGGATCGTCCTGATCGGCGGCGAGCCGGGGATCGGCAAGACCCGCCTCGCCTCTGACCTGTCGCGCAGCGCGCACGCCGCGGGAGCGACGGTCTTGTTCGGCCATTGCGACGAAGATGTGCCAACCTCCTACCGGCCGTTCAGCGAAGCCTTGCGCTTCTACGCCGCGCATGTCGGCGACGCCGCATTGCACCGCCATCTCCGCGCCCGCGGCCAGGGATTGCTCCGCCTGCTGCCCGAACTGCGCGAACGTCTGGGAATGAGCGGAGGCGGCGACAGCGCGATCGGTGGAGAGGCCGAACGGTTGTTGCTGTTCGAGGCGGTCGAAGGCCTGTTGGCTGACGCGTCGCGCGCCGCGCCGGTCGTTCTCGTCCTCGACGACCTGCAATGGGCGGGCGCGTCGGACCTGCTGCTGCTGAAGCATCTTGCCAGCGCAACCGCAGCCTTGCGCCTGCTGGTGCTCGGAACGTTCCGCGAAAGCGACGTGATGCCGACCCACATCCTGTCGCCGGTGCTGGCCGATCTGCGACGCGAGCCCGTGGTAACGCGAATGTCGCTGGACGGGATCGGCGCCGATGCGGTGGCGAAGCTGTTGGAGGCAAGCGGGATCGATACGGCCGCGGATCGCCTGGCCGAGACGGTCCACGCCAGCACTGCGGGCAACCCGTTCTTCGTCGGCGAGCTGGCGCACCATCTGGCGGAAGGAGGCAAGTTGTCGGCGGCGGACGAGTCCGACGCGGCGGCTACGGTGCCGGAGAGCGTGCGCGAAGTCGTCGACCGACGGCTCCATCGTCTTGCGCCGAACACCGTCAAGCTGCTCGGCACGGCCGCAGTCATCGGGCAGCAGTTCGACCTGCTGGTCCTCGAAGACGTGGTCGACGAGATCGACGAGGATGCGATCCTCGACGCGCTCGACGAAGGCACGTCGGCCGCGCTGATCGCCGAGCTACCGGGCGTCGCGGACTGCTACCGGTTCAATCACGCGATCGTCCGCATGGCGTTGTGCGAGGGATTGAGCGGCGCACGGCGTAGGCGGATGCACCGTCGTATCGGCGAAGCGCTCGAACGCCGCGCGGGCGGCGACCCGTCGAAGTGCGTCGACGAACTGGCCTATCACTGGTCCGCCGCCTGCGACGCCGAGAAGGCTTTGCTCTATCTCGTGCGGGCGGGTGAGAAGGCGCAACGCGCGCTCGCCTACGAATCCGCCATCGACTATTTTACGCGCGCGCTGGCGTTGATCGAGACGGATGGCGCGGGCGATACGGCGCAGCGATGCGATCTGCTGATCGGCCTCGCCACCGCGCAGCGCAGCGCCGGGATCATCGCATTCCGGCAAACGATGACGCGCGCGGCCGACCTAGCGCGCGCGCTGGGCGATGCGCATCGGTTGGCGACCGCGGCGCTCGGCAGCGGGCATCTTAACGGCCTGCAATGGGGCAACGGCGTCGATGGCGGCCTGGTCGCGCTCTATGCTGAGGCGCTCGCCACGCTCGGCGACAGCGACGATCATCTCCGTGTGCGCCTGACCGGGCAATTGGCGATCGAGCTGCGCTACGGCTCCGAACGCGAACGCCGCGATGCACTCACGACCGAGGCGATCATGCTCGCACGGCGGCTGGACGATCCGGCGACGCTGGCGCGTGCGCTGGCGGCGCGCATCCTGTCGATCGAGAGCCCGATGACGCTGGACGAGCGGCTGGCGCTGACGCGCGAACTGGAAGATCTGACGTTCGGTCTGGGCAATCACGGGCTGGCGACGCAGGCCGCGCATCTGCGCTTCGACGCGCTGCTCCAGAACGGCGATATCGAGGCCGCCGAACAGGCCTTGTTGCGCTGCGAGGCCGCCGCCGCGCAGCAGCGCGCGCCGTTCTTCGCGCTGTTCCCGCAAGTGTTGCGCGCGATGCTGGCGCTGATGCGCGGCGATGCCGATGCCGAGGCGCGGATCGGCACGACGTTCCAGGCGTGCAGCGCGGTCGGCCTGCCGCACGCGGCCAGCATCTTCGGCGCGCAGATGTTCGAGCTGACCGTCCGCCGCGGCCTTGTCGTGCCGCTGATCGCGCAGGTCCGCGCAGCGCTCGCGACCTACCCCCACGTCCTGGCCTATCGCACCGCGCTCATCTTCGCGCTGGGCGAGGCTGGCGAAGCGGAAGAGGCGCGGGCGCTGCTGGACGACCTGGCGGCAGAGGGATTCCCGCTGCCGCTGGACCTGACGTGGGCATCGGCGGTCCATTTGCTGGCGGAAGGGTCGGCGGCGATCGACGACCGCCGCGCGGCGGAGGCGCTGTACCCGTTGCTCGCCCCGGTGGCGGACCAAGTCGGAATGTCGGTCGGCGCGAAATGCGACGGCGCGCTGGCGCATTCGGCGGGACTGTTCGCGGGATTGCTGGGCGATCACGACGCCGCCGCGGCGCATTTCGACGATGCCATCGCGCTCAACGACCGCATCGGCGCCCGCCCCGCCGCCACGGCCAGCCGGCGCGCCTACGCCGGACTGATGTTGAAAACGGGCCGCGGCGCGGCGACGGAGATCGATGCGATGCTCGTTCCCGCCGGAGCCGAGGCGACGGCGCTGGGCCTGATCAACGAGCAAGCCAAGATCGCCACCTTGCGCAGGATGACGCTGCCATCACCTGCTGCCGTCAACGCGTAACCGAACGCAGAACCGGCGCCGCGATCGACGAGAGGCCGCGTCCATGCTGTCGGCCGCATCGACCGGCCAGCCTTGCACCACCCACCCGGTGCGGGTTGCGGGCGGATCGCTGCTGGTCCAGCACAGGGCGATGCCGATGGGACGCGACGATGCCGATACCGATCTCGTCGCTGCGGCCCGCCGCGGCGACCGCGCGGCATTCGAGACGTTGTTGCGGCGGCATTACGACCGCATTCACGGCCTTGCCTGGCAACTGATCGGATCGCGCGCCGACGCCGACGATGTCGCGCAGGACGTCTGCTGCACGCTGGTCGAACGGCTCGCCGAATTCCGCGGTGATGCGAAGTTCACGACCTGGCTGACCAGCATCGTCTTCAACGCCTGCCGCGACGCCCGGCGGCGGCGGCGCTCGTTTCAGGGGCTGACCGAGCAGTTCGGCGTCTGGAGCGGACTTTCGCGCGGACCGGACGGCCGCGATCTGCATGACGCGATGTGGGTGAAGGGCGCGGTCGCCCGCTTGAAACCGGCATATCGCGACGCGGTGGTGCTGGTCGCCGGTCAGCAGCTCAGCCACGCCGAAGCAGCCGCCGTACTGGGCGTGGCCGAAGCGACCATATCGTGGCGGATGCATGAAGCGCGCCGCCTGCTCACTGGCGGCTGACGCGGCTGTCGAAAAAATTTCGTGTTGGTCCCAAGGATTCCGGGCGCGGGCGCGTCCCAGTGACATGCGGCCGATCAGCGCGCCGCTGTTGCCAAGGGAGTGAGACATGCCCCGATATCGTCCAGCAGTCGCGGTCACGCTGATCGCATTGCTGCTCGCCGGTTGCGCCAGGACCGGGATCGAAAACGGCGCGGCACAGGGCGACGACATGATCGTCACCGGCAGCCGCGCCTCTGTCGCCGAGGCTCTGCAAAAGGAAGCGCGGGACATCGTCGTCACCGGCACTACCGTTTCCGTGCCACCACCACCGCCGCCGCCACCTCCACCGCCACCCGGCATGGTCGCGCCCAGCCCGGTGATGGCGCGCATGGCGGCGGAATCGTGGCGGCCCGTGCCCCCGCCGTATCATGACACCGGTCGCGACAAATTCACCCCCGTCGCGCAGAACCCATTCAAGCTGGTGCGCGAGGAGCCGGTCTCGACCTTCTCGATCGACGTGGACACCGCATCCTATTCGTTCGTCCGCGCCTCGCTGAACCGCAACGTCCTGCCGCAACCGGCGGCGGTCCGGACCGAGGAACTGGTCAATTATTTCCCCTACGATTACGCCGCGCCGCACTCCGCCGCGCAGCCCTTCACCAGCAACGTCGCGGTTTTCCCCAGTCCCTGGACAGCCGGGCGCAAGCTCGTCCGGATCGGAATCAAGGGCTATGAGATCAAGCGCGAGACCCGGCCGCACGCAAATCTCGTGTTCCTGATCGACACGTCGGGATCGATGAACGAGCCCAACAAGCTGCCGCTGGTCAAGCAATCTCTGGCCATGCTGGTCGACCAACTCGACGCCAACGACCGGGTCGCGATCGTCACCTATGCCGGAACCGCCGGGACCGCGCTGGAGCCGACCCCCGCCAGCCAGAAGTCGCGCATCCTGAGCGTCATCGACGAACTCGGCGCGGGCGGCAGCACGGCGGGCGCAGAGGGTATCCGGCAGGCCTATGCGCTGGCGAACCGCAATCTGGACCCGCGCGGCGTCAACCGCGTGATCCTGGCCACCGACGGCGACTTCAACGTCGGCATCACCAACCAGGACGAGTTGAAGGGCTTCGTCGAGCGCGAGCGCGGCAAGGGCGTGTTCCTTTCAGTGCTCGGCTTCGGGATGGGCAATTACAACGACGCGTTGATGCAGACCCTCGCGCAGAACGGCAACGGCGCCGCCGCCTATATCGACACCGTTGGGGAGGCGCGGAAGACGCTGGTCGACGAAGCGACGTCGACGCTGTTCCCGATCGCCAAGGACGTGAAGATCCAGGTCGAGTTCAACCCGTCGACGGTCGCGGAATATCGCCTTATCGGCTATGAGACACGATTGCTCAACCGCGACGATTTCGACAACGATCGGGTCGACGCCGGCGACGTCGGCTCCGGCCAGACCGTGACCGCGCTCTACGAAATCGTGCCGGCCGGCGGACCGCGTGCGATCGGCGACCTTCGCTACGCCAGACCGGCCGCCGTGACCCAGCCTTCGCGCGGCGGCGAATACGGTTTCGTGAAGATCCGCTACAAATTGCCGAAATCAGACACCAGCCGGCTGATCGCCACCCCGATCGATCGCGCCGTGGAGGTGGCGCGGTTCGATCAGGCGCCGCAGGACGCGCGCTTCGCCACCGGCGTCGCCGCCTTCGCGGAACTGCTCCGCGGCGGACGGCATAACGGCAGCCTGGGTTACGGCGACGTGCTGCGGATCGTGAACGGCGCGCGCGGCGCGGACAGCTTTGGCTATCGCGCCGAACTTGCGCAGATGGTGCGCGCCGCCAGCGTCAGCCGGTCGCTGGCGCGGTAGGACGAATAGCCTGTGTTCGCCGCCGGTCGAGCATTCGACCGGCGGCGATTGCCGGTATAAGACGGGCGGCAATGTCGACCGAACCCGACCTTTCGGCCCTGCTGCCCCCTTCGCCGCCGCCCCGTCCCGACCGGCGCGAGGCGACGATCGTTGCGGCGATGCGGCGGTGGGATGGCGACGTTTCGCCAGCCCCCACACCCGCACCGGCCCGCCGCTGGCGTTTGACCGGGCGACCGCAATTGGGCGTCCTGGCCGCCGCTGCGCTGGTCGCGGCGATCGGCCTGCCGCTGTGGCTTTCGGAAGACCATCGGCCGCCGGTCGCGGCCCGCGCTCCGGCTGCGGTCGCACCACCCGCATCGAAAGCTTCGGAGCCGCCAGCCGACAGGGTGGCCGAACCACTGCCGGACAGGCCGTCAGGTCGCGCGCCGGAAATCGTCGCAGCGCCCGCTCCGCAAACTGACGAGCCCGCCCCGCCCGGCGAAGAACGGCAGCGCGATGCTGTTGTCGAGAGCGCAATGTCCGCACCGCCACCTGCTATAGTGGCGGCCGCACCGCCACCGCCACCGCCACCGCCGCCTCCGCCTCCGCCCCCCGCGCCCGCCGCCGCGGCCGAAGAAGCCGACGTCGCCGGCGACCTGATCGTCACCGGCTCACGGATCACCGGCCGCGCGGCAAAGGCGCAGCAGCGGCTTGAGCGCCGCGTGGCGGCAAACGGCGGCTTGAACGCCTGCACAATCGACGATCCACGGCAAAGCCTGAACGCTTGCCGAAAGGCCGTGCCCGCCGCCGCTGCCGGAACCACGGGGCGCGCGGCCGCGCTCGTTGGCGACGGACTGATGCTGGCCTGGCAGGATGATCTCGACGGCGCGATCGCCGCGTTCGACCGCGCGATCGCCATCTCTCCCAAGCTCGCCGCCGCCTGGCTCAACCGCGGTCTGGCGCATGCGAAGGCGGGCGACGACGACCGCGCGCTCGCCGATCTCGACAAGGCGGTCCGCTATGCCCCCGACGATCCGCGCGGCTGGTTCCAGCGCAGCCTGATCCTGCGCCGTGAGGGCAAGGCCGCCCGCGCCGACGCCGACGCCGCGCGCGCCGCGCAACTCGACCAGGATTAATGCGCTGCGGCGTCGTGGACGCCTATCCCCGTTTCGGACCGCAATCGCTGTTCCGGATAGCCCGCCTTGTCGATCGCGGCGCGGGGTGACTGGTCGAGAGCCGATATCAGCCAGATCGCGAGGAATCCGGCGGGCACGGAGAATAACGCGGGCGAGCTGTAGGGAAAGATCGCCTGCTCGAACCCGAACACAGCGACCCAGATCACCGGGGACAGACTTGTCAGCACGAAGGCGGTCGCAAGCCCGATCGCACCGCCCCACGCCGCGCCATTGGTCGTGCATCCCTTCCACAGCAACGACATGACCAGCACCGGAAAATTGCCCGACGCCGCCAGCGCAAAGGCCAGGCTGACCATGAAGGCGACATTCTGTTTCTCGAACACGATTCCCAGGATGACGGCGGTGATGCCCAGCAGGATCGTCGTGATCCGCGACACGCGCAGCTCCTTCACCGGATCGGCTTCACCCTTGCGAACCACGCTCGCATAGATGTCGTGCGAGATCGCCGAGGCCGCGGACAGCGTCAGCCCCGCCACCACCGCCAGGATCGTCGCAAACGCCACTGCCGAGATGAAACCAAGGAACAGATTGCCGCCGATCGCGTGCGCCAGATGCATCACCGCCATGTTGTTCCCGCCGCGCAGCGCGCCGGCCGCATCGACATAGTCCGGATTGAACGAGATCATTACGATCGCGCCGAAGCCCAGCACGAAGATCATGGCGTAGAAATAGCCGATCCACACCGTCGCCCACATGATCGACTTGCGCGCCTCCCGTGCGTCGGGAACGGTGAAGAAACGCATCAGGATATGCGGCAGGCCCGCCGTGCCGAGCATCAGCGCGAAGCCGAACGACAGCGCCGAAATCGGATCCTTGATGAAGCCGCCCGGCCCCATGATCGCCCGGCCCTTCGCCGCGGCGTCGGCGGGCGACAGGCCACCGTCGAGCGCGACTTTCGTCTTCACCGCGACCGCCCGCGCGAACAGCGCCTCGATCGAAAAGCCGACATGCGCCAGCACGCCGAGGACCAGGAACGTCGCGCCGCACAGCAGCATCACCGCCTTGATGATCTGCACCCACGACGTCGCGCGCATCCCGCCGAACAGGACATAGATCATCATCAACCCGCCGACGACGGTGATCGCATAGAGATAGGGCAGGCCGAACAGCAGCTGGATCAGTTGCCCCGCGCCGACCATCTGCGCGATCAGGTAGAAGGCGACGACCAGCAAGGTGCTGATCGCCGCAAAGCTCCGCACCGGTCCCTGCAGGAAACGATAGGAGGCGACATCGGCGAACGTGAAGCGCCCGAGATTGCGCAACTTCTCGGCGATCAGGAACAGGACGATCGGCCAACCGACGAGGAAGCCGATGGCATAGATCAGCCCGTCGTAACCATCGTTGAAGATCTGCGACGTGATGCCGAGGAACGACGCCGCCGAGCAGTAATCGCCCGCCATCGCCAGACCGTTCTGAAATCCGGTGATGCCGCCGCCGGTGTAGAAATCGGACACGGTGCGCGTCCGTCGCGCGGCGGCCCCGGTGATCCACAAGGTGATCGCGACGAACCCCGCGAACATCAGGATCGCGGTCCAGTTCGTCGGCTGCCGCTGCACCGCGCCCACGATCGCCGCATTCGCGCCGGTTGCCCAGCCGAGCAGCACAAGCAGTCCCGCGCACGGTGCCAAACTGCGCATCACGGCTCCACGTCCGCCAGCAACTCGGCGAGGCGGGGGTCGTACACCCGGTTGGCGCGCCGGACATAGACCGCGCAGATCGCGACCGTACCGACCAGCATCGCCGCCCCCAGCGCGACCGCGATGCTGATCGTCCCGCCGCCGATCGGCTGCGCCATCAGCGGCTTGTCGAACGCGATCAGCGCGATGAAGCTGCTGTACGCGACGACGGTGATCGCCGTCAGCATCCAGGAAAAGCGCTGCCGGTCGCGCACCAGCGCACGATAGCGCGGATCGGCTGCAATCCTGGCTTCGAGCACACGATCGGGAACAGGGGGCGACGGCATGCCCGTTCATCGGCGAGGACGTCGCGGTTGGCAACGCCTGGCGAAACCGGCCCCCGACGGCCGTGACCCGAACAGGCCCCTGCATGCGATCACCAGCCGACAACAGGCCGCCGCCGGGGCAGGTTGCGCCGCCCGCAAATCACGCCATAACCGAAGTTATGGATGATTCCGCCGCAAACGGGACATTGTGCTGAGAGGATGACGATGGCCCCCCACCCCCTGTTCGACCTGACCGGAAAGGTCGCGCTGATCACCGGCGGATCGCGCGGGCTCGGGCAGCAGATGGCGCTGGCCTTCGCCGATGCCGGGGCCGACGTGATCGTCTCCAGCCGCAAGGCCGACGCGTGCGAAGCGGTCGCCGACGAAATCCGCGCGAAGGGCCGCCGCGCCGCCGCGCTGCCCGCCCACGCCGGACGCTGGGACGAGATGGACGCGCTGGCCGACGCGGCGTACGAACGGTTCGGCCGCATCGACCTGCTCGTCGCCAATGCCGGGATGGGGCCGCTGGTGCCCAGCCACGAGGTAAGCGAAACACTGTTCGACAGCGTCGTGTCGCTGAACTTCAAGGGGCCGTTCCGCCTGATGGCGAACGTCGCGCACCGCATGAGCCAGGGCGACGGCGGCGCGATCATCGCCACCTCGTCGATCGCCTCGCTCATGCCCACACCTCAGGTCGTTCCCTATGCCGGGGCGAAGGCCGCGCTCAACGCCACGATCATCAGCCTTGCGCGCGAATACGGCCCGAAGGTGCGCATCAACGCCATCGCCGCCGGTCCCTTCCTGACCGACATCGCGAACGCCTGGGAAGCGGAAGCGCGCGAAACCGCCCCGAACGCCGCCGGTCGCCCCGGTCGGCCGGAGGAAATCGTGACCACCGCATTGTGGCTCGCCAGCCCCGCCTCCAGCTTCGTCACCGGCACGATCGTGCGCTGCGACGGCGGTATGCGGTGAGCGCCGCGCTGGAGTCCGGCGCGGTCGACACCGCGTGGCTGACCCAACGCCTGCGCACCGCGAGCGTGATCCGCGATGCGCGCGTGACGTCGGTCGAAAGCAAGGCGGTCGGCGTCGGGATGCTCGGCGATTCGATCCGGTTTGCGGTCACCTACGACATGGACGAAGGCGCACCCGAATCCTTCGTCGGCAAGTTCGCCAGCGCCGATCCGGTCAGCCGCAAGACCGGCGCAGACTTCGGCCTCTACGCCCGCGAAATCGGCTTCTACCGACACCTCGCCGACACCGTCGCGATCCGTACGCCGGCCTGTTTCTCGGCCGAGATCGACGAAGCCGACGGCACGTTTGCGCTGCTGCTGGAGGATCTGACTCCCGCGCGCGGCGGCAATCAGCTGACCGGATGCGATCTTCCCGATGCGGAGGCCGCGATGGTGCAAGCCGCCGCGCTCCACGGCCCACGCTGGAACGACGCGACCCTGCGCGACCATGCCTTCCTCGACACCAGCGCCGCGCGCGATTTCGTGGTGCAGGTCTTCCCCGACTGCCTCGCCGAGTTCCACACCCGCTACGACGGCGTGCTGGAGCCCGAATACATGGCGGTGTGCGACGCTTACGGCGCGCTGATCGGCCAGGCGATGAACCACCCGCCGACCAGCTTCACGCTGACGCACGGCGACTTCCGGCTCGACAACATGCTGTTCGATGCGAGCGACCGCGCGGTGCCGTTGGCCGTGCTGGACTGGCAATCCCCCGCGATCGGGCTTGGCGCGGTCGACATCGCGTATTTCCTCGGCCTCGCGCTGTCGGTGGATAACCGGCGCAGGCACGAACGCCATCTGCTCGATTTCTACCTCGACCAGCTCCGCGGCTATGGCGTCACCGGTTACGATTACGACGCTTTGTGCCGCGACTATCGCCTGACCCTGCTGTCGGGCGTCTCCACCGCGGTCTTCGCCTCGGCCTCGACCAAGCGCACCGAACGCGGCGACGCGATGTTCCTCGCGATGGCGCGCGGCGGTGCGGCGCAGGCGATCGATGCCGATGCGCTGGGGGCCCTGCGGGTGATCTGACGCGCTCACGCGCGCAAGACTGCACCGGCCCGCTCCCCCACCCCGCCTCCCATTCAGCAATAATGACTTGGGAGGCGGGGTGGGGGAGCGGGCCGGTGCCGTCACGGTTCAGCGATGCTGAACCGTCAACTGGTAACAAAACAGCTCTCACCCGCGACCTTCAACCGGCCGCAGATATCCGCTGCCGCGGTCGCGCTGCCCGCGTTCACCCGCAGCCGGAACAGCTTGCGCCCGTTCACCTCGGCCGGCTGCACCTCCTTGCCGAGCGTCGCGACGTAGCCGAACCGCTTGGCGACTGCGCTCCACGCCGCATTCGCCGCCGCCTCGCTGGGGAAAGCGCCAAGCTGGACCAATGCCCCGCCCGACCCCGCACCGGGCACGCTCGTGCGCGGCGCGGCCATCGGCGCGGTCGCCTTCAGCCGCCCGCCAGCGCCCGGCACCTCGGCCACCGCACGCGTTCCGGCGCCCGCCACCGGCACCGCCCCGGTCGAACGTTTGCCCGTGATCGGCGTCTCGGGCACCGCCTTCAGGTCGATCGAGGACGCTGCATTCGATCCGGCGCTGGTCGCGATCGCCGAATCGCCCTCGCCCTTCACCTGCAAGCCGCCGGGATCGTCGGGGCGAACCTTGTAATCGCCCTCCTGCGCCGCGATCAGCTCGCCGGTCCCCGCGCTGCTGCCGCTGCGCTGCTGCACCTGATAGATGCCGAACACGATCGCGCTGACCACCGCAAGGCCCAAAACCACCAGCGCCACGACGCGGAACACGCCGGGGCCTTCCGGCTCGTCGGGTTCGACCGTCTCCAGCCAGGGCAGCCGATCCTCGTCGCGCAGATCGATTTCGTCCGACGTCGTCATCAATGCATCTCCGAAACGGCCTCCACCCCCATGATCGAGAGGCCGTTTCGGATGATCTGCCCGATCCCGTCGGCCAGGAAAAGCCGCGCCGCGGTCGCCGCTGCGTCGTCCAAAATCAGGAATCGACGGTCGGGCCGATCGTTGCCGACGTTCCACTGCGCGTGGAACGCGGCGGCCAAGTCATAGAGATAGAACGCGATTCGGTGCGGTTCGCGCGCAGCGGCGGCCGTCTCCACCACCCGCGGGAACTGCGCGGCCAGCTTCACCAGCACCAGTTCCTCCGTATCAAGACGGGACAAATCGGGCGCCTCAGCCGTAATTCCCGCCTCGTCCGCGCGCCGGTGGAGCGACGCGACGCGGGCGTGCGCATATTGCACGTAGAACACCGGATTGTCCTTCGACGCCTCGACCACCTTGGCGAAGTCGAAATCCATCTGCGCGTCCGACCGCCGCGTCAGCATCGTGAAGCGCACCACGTCCTTGCCGACCTCACGCACGACGTCCGCCAGCGTGACGAAATTGCCCGAGCGCTTCGACATCTTCACCGGCTCGCCCGCGCGGAGCAGCCGCACCATCTGCACCAGCTTCACGTCGAACTTGGTCTTGCCCCCGGTCAGTGCCGCGACCGCCGCGACGATGCGCTTCACCGTCCCGGCATGATCCGCGCCCCAGATGTCGATCAGCTCGTCCGCGCCTTGCGCCTTCTGGTAGTGATAGGCGAGATCGGCCCCGAAATAGGTCCACGACCCATTCGATTTCTTGATCGGCCGATCCTGATCGTCGCCGAATTGCGAGGACCGGAACAGCGGCAGTTCCACCGGTTCCCAATCGTCCGGCGTCTCGCCCTTTGGCGCTTCCAGCACGCCGTCATAGATCAGGTCGCGCGCGCGCAGCTCGGCCTCCGCCGCCTCCGGCTTGCCCGCCGCCTGCAACTCGGCCTCCGAGGCGAACAGATCGTGATGGATGCCGAGCAAGGCGAGATCGGCCTTGATCAGCTCCAGCATCGCCGCGACCGCGCGGGTGCGGAACAGCACGAGCCATTCGTTCTCTGACGCGGCCGCGTACCGGTCGCCGAACTCGCTCGCCAGCGCCTGCCCAACCGGCACGAGATAATCGCCCGGATACAGCCCCTCGGGGATCGCGCCGACATCCTCGCCCAGCGCCTCGCGATACCGCAAATGCGCCGACCGCGCGAGCGTATCGACCTGCCCGCCCGCATCGTTCACGTAATATTCGCGGATCACCTTGTGCCCGGCGAACTCGAGCAACGCCGCCAGCGCATCACCGACCACCGCGCCGCGGCAATGCCCCATGTGCATCGGTCCGGTCGGGTTCGCCGAGACATATTCGATGTTCACCGACACGCCCTGCCCGCGCGTCGAACGGCCGTAATCGCCCCCCGCATCGTGGATCGCCGACAGCTCGGCGCGCCAGATGTCGTCGGTCAGCCGCAGATTGATGAACCCCGGTCCGGCGACAGACACGCCCTCCACCTCGTCCAGCTTCCCCAGCTCGGCCGCGATCTTCTCGGCCAGCGCGCGCGGATTGGCCTTCGCCGCCTTCGCCAGCACCATCGCGGCGTTGGTCGCCAGATCGCCATGCGTCGCATCGCGCGGCGGTTCGACCGTCACATTGCGGCGATCCACCGCGGGATCGAGGTCGCCCGCGGCGACAAGAGCATCGAGCGCCGCATCGACATGCGCCGCGAACCGGGAATAAAGCGTCATGCGCGCGCCTTTAGAACAGCGGTCAGGCGCGGACCAGCCCTTCGGTCGCGCGCGCCTTTGCGCTCGCCGGGAACAACGCCGCCATCGTCGGCGCAGGATCGAGCGCGAAATGCCCCGCCACCGCGCCGCCGATGAACGCGTCCAGCCCCATCGTCGGCTTCAGGTCACGCCCCTCGTACAGCGCCGCAGGGGCCAGCCCAGGCCAGTCCGCGATCACGCGCCCGCCCTTCACCGCACCCCCTAGCAGCATTGCGGCTGAGGCCGTCCCGTGATCAGTGCCGTTGGTGCCGTTGACCGCCACCGTCCGCCCGAATTCGGTCGCGACCAGCACCATCGTGCGATCCCACACCGGTCCCAGCCCGGCCTGCAACGCCGCGATCATTGCGTCCAAGCCCTTTAACTGCGCCTGCAGCCGCCCCTTCTGCGCGCTATGCGTGTCCCACCCGCCGGTCTCGATCATCGCGATCCGCGCGCCGTTCGCCGGCAACAGCAGTTTCGCCGCCAGCGCGCCCGTCGCGGCGGCGTTGCGACCGTTGTCGCCTGCCAGATCGCCGGTCAGCGTCCGCGTCTGGAGCGCCTCGTCCCACAAGGCGTGCAACTGCTTGTCGCCCTCGTACAGCATCGTCACCCGCCGCAGCAGATCCTCCGACGCATCTGGCAAGGCGGACGGCGCATAGGACGCCACCTCGCGCGATCCCCGCAGCGCCATCGGCACGGTCGCGGCGACCGCGATCGCGCTGCGCTCCTCGGTCGGCACCACGCCGAGGAGCCGATTGAGCCAGCCGTCCTTCTGTTGATAAGCGCGCACGCCCCCGGTCTCGAGCACGTTCTGCCCGTCGAAATGCGATCGGTCGCGGTACGGCGAGGCGATGGCGTGCGCGAACAACGCCTGCCCCTTCCCGTACAGCGCGCCCGTCTGGACCAGCGCGGGGTGCAGCGCGAACATCGCGTCCAGCTTCCGCGCGCCCGCCAAATCCTCGCCCAGCACGCCGCGCACGCCGCTGAACGCCGGATCGCCGACCGGCGCGACCATGCTGAGGCCGTCGGCCGCGCCGCGCTGGATGATGAACACGAAACGCCGGTCGGTCGCGGCCTTCGCGAACGCCATGCGCGGCGCGAACGCCGCGGCCACGGCGGCGGCACCGCCTCCGATCAGCAATGAGCGACGATCGAACATCTTCTATCTCCGCATCGTTTCCGGGGCGACCAGCAGCAAGGCCAGCCCCTGTCCCGGACTCTCGGCGCGCGCGATCGCGGTCGCGGTCGCATCCGACAGCGCCGCCGGATACAGCTTCGCCGCCAGCGCGCGCGCATCCGTCTCGGGCGCGCGGGCGGCGATCCGCTCCGCCGCCTCGACCCGCCGCATCACCGCATCCGGCCCGGCCCACGTCGCCGCGATATCGTCATAGCCGATGGGCTGCCCCGGCTTCCACACCGGCTGCCCGAGCTGGTTCAGCAGCCCGACCGCCGATCCCGACGCAACCTCACGCTGCCCGGTCGCGCGCATCGCTGCGACCGCCCATTCCCACGGCGTGCGGAATTTCGACGTGCCCGCTGCCCATGCCTCGGGCGAGGCGATGATCGCGCGGTACACCGTCGGCAGGTCGCCATCCGACGACCGGAACGCCGCCGCGATCCGCGTCACCATCGCGGGCGGCGGATCGTCGCCCGCGAAATGCCGCGCCAGCTTGGTCGCGACATGCGTCGCGGTCGCCGGATGCCGCGCCAGCGCGTCGAGCATCGCCTGCCCCTGCGCCTCGCCGCCTTCGGCATAGCTCTGTCCCAGCAGACTCCGCGCACCCGGTTCATGGACCGCGGGGGCGAAGCGGAACGCGCCCGGATCACCCTGCCCACCAGCGCGCCGCCCGATCCCTGCCACGCTCCAGCCGGTCAGCCCGCGCGCGAGTTCGGTCACGTCGGCCTGCGAATAGCCCGTGCGCACGCCCAGCGTGTGCAGCTCCATCAGCTCCCGCGCAAAATTCTCGTTCAGCCCGCGCTTGTTGCCGCGCAGCGCAGCGCCTTGCGCGAAGCGGCTGCCCGGCCCGACCGACTGTGCCTGATCCAGATACAGCAGCATCGCCGGATGCCGCGCCATCGCGCCCAGCATATCGCGAAACTTGCCCGTCACATGCGGCCGGATCGCCTCGAACTCGAACGCGCCGACCAGCGGCGTCACGACGATCTTGTCCGCCGACACCGCGAAGTGATTGGCCCAGAAATGCACCATCCGCTCGGCGAACGGCGCGGGCGTGACCAACGCCGAGGCCATTCGCGCATCGATCGCGGCCTCATAATGCGTGCGCCGCAACTGTCGTCGCGCCGCCATCTGATCCGGATCGCGCGGCGGGCGTTGCACGGGCTGCATCGCCGACCCCGCCGTCATCGCAGCGTCAGGTTGCTGCGCACCCGCAGCGCGACGCTCCTGCCGCACCGCGCGACGTTGTTCCTGATAGTCCATGATCTCGGCCGCGATCACCGGCGTTCCGGCAAGGCCCGCCAAGACGGCGGGACGCGGCTGATAGCGCGCCAATTGCGCGGTCAGCCATGCGCGCGGATCGGTGGGCAGGGCCTCGTCGGGCCGCGCGCCGAGGCCGAAGCGGTTGAGCGCGATCGAAACTTCACTCACAGGCGTCACCTCCAACAAGAGGAATATGCCCGGCTTGTCGCAAAACTATGTCAAATCGCGATTTTATCGCGCCCGCGCGCGCCACTCGTCCTTCAAAAGCCCCAGGATCACGCTGTCGCGCACCCCGATATGCGTCTCCCATTCGGCGCGCAGCAGTCCCTCGCGCTGGAACCCCAGCGATTCGAGCAGCCCGATCGACGCCGCATTGTCGGGATCGGTATCGGCAAAGACGCGGCGTTGTCCTTCGGCGAACAACAGGTCGATCAGCCCCGTCACCGCCTCCCGCGCGTACCCCTTGCCCCACGCCGATCGCACCAGCAGATAGCCGATCTCGCTCACCCCGGCCCGCCGCGTCGACGCGCCCAACGTCCCGATCGCGCGATCGTCGCCCGCGATCGTGATCGACCAGCCGCGCCATTGATCGTTGTCGGCCCGCGGCGTCAGGTACGCGGCCGACTCCCCGACCGTGGCGTGCGGCGCGCTCGACCAATATCGCATCAACTCCTCGTCTCGATACGCCTCGTGCAGCGCCGCCGCGTCGTCGATTGCCTGCGCGCGCATCGCCAGCCGCGCGGTCGTGAAAGGTTGTGCGGTACTGGTCACCGCGCCTTCCACCTTGCTCGAGCGGCACGAACCTCCGCGACGGCCTTCACCATGCCAGAATCCGCGCAATAGCTTTGCTCGAACGGCGTCAGCGGCGGCGGTGACACGGTCGCGGCTTCGCCGTCCGGCCCCAGACACCGAAACGTCGCCTCGCGCCTTCCGATCATGTCGATCGGCGCACGCGAAGCGTCGGCGCGGGCGATGGCTGTCGCCAGTTGCGCGAGATAAGCAGCCCAACTCTTCCGATGCTCCGCCGCGTTCGGGTAACCGTCCCCGGCTGCCGGTGAGATGACGATCGCGGCGCGTATGGTTTCCGCCTCGTCGAAAGCACCCATTTCACGCAGCGCGTTCGCCGCGCGGCCACGCAAAACGATCGATTCGAAGTTCGCCGGATCGACCGGCATCGCTCGGACTAGCGCGACAAACTCGCGGTTATATCGAAGGACGCGGGCGTCATCGTCCCCACGGATCTTTGCCTCCCACGTCGCGCGTAAGAGATAATACACCGCCGACTCGCTGCCCAGCGATCGGTCCAGAAAGTAGGCCAGATAATATGGCGTCTCGGTCTTCCGCAGCGCCGTATATTCCGCACCCGTCACGATCATTGTGACCCGCTTCAGATCCAAGCCACTGAACGAGGTATAAATTACAAGCCCGTTGCCGGGGCATTGCGGCAGTTCGCGCGGGAACAGGCCCGAGCCGACCGGCATGCCGTCAGGAAGTTCGGCCCATCTCGAAAAACTCGCCAGCGATCGAAAACGGAACTTCTCGCCGCCCACCGGGCACGTCTCGATCGTTTCTCTGAAGGTGCTGGCGCGAAGCTGCGATCCGCTGATTTGAAGCGATGCAACCGCAAGCGCGATCCACCCCGCTCGCATCATACTCCCAATGCCTCGACCAGCGCCTGCACCTTCTTCTGGCGCCATTGCGGCAACGGCGCGACCAGCCAGTAACCGAAGCGCGACGGCCGCGGTTCGCCCACCACCGCCAGCCGCCCCGCGGCGATGTCGCGCGTCGCCAGCAATTCGGGAACGGTCGCTTGCCCCAAACCCTCCGCTGCGGCGTCCAGTGCCAGCCCTGCATCGCCGACCCGCACCAGCGCGGACGCGTCGTCAGGCGTACAGCCGGGCCAGGCGATCTTCGCATTCGCGCCGCCGCCCGGCCGCTCGACCGTCACCATGCCCTCCGATTCGATCGCCTCGCCCTCATGCGCGCCCGGTCCCTCGCCCCAGCGCACTGCAAGATCCAAATTCGCCTCGGTGAAATCAGGCGCGTCGTCCGCCGACACCAGCACGAAGCGCAACTCGCCATCGGTCCGCGCAATCTCGGCAAGCCGCGGCAGCAGCCATTTCTCGGTCAGGTCGCGCGGCGCAGCGATCGTCAGCGATTTGGACGATTGCCCCGCCTGCATCGCGCGCACCGCTTCCTCGAACTGCAGGAAACCTTCGCGTAGCGCCGCCAGCCCGGCCTCGCCCTCCGGCGTCAGCTCCAGCCCCTTGGTCGTGCGCCGGAACAGCACGACGCCCAACGTATCCTCCAGCGCTCGCACCTGCTGCCCGACCGCCGCCGGTGTCACCGCCAGCTCGTCCGCCGCGCGCGTGAACGACAGATGCCGCGCCGCCGCGTCCAGCACGCGCAGCCCGTTCAGCGGAAGGTGCGTGCGCTTCACTCGATCACCACCGGCGCGTTCAGCGCGAACCGCGGGATCGCCACGTCGAACATCGCGCCGTCTTCGCCGATCATCCGGTAGCTGCCCTGCATATGTCCCGACGGCGTCGCCAGCGGACAGCCCGATACGTAGTCATAGCTGCCACCCGGCGCGATCAGCGGCTTTTCGCCGACCACGCCCTCGCCCTCCACCGTATGCCGCGCGCCGCGCCCGTCGGTGATCGTCCAGTGCCGCGTCAGCAACTGCACCGACTGCGGCCCCTCATTCTCGATCCGGATATGATAGGCCCAGAACCAGCGCCCGCGCTGCGGCTCGGACTGTTCGGGCAGATAGCTGACCGACACGCGCACCGTCACCCCGAGCGTCGTCTCCGCCGCGGGGAACAGCGCCTTCACAAATCCACCGCCGTCAGCGCACGGTCGAGGTCGTCGATCAGATCCTGCGGGTCTTCCAGCCCGACGTTGATGCGGATCATCCCCTCGGTCACGCCCATTTCGACGCGCTTGTCCTCCGCGACGCCCGAATGCGTCGTCGAGGCGGGATGCGTCATCAGCGACCGCGAATCGCCGATGTTGTTCGATATATCGATCAACTCCAGCGCATCGAGCAGCCCGTGCGCCTGGCTACGCCCGCCGTCCACCTCGAACGCGAAGATCGGCCCCGTCGCGTCCATCTGCGCCATCGCCAGATTGTGCTGCGGGTGGCTCGGCAGCCCCGGATGGAGCATCCGCGGCACGCGTTTCTCCAGGAAACGCCCGACCGTCACCGCGCTCTCCGACTGCCGCCGGATGCGCAGGTCCAGCGTCTCCAGCCCCTTCAGGACCACCCAGGCGTTGAATGGCGACAGCGTCGGCCCGGTGTTGCGCGTGAACGGCAGCAGCGTGTTGTCGATGAAATCCTGCGTCCCGCACACCGCGCCCGCCAGCACGCGGCCCTGCCCGTCCATCATCTTGGTCGCGGAATAGGCCGTGACGTCCGCGCCATATTCCATCGGCCGCTGCAGCGCGGGCGTGGCAAAGGCGTTGTCGACGACGCTGATGATGCCGCGTTCGCGCGCGATATCGCACACCGCCTTCAGGTCGACGATGTCCATCGTCGGGTTCGCCGGCGTCTCGAAGAAGAACACCTTCGTCTCGGGCCGCACCGCATCCTGAAACGTCTGCGGATCGCGCGCGTCGACGACGGTGGTCGCGATCCCGAACTTCGGCAGCAAGGTGTCGACCAGCCAGCGGCACGACCCGAATGCCGCACGCCCCGCGACGACATGGTCGCCGGTCTGCAACTGGCACAGCAGCACCGCGGTCATCGCCGCCATGCCGCTCGCCATCGCACGGCACGCTTCGGCCCCCTCCAGCAGCGCGATGCGATGTTCCAGCATCTCGACCGTCGGATTCTGCAGCCGCGAATAGGTCATGCCCTGCTGCTCGCCCGCAAAGCGCGCCGCCGCGTCGCCCGCGCAGTCGTAGGCATAGCCCGAGGTGAGGAAGATCGCCTCCGACGTCTCGCCATATTCCGACCGCGCGGTTCCGCCGCGGATCGCGCGCGTGGCCGGGCGCCAGGTGTCGGTGATCGATCGGTCCTGTCCGGTGCGGCGTTTCATGGGGCTGCTTTCGTCGATTGCCCCCTCGCTTTCAAGGGCGCGCGCGGTACACACGTCACGATGCTTCGCCGCCCGATCCCGCTCGCGATCCTGATCGGCCTGGCTTCGTGGCTATTGTTCCTGATCCGGCTGGCGGTGCCGCATCAGCCGGTGTTCGACGAAACCCACTACGTCCCCGCCGCACGCATCATGGCGACGCTCGCCGAACCAGCGAACATCGAACACCCGTTGCTGGCGAAGGAATTGATGGCGATCAGCATCCGGTTGTTCGGCGATACGTCGTTCGGCTGGCGTTTCATGTCAACGCTGGCGGGTGCGGCGACGGTCGTGGCGGTATTCGCGATCCTGCAGCTGATGATCGGGCGGGTGCGATCCAGCCTGTTCGGCGCGGTGCTGACGTTGCTGGGCTTCACGGTCTATGTGCAGGCGCGGATCGCGATGCTCGACACCTTCATGCTCGCATTCCTGATCGCCGGAATCGCGGTGATCGCGTGGGGGATGCGCCGCGGCGGATGGGGACGCTGGACGCTCGGTGCGGCGCTGCTCGGCGCGGCGGTGGCGTGCAAATGGGGCGCCGCCCCCTACGTGGCCTTCGCCGCGATCGCCTTCGTCGCATTGAAGCGGGAAGACACCAAACGCTGGCCCGGCATTGCGATCATCCCCGGCGTGGCGGTGCTGGGCGCAGTATCGGTGGCGACGTACTTCGCCACGTTCGCCCCAGCGTTCTTCTACGCCAACCAGCCGATGACATTGGTGCGGCTGATCCCGTGGCAGCTCGAGATGTACACGCGTCAGACGTCGCCCCTGCCGCCGCACACCTATCAGTCGAACTGGTGGACGTGGCCGCTGATGATCCGCCCGATCTGGTATCTCTACGAACCCGCCGACGGGGCGCAGCGCGGCATCCTGCTGATCGGCAACCCGGTGGTGATGTGGGGCGGGCTGGGCGCGCTGGCGGCGTGCGTGTGGGGCTGGATCAAGACCGGATCGCCGCGCCTGTTCGCCGCCGCGGGGCTATGGCTGGGCAGCGTCGCGATCTGGGCGGTGATCCCCAAATCGCTCGGCTTCTATTATTATTACTATCCGTCCAGCGTGTTCATCGTCATCGCGATCATCGTGGCCTTCGACCATTGGCGCGACCGGCTGACGCATTGGGACGAAGCGTTCGTCGCCGCGGCGCTGGTGCTGGCGATCTATTTCTTTCCCGTCCTGTCGGCGCAGGCGCTGCCCGACGCAGGCGCATTCCGTCAGTGGACATGGTTCGACAGCTGGATTTAATACCGTCCCCAGGTAAACCGCGACGACAGTGCGTAATTCCACACCGCGCCGACCAGCACCCCGACCATCGCCGACGCCGCCCACGCGCCGTCGCGCACGTCGTGCAGGAACGCCGCCACGCCGATATTCGCCACCGCGCCGATCGAGCAGACGACACAGAACGCGACCCAACCGTCGAGCAACGCCCGCGCGCCCTTCAGCCGCCGGTCGCGATAGGTCAGCGTGTTGTTCAGGAAGAAATTGAACGTCATCGCCGCGAACGTCGCGACGATCGTGCCCGCGATGAAACTGCTCCCGGCCCCGCGGAACAGCAGCCACAGCACCGCCATGTGCACCGCCAGCCCGAGCACCCCGATCGCGGAGAACATCGCGAACCTGACCGGCACCGCCTTCCCGAACATCCGGTCGTACAGCGCGATCAGATATTCCATCGCCACGACGTGATCCAGCTTGCTCTCCCCCTCGGTCCGGACGCGGAACGTATAGGGCAGTTCGACGAACGCGATCGGGCGCGGGCTGGCGGTCATGATGTCCAGCAATATCTTGAACCCGATTCCCTTCAGCCGCGGCGCGAGACCCCGGATCACGTCGCTGCGGATCATGAAGAACCCGCTCATCGGGTCGGCCAGATCGGCCTTCAGCACGCGCCGCGCCAGCCGTGTCGCCAGCGCGGATTTCGCCACCCGGTCGCGGTCCCACTCGCCGGTCCCGCCGCCCGCGACAAAGCGCGATCCGACCACCACCTCCAGCGCCGCATCCCTGCGCAACGCCGCCACCATGCCGGGCAACAGCGTCTCGTCATGCTGCAGATCGCCGTCGATCACCGCCACCAAGGGCGCGGCGGTCGCGCACATCCCCTCGATACACGCGGTCGACAGCCCGCGCCGCCCAATCCGCTGGATCACCCGCACGCGCCGGTCGATCCGGGCGATCTCGCGCGCCGCACTTGCGGTTCCGTCGGGACTGTCGTCGTCGACGAAGATCATTTCCCATTCGAGGCCCGCCAGCGCCTGATCCAGCTTCGCCACCAGCGTCGCGACATTGCCGCGTTCGTTGAAGGTCGGCACGACCACCGCCAGGTCGAGCAATGCGGTCACAGCCCGGCGAGCACCGCGTCGCCCATCTCTTGCGTCGAGCAATCACCGCCAAGGTCCGCCGTCCGCTTGCCCAACGCCAGCGCCGCGCTCACCGCCGCGTCGATGCGATCCGCCGCCGCTGCCATCCCGAGCGAATGGCGCAGCATCATCGCCGCCGACAGGATCGCGGCGCACGGATTGGCTTTGCCTTGCCCCGCGATATCGGGCGCGGAGCCGTGGATCGGCTCGTATAAGCCCTTGCCGTTCTCATCGAGCGAGGCCGATGGCAGCATCCCGATCGACCCGACGCACATCGACGCCTGATCCGACAAGATGTCGCCGAACAGATTGCCCGTCACGATCGTGTCGAACGCGCCCGGCGCGCGCACCAGCTGCATCGCGGCATTGTCGACGTACATATGCGCAAGTTCCACTTGCGGAAAATCGCGCGCGACCTCGTTCACCACGTCGCGCCACAGTTGCGATGTTTCCAGCACGTTGGCCTTGTCGACCGACACCAATTTGCGCCGCCGCCGCATCGCCGTCTCGAACCCGACGCGTGCGATCCGCGCGACCTCGACCTCGTCGTAGCGCATCTGGTCGTAGCCTTCGCGGAGACCCTTGCGCGTCACCCGCCGCCCCTTCTCGCCGAAATACACGTCGCCGGTCAGCTCGCGGATGATCATCAGGTCGATCGCACGCGCGATCTCGGGCTTCAGCGCGGACGCGTCCTCCAGCCCCGGAAAGATCTTCGCCGGGCGTAGATTAGCGAACAGCGCCAGCTCCCGGCGCAATCCCAGGATCGCCTGTTCGGGCCGCAGATTGCGCTCCAGCCCGTCGAACGCCGGATCGCCCACCGCGCCGAACAGGATCGCGTCGGCGCGCTTCGCCAGCGCCAGCGTATCGGGGGGCAACGGATGCCCCGCCACCCGGTACGCCGCCCCACCGACCGGCGCGTCCTCGAACGTCAGCCCCAGGTTCAGCGCGTCCAGCACGCGCCGCGCCTCGGCGGTTACTTCGGGGCCGATGCCGTCGCCGGGCAGGATCGCGATCAGTGGCGTGTGATTCATGTGGTCCCCGCGCGGTTACGGCAGCGGGCAATGGCGAACGCCCGCCCGTTACGCAACCGCGCGCTTCAGCCGGTCGATCAGCCGCTCGCGCGCCGCCAGCGTATCCGCGCGCCGGTCGACCAGCACGTCGCGCGCCAGAAAATGCCCGGTGATGGCCAGCGCGGACAGCACATCATCCCATGTCGCCGCGCCGCCCTCCCGCAGGAACGCGGGCAGCGCAAACAGCCGCGCCTCATACCCGAACGCCGCCCCGCGGCTGACCGCGCCGCCGCTCTTCGGACTGACGAACGCCAGGTCGTCGCTCTGTCCCGTCGCCGCGCACCGCTCCAAATCGAGTCCGAACCCCAGCTCCGCCAGCAGCAGCAATTCATACCGCGCCAGGCTCCCCGCCCAGCCCTTCGCCGCGGGCGCCGCCTCGATCGCATCGAGCACCCCGCCCAGCCCCACATATAGCCGCGGATACGGCTGCGCCTCGGGCAGCGTCGCAGCGGTCAGCGCCGCCGCCCACGCGATCGCCGCCGCGGGCAAAGGCTCGGCGTGCAGCGGCGCGCGGCTGTGCACCAGCTCCACCGTCAGCGCCGCCAGTTGCTCGTCGGTCCGCGCGCGCCATTCGCCCAGGATGGCGTTCCCCGGCATCAGCACCGGCCGCAACCGCCGCGAGCGCCCGCCGCGCACATAACCCGCCCGCACGCCATCCTCCGGCGTCAACGCCCGCACCACTGCGCCGTGCTCACCATGCGGCAGGACGGCGACGACGATTCCGGGCGCGGACAGGTGCATCGCCGCACGGTCGCGCTTATAATCCTCCCCTGCAAGGGGAGGTGGCAGGCCGAAGGCCTGACGGAGGGGTGTAGCGCTATCGAGAGGCTTTCACCCCTCCGACGCGCTTACGCGCGCCACCTTCCCTTGCAGGAGAGGATTGGGAAGGCTTTAGGCGCGGCGTATCCTCCTCGCCATGTCGCTGAGCGCCGGATGCGCCGCCGCCCGCTTCGCCACCCGCATCGCCACATCGAACCCGCCGACCGCCGCCACCGCCGCGCGATTGGCGATCGTGCGCCGCAGCAAAAGCAGGTCGCGGCACGCCACCCCGCCGCTCGCCAGCCCGCGCTTGTGCTGCCCCTCGCCCTCGGTAAAGTCGAACCGCGCAAACCGATCGGCGAACAAATCGCCCAGCGCCTCCCCCATCAGCACGCTGCCCGGCGACAGCGCCGCATACGCCGGATCATGCCCGACATAATCGTAGCGCAGCGCAGACCCTTGCGCCGAACACCACAGATACGCCGCGGGCGCGTCCCCCACGTACAGCAGCCACGCGCGCACCGCATCGCCCTGCGCCAACGCCATCATCCGCGCGACAAACGCGGCGTCCCCCGGCAGCCCGGCCGCCATCAGCCGCTCCTGATAGGTCGTCGCCGCCACCGCCCGCGCGACCGGATGGAACGCCGCCATCTCCGCCGCGGTACGGAACCGGCGCACATGACCGCCCGCCTCCGCCAGCTTCTTCGCCTTGCGCTTCAACGTCGACCGCGCCTGCCCCGACAGCCCGCCGCGCCATGCCGCCTCCCCCGCCGCCAGATCGACATAATATCGCACGTACCGCTGCCGCTCGAACGTCAGCCCGTCCCACGGCAACGCAACATCCTCCGACAACGACGTCACCAGATACCCGTCGTCACGCTCCCCCAGCCCAGCCAGCACCGGCACCGACCCCGCCAACGCCTGATCCAGCGACAATCCCACCCGCACCAATGCTCGCGGAAAGCTGACCAACGTCCGCGCCCCCACCTGCAGCTTCAGCGCGCTCACGCCGCGCGCTCCGCCACCAGGTTCGACCACAGCTGCTCCACCTGCCGCCGCCTGAGCCGCCACGCGCTCGGCCCCAGCGGCCGGTCGTCCCGCCCCAGCGCCAGCGCAGGCCGGTCGCGGAAATGCGCCGTCGGCAGCACGTCCCGCCGCGCCGCCAGCAGCCCGCACAACGCCTGAAACCGCCGCACATGCACCCGGTTCGGCGCAGTCCCCGCGCGCGTCGCCAGCTCGAAGCTGTGCCCGACGATCGTCGTCGCCGCGTGATCTTGCGCGATCGCATGATCCAGCGCCGCGCGCATCTCGCCCCCCGACAGCGCGCAGATCTGGAAATTGCGATACGCGCCGCTGCGATCCTCGATCACCGTCACCGGCACCTCGATCACCCCGCGCCGCACTGCCGGCGCGATGCGCTCCGGCTCCAGCGAAATCGCGCTCGGCCACGGATGATGCGCGCCGTTGTGGCTGCTGTCATACGCGATCCCGATCGCCGCCAGCGCCGCCAGCGTATCGTCATTCGCCGAATAACTCCCCGACCGGAACGCCACCGGCGCAGGCGCGCCCGCCGCCATCAGCAATTCGCGCGCCTTCGTCAGCAATTCGCGCTGCCCATGCGCCGAAAAATCGATCAGCTCGAACGCCGCATGCGCCGCCCGGTCATCCGCCCGCGCGCGCATCCAGTTCGGGTGCAGGTGCAACTGCACCTCCTGTCCCGCCCCCAGCACCGCCGCCACGATCCGCGCAAACGGCTCGATCCCGTACACCAAGGCCGGCATCGGATCGACGAAGAACGTCGCCTTCAACCCATGCGCCGCCAGCACCCCAAGCTGCCAGCCCAGCCCAACCCCCGCCGGCTCCACCGACAGAGCATGGATCGCCGCCGCATCCAGCCCCGCCGCATGATGCCGCCACGCGAATTCGGTATCGATCGTGATGAAGGCGTGGCCCATGGCGCGGGCGTAGCGCGCAGGGCGTGAAGATTCGGTGGAGGGAAGGATCAGGGTGTCACGCCGTACTCCGCAAAATCCTCCGCAGCCTCCGGATATACCTTCAGTGCCGCAGCAAGATCGGCCGCGGACTTAGCCTTGTCGCCCTTGCGCGACAACGCCACTCCGCGCCCGTAAAGTGATGGACCGAGCATTGGTTGGCTCTTGAGCGAGCGATCATAGGCGGCGATCGATTCGTCGATCCGGCCGAGACGCAAAAGCACGAAGCCCATGCTGTCATCGTAAGCAGCGCTCCCCGGCGCTTTGGCGATCGCCGCCTCACAGTCGGCGCGCGCGGATTCGAGCAGCACGCCAGCCGTCGCCTTCGCCCAGCACAGGTTGTTCAGTTGCTCGGCTTGCGTTGCGGCGAAACGCGCGGCGGATAGATCACGCTCACCCCCGGCGACGTCACCCGACCGGACGCGCAGGATGCCGCGGCCGACCAACAGATCGTTATTCTTCGGCGCGATCGCCATCGCCGCATTATAACTGGCGATAGCGCCCTTCACGTCACCGACATCGCGCAGGGTCTGAGCCTTGGCTGCCAGCGCGTAGATATTCTTCGGCTCCAGTTTCAGCGCGGCATCGACATCCGCCAGACGACCCGTCTTGTCGGACTTGGGCCGAGCCGTCCGCCGGTTGAGATAAATGAATGCCTCTGGCTTGATCATCAGCGCCCGATCATAAGCGCGCATGGCATCTTCCTTGCGGCCCAGCGCGCTATAGAGGTTCGCCGACGCAACGTACGCATAGACGTTGTCCGGGTTGGCGGCGACGACCGCGGACGCTTCGTGCGCAACCCTTTCCGATTGCCCTTTGCCGCGGAAAATGTTGGCGCGTAACAAATACAGTTCGGGCCAGTTCGGATTTACCTCAATCGCTGCTGCCGCATCGGTCAGCGCCGCATCTTCGTCGCCGCTCGCGTGATAGGCGAAGGCGCGCCTACCGAGTGCGAAAGCGTTGTTCGGCTCGAACTGCAGCGATTTGGTGTAAGCTGTGATCGCATCCTTCGGTTTGTCTTGCATGGCTGCCATCAGCCCTCGACCCCGATAGACCACTGCGCTGCGCGGGTCGATCGCCAACGCTGCATCAAGATCTTTGGTAGCGGCAGCGAACTCGGACTTTTGAACGTTGGTGATTCCGCGATCCGCCAATGCCAGCGCGTGTTTGGGATCGATCGCCAGCGCAGCATCGAAATCCTTGACGGCTTCGTCGTAACGTCCGCGGTCCAGTAATGTGTTGCCTCGCTCTACATACGCATCGGCGGTCTTGGGCGTTTCGGCCAAACTCAAGGCCAATTCCGCTTCGGTCGGCTGATAGTTCGATGGCCGACGAATATAGAGCGTCTGCTCGGCCATATCGCGCAGGGCGATTTGCGCCGCGGGCGCGTCCTTCGCAGCGAATTCGGGAACGATGCTCCGCTCGGTCTTGTCGACGGTGAAGACGCCCTTTGCCAGCGTCACGTGGCGGCGATACTCGACGCCCGCGACGGTTCGGTCGACGTCGTTCTTCCCGCCCGGTTTGATGTCGGGAAATCCTGGCGGCAGCAGGATCGTCTCGACCGTGCGATTGAAGAACGGATAGGCGACCGCAAACGGCGCATCGCGATCAGGACCGGAATCACGCGCGAAATCCGCCTTATATCCAAGTGCGGTCCCGTCGGTTTCGTAAAATCCGGAACTCCAGTCCATTCGCGCGCGGCCTTCCATCGTGAGCCGCTGCTCTCCCGTCTTTGCATCGAAGGTCGCGCTGGCCGCGGTCACATCGATGAAATCGTGTTGCCCTTTCCAATAATCGCGCAACGCCCTGTCGCGCGCGGCGCCCGCCAGATTGGCAAGCCCGGCATTGGTTGCGAGTGCAGCATCGCCACGTATCACCGTTTCGACCTTGGCCGGCGCGGGCACGGTCAAGCCCTTAGTCGCATCGATCCGGATCGACGTGCTGTAGTTGGGGCTTTCCAGCGGCACAGGAATCATCCGCACCAGCGCCGCGCCGCGCTCGACCAGCGGCAGCCCCCAGCCGAACGCCGGCGTCGTCAGCCGGTCGAGACTGGTGTCGCCCGTACGCGTCCCATCCATCCAATAGGTCTTGCCGCCGATCTTCGCCCGAACAATAACGTGATCGAACGCACCGATCAGCGGCAATCGTTCGTCCAGCCCATCGCCCAGCGCCGTACTGACCAGCACCGGTTGCGCTTCGATGTTCAGCGCATGCAGGATCGTCAGCAACAAAACCGACTTACCCTTGCAATCACCGTATCGCCGCCCCCATGTCGCTGCTGCCTCGGCCGGAACATAACCGCCGACACCCATCATCAGCGCGACATAACGGATACGGTTCTGCACGAGCGACAGCGCGGCCTCTGCCTGCACCTTTTGGTCCGGCGACAACGCCCGAATGCGTTCGGCCTCGCTTCGCAACGGGCCCTCCGCAGGCAACACAGCTGCTTTCTGATAGAGTGGCGTCATCAACGCGCCGATATCCGCCCATGAGGCGAAATCGGTCATCTCGATCATCCGCCCCATGCGATAGCGCAGCGGCGCTCCCTTCGGCGGGAGAATCGGTTCTAGGTGATCGTACGTAATTTCGGCGGTTGTCCCGCCATTCGCCTTGATTGGCTTCAGTGCAGGCATCGTGGCGATCTGCCGGATACGGACAGGAATATTCGACGGCCATCGCGCCTTAAAATGCGCGCGGCTGATCGGAGTCCCGTTCCATGTGGCGGTGATCGCTTCGACATGGCCTTTCATCACCGGATCGCGAGATTTGATCGAAGCGGCAAACTCCACCACGTCGCCGACCTGCAATCCTTCAGGCTGAATGTTCGCGGTCAGCACGCCATCCAGCATCGCGCTTTCCAGATTTGTCTCGCGGCGCACGACGGTGAAGGTCTGGCCCGAGGCAAGAACGTCGATCATTTTATCGCCGCGCTGGATCAGCAGCTTGTGGACCGTCAACTCCTGCTGTTCCGGCTCCCACGGAAAAGAGATGTTCCCAGCGTCGAGCCCCTGTGGCGTCTGAATCCTAAGCGCAATCGCGGTGTAGATCGTCTGCTGCCCTGCTTCGAACTCGATCTGCTGATCCGACAACAGGATTCGCACTGCCGCGTCGTCCGACTTTATGGACTCTGCCGGGACAGAAACGGCCGTAACCCAAGCAGGCGCCGGAGCGATAATGACCTTGTCGCCGGCATGTGCCGCCGACGCACCGCACAGCAGCGCAATAAGAAACGGCAATCGCCGCATGACCTGTAACCCCCTGAAACCCCGCGCTCAGCTTAGCGCGCCGGGGGGCGGCGGCAAGTCTCTCTTCATTAAGTGAGAATCGCGAGCCGCCGGTCGGCAGAGGCTCATACGCCGGGCGCGTTTAGCAGATCGCTCGGACTGAAACCGCTCATCGCGCGACTGGGGCCGAGTCCAGCATCACCGCCATGTTCCGCGCCGATCGCAACAGGCTGAGCCGTCCCGACGTCGCGCCGAACTTAACGTTTTCCTACAGACCCCGTTCTGCCTTATGGTGACGTAAGCCATACAGCCGCCGCTCTTTCAGCCTGTCGATCCCTTCATCCCCGCCAGCGATCCGGCGCATCCGGTCGTCGGCGAGAAACGCGCCAGCGTCTCAACATTCTCAACATTCGCGGTCCCGTCGCGGCCTTGCGCGCCGCCCATAGTGTGTGAACTTGTGTGAACTTTGGGTGCGCCGCAGCGGACCGCCGTGAGCAAAGCCCACGTCGTCGGTCGGGCTTGCGCCTACCGCGCGGACGTGGTCGCGCTGCGCTGCGCCTTACCGCGCGTGATAGAAATCATACACCTGCTGCGCGACCGCCGCCGACACGCCCGGCGCTTTCTGCAGGTCGCCCAGACTCGCGTTACGCACCGCCCGCCCCGTGCCGAAGTGCATCAGCAGCGCCTTCTTCCGCGCCGGGCCGATGCCGGGCACTTCGTCCAGCGGGCTCGCGCCGATCGCCTTCGACCGCTTCGCGCGGTGTGCGCCGATCGCGAACCGGTGCACCTCGTCGCGCAGTCGCTGGAGGTAGAACAGCAATGGCGAATTGACCGGCAGCGTCAGTTCCCGCCCATCGATCAGGTGGAACACCTCGCGCCCCTCTCGCCCGTGATCCGGGCCCTTAGCGACGCCCACCAGGCACACGTCCTCGATTCCCAGCGCCTCCAGCACGCCCTTCGCCGCATTCAACTGCCCGCGCCCGCCGTCGATCAGCACCAGATCGGGCCATTCGCCCGAATCGCGATCGGGGTCTTCTTCCAGCGCCCGTGCGAACCGCCTGCCGAACACTTCGCGCATCATCGCGAAATCGTCGTCCGTCGCGGCCTGCTTGATGTTGAACTTGCGGTACTGGCCCTTCCGAAAACCCTCCGGCCCCGCGACGACCATCGCGCCCAGCGCGTTCGCGCCCTGGATATGGCTGTTGTCGTACACCTCGATCCGGTCGGGCGGTTCGGGCAGCTCGAAGAATTCGGCGACCTCGCGGGTGAGCCGCGCCTGCGTCGTGCTCTCCGCCAGCCGCCGCTCCAGCGCTTCGGTCGCATTGCGCTGCGCCTGCTCCATCAGCCGTTTCCGCGTCCCGCGTTGGGGCACGCTCAGTTCCACCTTGCGTCCCGCCTGCGCGGTCATCACCTCGGCCAGCAGCGCCGCCTCGGGCAGTTCGCGATCGACGAACACGGTGCGCGCAGGGGGCACCTCCTCATAGAATTGCGTCAGGAAACTGGTCAGCACCTCGTCCTCGGGCACGTCGGCGGTATGCGCGGGGAAGAAGCTGCGGTGCCCCCAATTCTGCCCGCCGCGGATGAAGAACGCCTGGATGCCGATCACCCCCTCATGGCTGGCCATCGCGAAGATGTCGGCGTCGCCCACCCCTTCGGCATTGATGAACTGGCTGCCCTGGATGAAGGTCAGCGCCTTCAGCCGGTCGCGCAGCACCGCGGCCAGCTCGAAATCCATGTTGGCGGCCGCCGCCTCCATCTCCGCGCCTAGCTTCGCCTGCACGTCGGTCGCTTTGCCCCCCAGGAACTTCTTCGAATCCGATACCAGATCGGCATATTCCTCGACCGACACGCGTCCCACGCAAGGCGCGGAGCACCGCTTGATCTGGTACAGCAGGCACGGCCGGTCGCGCGTCTTGAAGAAACCGTCGGTGCAGCTCCGCAGCAAAAACAGCTTCTGCAATGCGTTCAGCGTGTTGTTGACCGACCCCGCGCTGGCAAACGGTCCGTAATAATCCCCCTTCGCGCGCCGTGCGCCGCGGTGCTTCTGGATGCGCGGAAACTGGTGATCGGCGCGCAACAGGATGAACGGGAAGCTCTTGTCGTCGCGCAGCAGCACGTTGTACGCCGGACGATAGCGCTTGATCAGCTGCGCCTCCAGCAGCAGCGCCTCGGCCTCGTTGTTGGTCGTCACGATCGTCATCGACCGCGTCTGCGCGACCATCCGCTGCAGCCGCTTCGTCAGCCGGTCGACCTGCGTGTAGTTCACAACGCGGTGCTTCAGCGCGCGCGCCTTCCCCACATACAGCACATCGCCCCGCGCATCGTGCATCCGGTACACGCCGGGGCGCACGGGCAAGGTCTTCATGACGTTGCGGATCGCCGCAACGCCCGCCGCGATGTCGGGCGCGTCGGACCCGCGCACCGCATAGGTCGCCTTTTCCTCGTTGAACCGGTCGGGGGGGCCGTAGCTCGCCATGCCCTGCATCTAGGAGTCCGCGACGCTTGCGCCAACCGTCACAAAAGATGGATAGTGTTGCGCAACGATAAAAGGAGGATGGGATGAAACCTGTATTCGCGCTCTCGTTATTGCTGCTTACGGCTCCGGCCGTCGCAGCGAATCCGCCGTCGAAGGCGATCACCACCGCGCTCGCCGACCCAGCCCGCCCCGCCGACCAGAAGGCGCGCGACGCGGCGCGCAAACCGGCCGAACTGCTGATCTTCGCCGGCGTGAAGTCCGGCGACAAGGTCGCGGACTTCATCATGGGAGGCGGTTACTGGACGCGCATCCTGTCGGGCGTGGTCGGGCCGAAGGGCAAGGTGTACGCCTATCAACCCGAAGAATTCATCAAATATCGCGCCGAATATGCGACCGATCAGGACGCCGCGGTGAAGGGCTATGCCAACGTCGTGCCGCTGCGCCCGTCGCTCGCCGCCTTCACCTTCGCCGAACCGCTCGACGCGATCATCACGGTGCAGAACTGGCACGACCTGCACCTGAAGCAATCGCCGCCCGGCTTCGGCGCGGTCGTCGCGAAGAAGCTGTTCGATTCGCTCAAACCCGGCGGGACGTTGCTGGTGGTCGATCACGTCGGCGCGCCCGGCACCGCCGAAACGCTCCACCGCGGTGATCCCGCGGGGACGAAGGCGGAAATCGAAGGCGCGGGCTTCAAGCTCGCCGGAACCAGCCCGCTGTACGAAAACAAGGCCGATCCGCACACCGCTTTGGTGTTCGACCCCGCCATCCGCGGCAAGACCGACCAGTTCATCTACAAGTTCGTGAAGCCGAAGGTCTAGTCGAAGCGGAAGTTCACCGGCCGCTTCAGCGCATCCTTGCCGTCGAATGCGTGATCGGCGAATGCGCCGTCGCGTTCGATCCAGTGGAGAAAAAGGTGCGCCGACCATCCGTTCGGATTGGGGGTGACGCGTCCGTGCCGCCGGTGGACGCCGTTGTACAGCACCGCATCGCCCGGCTGCATCGCCAGTGATCGATACGGCGCGCCGCCGAAGTCATCGTCGACCTCCGCCAGCGGCGCAGAGATCGCCTGCTCGCCCACCTCGAGCGGCCATGGCTCTCCGTCGCTATAGTCCAGCGTCAACGACAGGCTGTGCTCGCAGGAGGGACGGTCGCTGTGCACGCGACATACGTCGCCCTCCCGGTACAGCCGCAGATAATCGTAGGTCGGCAGCAGATCGAGCCCGGTGATCGTCATGATCGCCGGGGTAAGCCCCCACAGGAACGCAAGCATCGGCGGATAGTGATGCCCGTAAAGCTCGGCCGCCTCGCGCTTCAGCAACGCGGAGCTTTTCTGCAATTGTTCGACCGTCCCGCCAGCCGCTTCGACATCGCCCTTCAACTGATTGAGCAGCGCCGTACACACCTCGCGCGGCACCAGCCCCTCGATCAGCGCAAAGCCGTCGCGGGCGTATTCCCCCTGAACCTTCACGCCACCCCGCCGTTTCGCACCACGCGCTCCAGTACGGTCAGCGGCATCGCGCCCAGCGCCAGCACGCGGTGGAATTCGCGCGCGTCCCATTTCGCGCCTGCCTTCGCCTTCGCCGCATCGCGCAATTCCACCCACTTCGTGTGCCCGATCTTGTACGAACACGCCTGCCCCGGCCACACGGTATAGCGATCGATCTCGCCCTGGCTGCGGCCGCGCGCGATGCCGGTGGTCGCGATCAGAAAATCCGTCGCCTTTTCGCGGCTCCAGCGTTTCGAATGCATGCCCGAATCCACCACCAGCCGCGTCGCACGGAACAGCAAGGACTGAAGGTAACCGACCTGCCCCAGCGGATCGCCGTCATACATTCCCATCTCGTCAGCCAGCTGTTCGGTATAGAGTGCCCAGCCCTCGCTATACCCGCTGAAGAACCCGCGCCGCCGGATCAGCGGAATCGTGTCGCTTTCCAGCGCCGCCATCACCTGCAGGTGATGGCCCGGCACCGCCTCGTGATGTGTCAGCGTAGCCAGCCCGAACTTCGGCCGGTCGAACGTGTCGCGCAGATTGATGAAATAGATGCCGGGCCGCGATCCATCCAGCGTCGCGGCCTGATAATAGCCGCCCGGCGCGCCCGCCTGGATCGACGGCGGCACGCGGCGCACCTCGACCGGAGCCTTGGGCAGCACCGCGAATTGTTCGGGCAACCGCGCCTGCATCGCCTTGATCTGCGTGTTGAGCTGCGCGAGCAACTGGTCGCGGCCGGGATCGGTGTTGGGATACAACTGGTCAGGCCGCTTGTTCAGCGCCACCAGCCGTTCGCCGACCGTCCCCTGCGTCATCCCCTGCTTCTTCAGGATTCCGTCGATCCGCGCGCTGATTTCCGCGACCTGCGCCAGCCCCAGCTTGTGAACCGCGTCCCCTGTCATCGCGACCGTCGTCGCCGCCTCGACCGCAGCGGCGTAATAAGCGTCGCCATCAGGCAGTCTCCAGCACCCCGCGTCATGCGACGCCTTCGCGCGCAATTCAGTGACCAGAGCGCGCTGGCGGTCCAGCGCCGGGAACACCTCGCGCTCCACGATCGCGGTCGCCTTCGCCACGCGATCGTCTGGCAGCCCCGCTTCCTTCAGCTTCCGCGCCAGCGACACGACCGGAACGGTCGACGCCGCAGGCTGATCGCGGATCGCAGCAAGCTGCTTCAGCGAGGTATCGAGGATGTAGTCGGGCGCGAACACCCCGCGCGCCGCATCCGCGCGCTGCGCCGCGACGCTGTCGTCGATCGCATTTGGAAACGCCGACAGCCGCGACAGATACGCGTCCGCATCCGCAGCAGTAGCGATGCGGTGCTGCGAATCGAGGAAATCGGGCACGTCGCGATACGGCCCGGTCAATTGCGTCAGGACATAGGGCGCGAACCGCCCACTACTAGCGCCGTAGGTGAATGTCTCGCCCCCGCCGATCGCGCGCCCAAGCTGATAATCGACGATATCGTAGTCGAGCCGCGCCGCGGGCGACAGCGACGCGCGCGGGATCGCCTGGAGCGATGCGCGCTCCGCCTTCGCGCGCGTCAGATCGCGCGCGCGAGATGCCAAAGATTCGTCCGAAAGCCGCGACCGCAGCCCGGCGCGCTCGCCGGTATCCAGACCCAATTGCGTCGCGCTTTCGGGATTGTCGTTCAGCCGGTCGTAGAAGATGCGATCGAGCAGCGTCCGCAGCGTCGCATCCGACGTTCCTTGCCCGAATGCGGTGCCCGGCAACGTGGCGGCGACGGCCGCGGCGCTGCCGCTGGCCAGGAAAGTGCGACGATCCATCTTCTATCTCCCGATTTTGCGGGAGGGGTAGGACAGGCGCGCTGCCCTGCCAACCCGCTCAGGCTGTCGCGAACAGTTTCGTCCCCACAACGCCGACGACGGTCAACGCCATGAATCCCGCCTGCGCCGCGCTCACTCGGTCCCCGAACAGGAACACACCGCCGATGATGACGCCCACCGCGCCCAGTCCCGTCCACACCGCATAGGCCGTGCCCGCGGGAAGGCCGCGCATCGCCCAGGCAAGCAGCCCCATGTTGACGAAGCTGAGGATGATCGGAACCGAAGACGCCTGCCACGTCGCCGCGGTCGCGGCCCATTTCAGGCTGAGCGCCCAGCAGATTTCGGTGACGACGGCGATGGCGAGGACGAGCCAGTACATGGGGTTTCTCCCACGGGCTCGATGGAAAAGCGCACCGCCGGAAACCCGTAAAGAGGCGGTGGTCAAAAGCCTGTCTTCCCCGCGAAAGCGGGGACCATGGCATACGGCATCCACAAGTCACGACCGTGGTGACTGCGGCAAGCCTAGGAAATGGATCCCCGCTTTCGCGGGGACGACAATATGTGCCTAGTTCAGCCGCCCCAGCCCGGCGATCGTGCGATCGACCAGCGCCTTGTCCGCGTCCGCGCCATGACGCTCGGCGATGATCGCAGCGGCGGCCTTCGCCGCCGCATCGGCGGTCTTCGCGCGGACCTCGGCGATCGCGCTGCGTTCGGCAGCGGCGATCTTGTCCTCAGCCATCTTGGCGCGACGGCCGACCAGATCGGCGGCGTCGACCTTCGCCTGCGCGACGATCGCCTCAGCCTCCGCCTCGGCATGATGCGCCATGTCGGCCGCGCTTTTCTCGGCGTCGGCGATCTTCTTCGCATATTCGTCGCGCAACGCCTCGGCCTCGGCGCGCAGCTTCTTCGCCTCGTCAAGCTGCGTGCGGATCGCCGCGATCTGCTTGTCGAGCCCGCCGGTGATCGCCTTCAGGCCACCCTTGGCCAGCACGATCCCCAGGAACACGATCATCGCGATCGAGACCCATACGGTGCCATTCAGCCCGAGCACCGACGGATCGACGTGATGCTCCGCCGCCTCAGTGGTCAGCGCATGACCGCCCGTCTCCGGGACGCCTTCAGCCTCCGCTGCGTGAGACAGGTTCGCAGCGACTTCGGCCGACCCCGCGGTCATGATGACGAAATCAACCATGCGCCGCACCCGTCTTCAACGCCGCCTGAACGGCGCTTTTTGCCTCGTCGACCGACACCTGAGCGCCCGACACGCGCGCGACGATGTCCTGCGCGGCCTCCACGGCGAAGGTTTCGATCTCGGCCATCGCGCGCGTCGCCGCGGCGCGAATGTCCGCCTCGCTCGCCGCGACCTTCGCCGACTGATCGGCATTGGCCGCCGCCAGCGTCGCCTCGCTCGCCTTGGTCGCCCGCGCACGCGCCTCCGCGACCAAGGCCTGCGCCGCCTCGCGATTGGCCTGATCGCGCTGACGCCACGCTTCCTCGGCCTTATCCGCCGCATCACGCGCCGCGCTCGCCGCCGCCAGGTCGCTGGCGATCGACTTGTCGCGCCCGTCGATCGTCGCCTGCACCTTCGGCAGCATCCCGCGGCCGACGACGAAGAAGACGATGCCGAACGTCAGCAGCAGCCAGAAAATCTGCGACGCATAGGTGGCGGCAAGCTGGGAGATCTGAGGCATGGAATTATCCTGCGGGGCGGACGCGGACGGCCGCCCCGAAAGGGATCAGTTACGCGACGAAGATCAGGATCATCGCGACGACGAACGCGAGCAGGCCGAGCAGCTCGGCGGCCGCGAAGCCGATGAACAGGCGGCCCTGCTGGCCATCGGCCGCACCCGGATTGCGCAGCGCGCCTTCCAGGAACGAACCGAACACGGTGCCCACACCGATCGCGGCCATGCCCGCGCCGATCGCGGCGAGACCGGCACCGAGGAGCTTAGCTGCTTCTGCGTCCATGATTATAACTCCAGTTTCTCTTGAGATTGTTGTTGGTAAGGAAAGGCTTAGTGCAGATTGACCGCGTCGTTGATGTACAACGAGGTCAACAGCGCGAAGACATAGGCCTGGATGCCAGCTACCAGCAGCTCCAGCGCGGAAATGCCGATCATCAGGATGAACGACGGTCCGCCGACCAGCACGCCGGTCAGCAATCCGGCGTTGCCTGCGTTGATGACGAACCCCGCCAGCACCTTCAGCAGCACGTGCCCCGCGGTCATCGCGACGAACAGTCGCAGACCCAGCGAGAAGGGTCGCACCATGAAGGAAACCAGCTCGATCACCGGGATCAGCCACATCAGCCAGATCGGCGTGCCGTGCGGCACGAACAGGCTGAAGAAATGCAGGCCGTGGCGCCAGAAGCCGACGATCAGCACGATCGAAAAGCTCATGATCGCCAGCACGCCGGTGATCGTGAAATGGCTGGTGAAGGTGAACGGATGGACGCCCAGCACGCCCAGCGGCAACAGCCCCAGGATGTTGGCGAACAGGATGAACATGAACAGCGAGAAAACGTAGGGAACGTAACGCTTGCCCTCCGGCCCGACATTCGCCGCCAGCATGTTGTCGATGAAGCGCGCCGCGCTCTCGACCATCATCTGCCCGCGCGTCGGCACCAGCTTCCCGTTCAGCCCCATCGACATGAACGCGATCAGCGCCACCACCGCCGCAACCATCCAGGCCGCCGAGTTGGTGAACGCGATCTGGTGCCCGCCGATCGCGAAGCCGTCCCAGATGGTCTGCACCTCGAACTGGTGCATCGGGTCGATCTTGCCGCCGCCTGCCGCCACGTTGCTTCCCTTGAACGAAAGCCTCCGAAATCACTTCGGAGGCTGCGAAATCCGTATGATGTTCCTGAACGCGACGATGATCCCCAGGAACAACATCACGAGCAGACCCCAGGGCGACGTGCCGGCGAACCAGTCGAAGGTCCAGCCGATCAGCGCGCCGCCGACCATGCCGCCCAGAAGCTCGGCCAGAACGCGATTGCCGAGGCGGTAACCCGCGTCGCTTCCCGTCTTGCCCGCCCCCGTGCGGTTCACCTCGTCGTTTTGCGCCGCCTTCAGCCGCTCATCGAGCGACCGCAACCGCGCATCTTCGCCGAGGGTGTCTGGTCCGGGCTCGATCTCCGCCATCCGCACGCTTCCCCAAAAGTCTTCGGGCAGGCAAATGGAATGCCAGGTGGCGAGCCCGCCAAGGCGCGGTCCGGTTAGCCGGGGGGTCGGGGGGTGTCAACCGTTGCGGAGGTCGGGGGTGAAGCGTCCGCAGACTATCCTCCCCCGCCAGGGGGAGGTGGCAGCCGCAGGCTGACGGAGGGGGAGGTGTGCAATGACATCTGCAGTGGTGCCGCCCCTCCGACGCGCTACGCGCGCCACCTCCCCCTTGCGGAGGAGGATTCGCTCAGGTCACACACACCGCGAATCACGCTCCGGCGGCCCCGCCCCGCGCGTCGCCCAAGTCCCACCGGGCGTCTTGTACTTCTCCCCCGCGCTCGTCTGCGCGATGAGATTGCAGCCGCTGGTGAACGCCAGTTGCTCGACCGTCGCGCCGCTCGCCTGCGCCTTTTGCGTATAGGCCGACTTGCGCTGGATATTGATGTTGCTGACGATCGCGCGCAACTCCGCGTTGCCGCCGCCAACCACGCCCAGATAGCCATCGGGCTGTTCGCCCACCTGCCCCGCCGCACGCGCCGCGGCATAGGCCGGGTCGCGCTGCGCGAAGGCTGCGCTCGACACGCCCGTCAGCGCCACTGCGCCGGCAACCATCCACATCACGGTCTTCATCTCAGAATATCCCCGGATTCTGCTTGATCAGCGACTTCGCCTCACCATCGAGACGATACACCACTTCCTGCGTCACGTTGATGTTCAGGTTGATCACGATCGGCTTGTCGGGCGCAGCGACGTTCACGCACGCCGCGGCGGTGCCGGTCAGGGCCAGTCCGATCATCCATTTCATCACGCCGAAGGTCGCGGTACGCTCCAAGCTCGTCAATCCTGTTCGCTTCATGGCATGGTCTCGCTTGCGGGGGGCTGAATGACCGGAGGCATCGTGGGCGGCGCTGCGCGCTTTTCCTGCTCCTCCAGCAACTGCGGCAGGTTGCGCTGGATCAGCCGCTTCGGGTCGTAGAAGGACGCCGCCGAATCGAGCAGGCCGCGGAACGGCGCCTTGATCCTGATGTTGAACACGAACGGCAATCGCTGCAGCCGCCGCACGAGGAAGTTCGACCTTGCGCCCTCCCCTTGATTGACCCCGGCGAAGCGCACCTCGGTGATCATCTCGCCCGCTAGCGGCCCGTTCATGACGACGTTCAGATTCTGGTACTTGAGCGATTTCAGCGCCTGGAACGCGATATTGCCCCACGTGCCCAGATCCTTTTCGGTCAGGTCGCCGACATAGGCGAGCGTACCCCCGCCCTGCCGCACTACCAGCGTCCCATTCTCGATCCGACCGCCGGCATCGTCGAACACCATCGGCAGCACGCCGTCGAACACGCCTGTCGCGTCCAGATTCTTGAAATCGAACTGCTGCAGGAACTGCGCCGCCTCCATGCCGTCGACACGGAACGTCATCCGGCGGGCAACCGCGGCGGAGAAGTCGAGCAGGGTCGGTTGCAGCGTTAGAGTCCCGCCCGCGAACGGCCAGCGCCCGCCATCGACCTGCACCCGGTTGCCCGCCAGCGTGCGATACACGATCCGCCCGTCGTTCACCGCCACGCCGGGATTGATCGACGCGACCGTCGCCACCTGTCCGGCTGCGCTTTCCAGGTTGAGCAGGTCGGTGAAGCGGATCTCGCCCTTTATCCCTGTCGCCGGCCCGAACGCCGCGGCCAGGTCGATCCCGTCGGTGCGGAACGCCCCGGTCGAGGTCACGCCGTCGGGGGACCACGCGATATCGCCCGCCCCGCGCACGCTACCTTGCACGTCGGCGATCACGCCAAACGTCAGCCGCGTCAGCTCGTCGGGCTGGAAATTGTCGTTGAAGGCGATGCCGGGAACGGCGAGCTTCGCCTGTCCGACGCCGCTGGCCAAGGTATGCACGATCCGAACATCGGCGACCTTCACCGATTTGATCGGTTCGTAGAGCGTACCGCCCGCGTCGATCGCGCCGTTCTTCAACGTCAGTGAAACGTCGCGCGCCGACAGCGGCTTGAAACGCGGCAAATCGGTCTGAGCATCGGAAACGGTCATCGCCCCCGTCACACCGAGGTCGCCCCCCGCCAACTTCCAGCGCCCCGCAGCGTCGGTAAGCAATAGCGGCACCGCCCCGATCTGCCCGCTACCCCCCGTGAAGCCACCCGCAACACCACCGCCCGCGATCGCGCCGTCCAGCCGCGCCAGATCGAGCCGCGTCACCCGCTCCGTCGATCCCAGCCGCACCCCGAGCCGATCGACCGTGAACCCGCGCGCGCCAATCCGCATCTCCGCACCCGCCGCAGCGATCGCGATCGGCGAAGACCCCAAAGTCCCCGCCAGCCGCAACGCCCCGGTCCGCGCGCCGCCGCTCACCCCGCGCGAATCGACCCGCACCAGCGCCCCGTCGACCGGGCAAAGGCTCGCCGACATCGGCCGCAGTACCAGCCCCGCCACCGCCAGCCGCTCGAACGCCACCGGCGCGCAGGAGGTGTTGACCGTCAACCGCGATCGTCCGTCCCACACTGCCACGACCGGCAGCCGCAGCCCGTCAACTCGCCCGTCGCCCAACGGCCCCGACAATGTCGCGGTGGCGGCGATCCGCGTCGCCCCGCCCGGCGTCGCGCTGAACCGCACGGGTGTCAGCGCCAGATTCGCACCACCCGTCGCATATCGATCGACCCGCGCCTCCCCGCTGATCGCCCCACCCGCCAGCGGTTGCGAGAGCGACACGCGCATTCCTGGCAAGCCGCCCCCAGCGACGATCGCCACCCCGTCGATCCGCACGCCGCGCGGATCGCCGACGATCACGCCCTCACCCTGCCCGAAGGTCGCGCGCGCGCCATTCGCCGCGTTCAGTCCAAGCCGGCGCAAGGTAAGCAGCCCGCCCGTCCCCCACGCGAACTCGCCCGCCGCATCGAAATTACGCGCCGCCGCCGCCGCTGCGCGCCCCGCCGAAGCGGCCAGCGGCCCGACCGGCGTTCCCACCGTTGTATCGCCGGAGGAAGCCAGCATCCGCTGCGTCGCGCGACTCGCCGCCACGCCCTGCGCCTCCGCCCGACCCGCAACGATCGCGCGACCGCCCGCAACGCGCCATGTGCCCCGCAGGGCGACAGCCCGCCCGGACGCCCCCGCCGCAGCGAACGCCCCGCCGGTCAGCGCCATCCGCCCTTCGGTCCGCCGCGCATCGCCCGCAAAGTCGATCGTCCCGCCCAGCGCAGAAAGCCTCGCCCCGCCCCCCGCCACGCGCGCCACGTTCACACCAGCCCGCCCGTTCCAGCGATCGAGCGCCGGCGACAACGTCGCTTCCACGCTCAGCGCAACGTCACGCGCGGTCCCGCCCGAGCAGTCGACCGCCCTCGCCCGCACTGGCCCAGAAACCCGCGGCCCCGTCGCACGCGTCGCGATCGACAGCAACGCGGTCGGCCCCGTCACCGCGCACCCGCTCGCCGCCAGTCGCTCGCTCGCCAGCGCCAGCGTCCCCCGAAACCCGTCGTCCAGCCGCCCACGCCCGGAAAGCTTCACCCCGACCAGCCCGATCGGCGTCTCCAGCCGCATCCGCCCGTCCGCCACCGACAGGTCGATCGCGGGCAGCGCAAACGGCGCACCCGACGGCGCGGGCAGCAACCGGTCGATCACGCCCAGCGACAATTTCCCGTCGACCAACCGCCCACGCATCCGCACCGATCCCGCACGCACGCCGGTCACCACCGGTCCACCAATACCGATCCGCGTCACGGTCTCGACCCAATCGGCCGCCAGATCGGGCCGCGCCGGATCGCCCAGCACGACATTGGTTAACCGCTGCCGCCCGAATCCCAGATCCGCGATCTCGTATTGCGCGCGCACGCCGCTCGCCGCCAACCGATCGTCGATCAGCCCGCTCGCGATCGGCACGCGTGCCAGCCACACGCCGAACAGCAGCACACAGACAAGTACCGCCACCGCCACGAACACGCGGAAACGCGTCGATCGGCGGCGCGGCGCATCCTGTTCGTCTGCCGCAGCCACCAAGTCCCATCCACTAAACGCGTTACCAGCCACCTTAAACAGCCCGAGGCGACACGCGCAATTGCGCCGAGCATCACACCGCAATAGCGTGGCCCTCGATGGCCGACGCCGATGCGCCCCCCGACAATCACGGCCACCGCGCGCGGCTGCGCGAACGGTTGCTCGGGCGCGGCGGCGACGCTTTGCTCGATCACGAACTGATCGAATACCTCCTCGCGCTCGCCATCCCGCGCCGCGATACGAAACCGCTGGCGAAGGCGCTGCTAAAGGAATTCGGCGGCATCGGCGGCCTGCTGACTGCCGATCCGGACGCCTTGTCGCGCGTTCCCGGCATGGGCGACACCAGCGCCGCCGCGATCAAGATCGCGCACGCCGCCGCGCTCCGTCTGCTCCGCAGCGAGGTCGCCGCGCGGCCGATGCTCGGCAACTGGCAGGCACTGACCGATTATCTTCACGCCGACATGGCGCATCACGCGATCGAACGCGTCCGCGTCCTGCACCTCAATACCCGGAATATGCTGATCCGCGACGAGGTGGTCAGCGAAGGATCGATCGATCAGGCGCAGGTCCACGTCCGCGAAGTGATCCGTCGCGCGATCGACCTCGGATCGGCCGCGATCATCCTGGTCCATAACCACCCCAGTGGCGATCCGTCCCCCAGCCGCGCCGACATCGAAATCACCCGCGCGATCATCGATGCGGGGAAGAGATTGGGGATCGCGGTCCACGACCACATTATCGTCGGCACGTCCGGCCACGTCAGCCTACGCTCCAAGGGATTGATCTGAGCTGCGTTGCGCTTTTCGGTTAAATTCGGCAATCTGCCCGCGGGGGCATTCAGCATGACTCACCACCGATGATCGTCAGCAATCCGCCTGGAACCCGTCCGGGCGGCGGCGATGCGCCCGCGGTCAGACCCTGGCCGATCCGCAAGGTAGGACGGTTCTTTCAGGACTATGCCTTCCAGGTGTTGGTCGGTGTCAGCACGACAATGCTCGGAGGGGCGCTGACAAGCTACATATGGCAGGTGAAAGAGGGCAATCTGCCAAGTCCTCGGGAGATCATTTCTTCGGTGCGATCGGACGGTTTGAATGCTCCGCAGCGACCCGAGGGTATCGTGGGGATCGAGTTGCAATCCGACAACAGTCCCGCGAGCCGGCTCGTCGCCCCTATGCACCTGCGCATTGTCGAGCGAGTGCGTTCCGTGGCGGCCCCGCTGACTGGAACGAGGATCGTCTATCGGCTCGGCGACCTGCACTCCACCGGTACGGCGCGAAGCGCAGTCGATCTGCGCTGGGCGATGCGGACGCCGAGCCGCGGCTGGCGCTTGTGCGGCCCGGTCGGGCTGCGGTTCGCCAATCATTCGGCCCTCGTAGAAGCCATCGCCGCGCGTCTCAACAACGCAATCGCCGCCACCGAGAAATCAGGAGAATCTTCGTGCAGCTGACCGCTCCCCACGCCGCAGCCGTATTTCTCCTTGCGTTGACGTCCTGCTCGCAGCCGGACGGCGCGACGTCGACGACCGAAGACAATTCCGTGACGGGGAAGGCCGTTGCTGCTCCCGATCTGTCGGGGCAAGCGGAACAGGCAGCCGCGCCCTCAATAGCTACGTCGCCCCCACCCGCCGCGCGCTGCCCCGAAGGCGCGAGTTGCTTCGGGCCGCTGGTCGTTCGGCCACAAGCGATGGTGCTGTCCCGTGAACGTCCGCAGGCGGTGATGGTGCGCGGCGTCATCTCGCTCGAAAACCGCGGCGACGATCCGATCAGCGTCGCCATGCCGAATACGCCAGCCGTCTTCAATCTGGACAATGGCGCGCAGGTAAGCAGCTTTTACGGAAGGATCGACGGCATTGCGCGGTGCGGGCGCAACGAGGTGGCGCAAGCGTGCTTCGATCGGTCCGCAAGCGATTTCGCCAACCTGTCGAAGAACGACAGCCCGACAAAGATCAACATTACGATGAATGGACGCTACGATCCGTCGCTGGAGCCGACCGTACCCACCATCGAAAGCGGGGTCCTAACATTTGGTATGTTCCTGGTCCCCGCGGGCGAGGCTGCGCGGCCAGTTTCGGTATCGTTAGATCGCGTTTCGGTTCGCAATCAGCTCGCACGATAGCTGACACACGAAAACGGCCGCCGGATTGCTCCGGCGGCCGCCCTCATACACTGGAAAGTGTCAGATATTTACGAAGCGTTGGCCGCACCGCTGAGGAAGCTTGCCAATTCCTCCTTCGACACCGACTTCGACTTGTCGCCATCGGCCTGCTTGAATGCCGCCTCGTTCCACTTCGGATCGGGCTTCGCCGCAGTTTCGGTACCGGCCGGAGCCTTCGCCTTCAGCGCGTCCATCCAGGCCGCGAATTCCTTCTTGCTGAGCGAGCCGCTGCTGTCCTTGTCATAGGACGCGAATTCGGTCTCGACGATCGAACTCACCTGGCTGCCACCGGCAGGCTGCGCGGCGTCCGCGGTCTGCGCCGGTGCTGCTGCCGTCGGATCGGTCGCGGCGGGCGGCGTTCCCGGGGTTTGCGCGGTCGCTGCCGCAGGATCAGACGGCGGAGTCGCCGTGGTCGGGGCCGCAGGTGTTACAGTCTGCGGTGCCGCGGTCGAAGCAGAAGGTGCCGCTGACTGCGGGGTCGCCATGTCCTGCGCAACTGCAGGAGCAGCAAGAATCATGGCCGAGCCAAGAAGAACATACTTAAGCATCATCAATCTCCAATCAGAGTGTTTGGTGAAAAGGAAAATCGCGATCGGTAAGTTAAACACCGTCCCGCAAGAAACTCTGGATAACTAACCGCCGATCATCAATATAGGTTCCGAATTCGAAATTTGAACCTCGGCCTGTCCCCTGCTAACGGCGGCCTGCCCCGTTTGGCTCCGCGACCGCACGACGAAGCGTGGCCCAGCCGCGACAAAGGATTTCGCCCCATGATTCCTCGTTATTCCCGCCCCGACATGGTCGCGATCTGGACCCCCGAATCGCGCTTCCGCATCTGGTTCGAGATCGAGGCGCACGCGACCGACGCGCTCGCCGAACTGGGCGTGGTGCCGAAAGAGGCCGCCGCCGCGATCTGGGAAAAGGGCGCGTTCGAGGTCGACCGCATCGACGAGATCGAGCGTGAGACGAAGCACGACGTCATCGCCTTCCTGACCAACGTCGCCGAACACGTCGGCGAACCTGCACGCTTTCTGCATCAGGGCATGACCAGCTCCGACGTGCTCGACACCTGCCTCGCGGTGCAGCTCGCGCGCGCTTCCGACATCCTGCTCGCCGACATCGATGCGCTGTTGGTCGTGCTCGAACGCCGCGCGCGCGAGCACAAGATGACGCCGACGATCGGGCGCAGCCACGGCATCCACGCCGAACCCGTCACTTTCGGGCTGAAACTCGCGCAGGCGCACGCCGAGTTCCAGCGCAACCGCTCCCGGCTAGTCGCCGCCCGCGCCGACATCGCCACCTGCGCGATTTCGGGCGCGGTCGGCACCTTCGCTAACATCGATCCGTTCGTCGAGGCGCACGTCGCGGAGAAGCTGGGTCTGACGATCGAGCCAGTATCAACCCAAGTCATCCCGCGCGACCGCCACGCGATGTATTTCGCAACGCTCGGCGTGATCGCCTCCTCGATCGAACGCCTCGCGACCGAAATCCGCCACCTGCAACGCACCGAAGTACTGGAGGCCGAGGAGTATTTCTCACCCGGCCAGAAGGGCTCGTCGGCGATGCCGCACAAGCGCAACCCGGTGTTGACCGAAAACCTCACCGGCCTGGCGCGCATGGTCCGCGGCTATGTCACCCCTGCGTTGGAGAACGTGGCGCTGTGGCATGAACGCGACATCAGCCATTCGTCGGTCGAACGCTATATCGGTCCTGACGCGACCATCACGCTGGATTTCGCGCTCGCCCGCCTAACGCAGGTGATGGACAAACTGGTCGTGTATCCCGCGCGGATGGAGAAGAACCTCAACAAGATGGGCGGCCTCGTGCATTCTCAGCGCGTCCTGCTCGCGCTGACGCAGGCCGGGGTCAGCCGAGAGGACGCCTACCGCCTCGTCCAGCGCAACGCGATGAAGGTATGGGAATCGGACGGCGACCTGTCGCTGCTCGACCTGCTGAAGGCCGACGCGGAAGTGACACTCAGCGACGCCGAACTGGAGGACAAGTTCGACCTCGCCTACCACCTGCGCCACGTCGACACGATTTTCGCGCGGGTATTCGGCGGCGTTTAGCCCGCAAAGATGGCGCGCGCCTGTTCGCAATCGCGCGCCATCTGATCCGTCAGCGCCTCGAGCGTGTCGAACTTCGCCTCGGGCCGCAGATATTCGATCAGCGCGACCTCGATCACCTGATCGTACAGGTCGCCTGAGAAATCGAAGAAATACGGCTCCAGCAATTCCTTCGGCGGATCGAAGCTGGGGCGGATGCCAAGGTTCGCCGCGCCGTCGACCACACGCCCCTCGGCCAGCCGCGCACGCACCGCATAAATACCATAAGCGGGCCGCAGATACGGCCCCATGTCGACATTGGCGGTCGGATAGCCGATCTCGCGCCCCAGTTTGTCGCCATGCTGCACGCGCCCTTCGATCGCGAACGGCCGCGTTAGCAGCCGCGTCGCCGCACGCGGATCGCCCGCCTTCAGCGCGTCGCGAATGCGCGTCGACGAAACCGCCTCCCCATTCAGCGTCACCGCCCCCACCGTTTCCGCCATGAAGCCATGCGCGCGGCCCAGCTCGGCCATCACGCACACGTCGCCGCTTTTGTTGTGGCCGAAGGTGAAATCCTCGCCGGTCACGATCCCGCCAACCTGCAGCGCGCCGACCAGCCGTTCGGCGACGAATTCCTCAGCGGACAACGCCGCCAGATCGCCATCGAAATGGAACACCACCATCGCATCCGCGCCCGCCTCGGCGAACAACCGCTCGCGCTGATCGAGCGTGGTCAGCCGGAACGGCGGCGCATCGGGCCGGAAATGTCGCACCGGATGCGGATCGAACGTCGCGACCAGCGCGGGGCGTCCCTGTTCACGCGCGCGATCGATCGCACGCCCCACCACCGCCTGGTGCCCAAGGTGAAATCCGTCGAAATTGCCGAGCGCGACGATCCCGCCCGCAAGAGCGCCCGGAACCACCGAGCCGCCGTCCAGCCGCTCCATGCGCCGCGCCTTAAGGAAGCGCCGGTCGCGCGACAATCCCCGCGCGGATCACGTGCCGCGCACCAGCGTAACGAAACTATAGCCCGGCCGGTCGCCCTGCATAGGATGATCCTCCCGCGCCTGTTCGCGCCAGCCCGTGAATGGCGGCACGGCCGCGTCGCCCGGCGGCGCTGCGTGCACCTCGGTCAGTTCGATCCGCTCGGCGCGATCCAGGAAAAGCGCGAATATCTCCGCCCCGCCGATCACCGCCGCATCGTCCCCCGCCAGCGCGAGTGCGTCCTTGACCGAATGCGCCGCCTCCGCGCCGGCCGCCGCCCAATCGGCATCGCGGGTCAGCACGATGTGCCGACGGCCCGGCAAAAGGGCGGGAAAGCTTTCGAACGTCTTGCGCCCCATGATCATCGCCCGGCTCATCGTCTGCGCCTTGAACCGCTTCAGATCGGCGGGCAGATGCCACGGCAGCGTCCCGTCGCGACCGATCACACCATTATCCGCGCGCGCCAGGTGAAACGTGACGCGCGTCATGCCGCGCTCAACCCGGCGCGATCGGCGGCGCCGCCTGTTGATGAGGCGGCGGCGGCGGCGGTGACGCTGCGTGCTGCAGCACCAGCGCCATCAACGTCGCGGTCGCAATCGTGATCAGATAGTCGCGCATCGCTGTCACTCCCTCGTCGATTACATTTGTAGTCGAAATCGCTGAATGACACCTGAACCACCATTTAGTTGTTCTCTGCGGCCTGATATCCGCCGCGCCCATCGCCGGGAAGCGCGAAGTGGCGGGATCGGTTGGGCGGAGGCTTTGCTGGGTCGTCGGCGCATTCGGGGGAGGCCGTCGGGACGCCCGGGGGCGAATGCGCCGCGGTGATCCGCGCGGGGTCGCGGCGGCCACGACGGGCATGTCCCCGCCCCAAAAGCGCCTACCCCGTTGAGGTATAGGCCTATCCGACTGCGCATATCCCTTCGTTCCGGCGGCTGCCTTATTCTGCACGGCATACGGGTAACGGGGGTTGTTCGATGAAGACGGTGCTGCTGGCGGGCGGTCTCGGCTCGCGCCTGGCGGAGGAGACGGTCCGCATTCCGAAACCGATGGTGGAGGTCGCCGGACGCCCGATCATCCTGCACGTCATGGACATCTATGCGCGTCAGGGCTTCACCGATTTCGTCGTCGCGTGCGGCTACAAATCGATGGTGATGAAGAAATTCTTCCACGACCTGCACTTCATGGCGAACGACTTCACGATCCATGTCGACAATGGCGCGATCGCGCTGAAGCAGAATCGCTCGATCGATTGGGACGTATCGGTCGTCGACACCGGCGAGTTGACGATGACCGGCGGACGCCTGCTGCGATTGCGCGAGTGGATCGGCGACGAGCCGTTCATGGTCACCTATTCGGACGGCGTCGGTGATATCGACATCAACGAACTCGTCCGCTTCCACCGCGAGCACGGCGGACTCGCCACCGTCACCGCGGTCCAGCCCCCCGCGCGCTTCGGCAACCTGGAGCTGGAAGGCGACCGGGTCAGCGAGTTCACCGAAAAGGTCCAGAAGCACGAGACCTGGATCAACGGCGGCTTCTTCGTATTCGAGCCGCAGGTGCTGGATTACCTGACCGGCGATGCAGAGCCGCTGGAACAGGCCCCGCTCGCACGGCTGGCCGCGGACGGCGAACTCTACGCCTATCGCCACACCGGTTTCTGGCACCCGATGGACACGGTGCGCGACCGCGATCACCTGTCCGACCTGTGCGCCGCCGGCAATGCGCCGTGGCTTGTGCCGGAGCCCGTCCCCGCACCGCACACGATCCCCGTCACTCCCAAGATTTCGGCGCAGATTTCCGGCCATGCGTGACGCGGGGTTCGACGAAGCCCGCGCGCGCGCCGCGTTCGGCGGCCGCCGCGTCCTGCTGACCGGGCATACCGGGTTCAAGGGCGGTTGGCTGGCGATCTGGCTGCGGCGGCTGGGGGCCGACGTCACGGCGGTGGCGCTGCCGCCGCCAAGCGAGGGTCCGAACCTGTTCGACGCCGCGCGGGTCGCCGAACTGGTCGATCATCGTATCGCCGATATCGCCGACGAATCGGCGCTGGCCGCGGTTCTCGCAGGGATCGACGCGGAGCTTGTCATCCACATGGCCGCGCAGTCGCTGGTGCGGCCGTCCTACGCCGATCCGGTCGGCACGATGCGCACCAACGTCGTCGGGACCGCCGCGGTGCTCGACGCCGCGCGGCGGATGCCGTCGCTGAAGGGCGTCGTCGCGGTCACCAGCGACAAATGCTACGACAATCGCGAATGGGTGTGGGGCTACCGCGAAAGCGATCCGCTCGGCGGGGCCGATCCATACAGCGCCTCAAAGGGCTGCGCAGAGATCGTCGTCGATGCGTATCGCCGGTCCTTCTTTACGGGCGAGGACGCGCCGATCATCGCCAGCGTGCGCGCCGGAAACGTCTTTGGCGGCGGCGACTGGTCGGTCGACCGGCTGGTGCCCGACATCGCCCGCGCGGTGGCCGCGGGAACGCCGGTCACGATCCGCAATCCGCACAGCGTCCGCCCGTGGCAGCACGTCCTGGAACCGCTCGCGGGCTATCTTCAGGTTGCGACCGCGATCCTTGAGGGCGATCGCCGTGTCGGAGAGGCATGGAATTTCGGCCCCGACACCGACAGCGTCGTCGACGTCCGCACGCTCGCCGACGGCTTCGCGCGGGAATGGGGCGCGGACGGCCCACGCTTCGTGTTCGGCGACGAAGGCGCCGCGCATCCCGAAGCGGGCATTCTGCGGCTCGACAGCACCAAGGCGAAGGTGGGCCTCGGCTGGCGGCCACGCCTGTCGCTGGACGAAGCGATCGCACTGACCGTCGACTGGTATCGCGCGCAGCATCTCGGCGTCGCCGACATGCGCGACGTCACCGAACGCCAGATCGCACAATATGTGGGCGCGGCGTCCGCGTCGGTCCACCCATTCCCCGCCCACGAACCACGGATCGAGGTTGCAGCATGCGCGTGAACTATGGCCAGACCGTACACGGCGAGGAAGAGATCGCGGCCGTCGTCGACGTGCTGCGCAGCTCGACGCAGATGGGCGAGCGCGTCCGCACGATGGAGGCGCGGATCGCCGAACTGTTCGCCAAGCGCCACGGCATCATGGTCAATTCGGGTTCCTCGGCCAACTATCTGGCGGTCGAACTGCTGAAACTGCCGCCGGGCAGCGAGGTTATCACTCCCGCCCTGACCTTTGTCACCACCGTCGCGCCGATCATCCGCAACGGCCTGATCCCCGCCTTCGTCGACGTGCGCGAAGGCACATACAATATCGACGAGGACTCGATCGAGGTGATGATCACGCCTGCCACGCGTGCGATGATGATCCCGTCGCTGATCGGCAATCTGCCCGACTGGGACCGCATCCGCGCTATCGCCGACGACCACAATCTGATGGTGATAGAAGACAGCGCCGACACGCTCGGCGCGACCATCCGCGGCAGCAGCACGGGCACCCGTTCGCATATCAGCACGACCAGTTTCTATGGCAGTCACGTCATCAACGCCGCGGGCAACGGCGGCATGCTGTGCGTCAACGATCAGGCGCTGGCCGACCGTGCAAAGCTGTTGCGGTCGTGGGGGCGATCGTCGTCGCTGTTCGTCGATTCGGAAAATGTCGAAAACCGCTTCAACGTGTCGCTGCAGGGGATTCAATACGACGCTAAGTTCGTGTTCGAGGAACTTGGCTACAATCTCGAACCGTCCGAAATCGGCGCTGCGTTCGGGCTGGTCCAGCTCGACAAGCTGCAACAGAACATCGGCTTGCGCGAACGCAATTTCGTGCGGCACATGGATTTCTTCGCCGCTTACGAGGACTGGTTCGTCCTGCCGCAGCAGCTGGATCGCTCGGTCACCGGCTGGCTCGCCTTCCCGCTGACGATCCGCGAAGATGCGCCTTTCTCGCGCCGCGACCTGCAGGTCTGGCTCGAACAGCGCGACATCCAGACGCGCGTCGTGTTCACCGGCAACATCCTGCGCCAGCCCGCGATGGCCAACGTCGACCTGCGCGCCGCGCCCGGCGGTTATCCGGTCGCCGATGCGGTGATGCGCGGCGGGATGCTGCTCGCCTGCCATCACGGCCTGACCGACGCGCAGATCGACTACGTCCACGAGAGTTTCGCCGACTTTGCAACCGCACACGTCACCTCGGCGCGTCGCGCCGGCGCGGCCTGAGTTTTTCGAATTTTGGGGGGAAGAAGATGAACGACCAGTTGCACGAATGCCGCGCCTGCCTTGCGCCGAAACCGTATCTGTTCCTGCCGATGGGCGATCATCCCCCCGCGAACATGTTCGTGCGCGCAGCCGAACTGGCGGAGGTACAGCCGAGCTTCGCGCTGAACACGCAAGCCTGCCTGCATTGCGGGTTGATCCAGGTCGCGGACCAGATCCCGGCCGATTTCTTCCGCCACTATCTGTACGTTCCGTCGGGTGCGGATACGATGCACACGCATTTCGGCGCATTCGCGGAGGTGCTGACGAAGGAGGCCGAGGGCGGGCTGATCGTCGACATCGGCGCGAACGACGGCCTGCTGCTGCGCGCCTGCAATGCGCTGGGCGCAAAGACGCTGGGCGTCGATCCCGCGGCCAATCTGGCGGAGATCGCCAAGGAGCGCGGAGTCGAGATCCATGTCGCCTATTTCGATCCGAAAACCGCGGAAACCGTCCGAAAAGAACGCGGACCGGCGAAGGTCATCGTCACCACCAACACCTTCAACCACATCGGCGACCTGCACAATTTCATGGCCGGGGTGGAACATCTGCTCGCCCCCGACGGCGTGTTCGTGATCGAGGTGCCGTGGGCGCGCAAGCTGCTGGAACACAATGAATTCGACACCGTATATCAGGAACATGTCTCCGAATTCAGCCTGTTGTCATTGCAGAAATTGGGCGCGTTCTTCGATCTGGAGGTCGTCGATGTCGACCGGCTCACCGTCCACGGCGGGTCGATGCGCGTGTTCCTGCGCCACACCGGCACACGCAAGCCGACCGCTGCGGTGGCGGACATGCTGCAGGAGGAACGCGACGCCGGGATGCTGGACGCCGACACCTATGACAAATTCGCCGACCGGATCAGCGCGATCGGCAAACAACTCGCGGCGATGCTCGGCGATCTGAAGGGCCAGGGGCTGAAAGTCGCCGGCTATGGCGCACCGGCGAAGGGAAACACCCTGCTCAACTATTTCGGCATCGGCCCCGACAAGCTGGATTTCCTGGTCGACCGCAACCCGCTGAAGCACGGCCTCTATTCGCCCGGCATGAAGATTCCGGTGCGCGACGTGGACGCGATCGCGGAAGAAAGGCCCGACGTGCTGATGGTGCTGGCGTGGAATTTCTTCGACGAGATCCGCGCGCAACAAACCGATTTCACCGCGCGCGGAGGGCGGTTTCTGGTGCCGCTGCCGCAGCCGACGCTCGTGTCCTGACGGCGCGGCGATGACCGAGCGGGTTCTGATCACGGGGGGCGCGGGCTTCATCGGCGCGCGCCTTGCCGCACGGCATCTGGCGGAGGGCAGCGAGGTCCACATCGTCGTCCGGCCGGGATCGAGTTCCTTGGGTATCGACGGTGTCACCACGCATGCGATCGATCTGTCCGACCGGTACGACGTGGAGGATTGCGTTGCGGCAGCGCGCCCGACGTTGATCTATCATCTGGCCAGCGATTCCGGGCGTGGCAATCCGCCGCCGGAACCCAATCGCCGCGCATTGCTGGGCGATCTCGACAATCTGATCGCCCTGCTCGCCGCAGCGGTCAGCGTCCGGCCGCCGCTGAAGGCGTTCATCCGCGCCGGGTCGCTCGCCGAATATGGCGACGGGGCGACTCCTTCTGACGAGGACCAGCGCGAACAGCCTTTGTCCCCCTATACCGCCGCGATGGTGGCGGGCGCGCATTATTGCCGGATGCTCCAGCCGCAACTTCCCTTCCCGGTCCGCACCGCACGCCTGGCGTTGACCTACGGCCCGGGCCAGTCACGCACCTTCCTGCTCCCGTGGCTGATCGATCGCTGCCTGGCGGGTGAGGACAGTATGATCAACGCACCGCTGGCGCGTCGCGACATGATCTTCATCGAGGACGCGATCGACGGCCTCCGCCGCCTCGCCGCAGCCGACCGCGCGGGCTGCGCCATCGTCAACCTGTCCTCCGGCATGGCCCCGACCGTGCGCGACATCGCCGATCTGGTAGCGCGTTCGTGCGGCTATGATCCCGCGCGACTCCATTTCGGCAATGCGGCCGGACGCGGCGCGCGGACCATCTGGGGCAGCAACGCGCGCGCCTTCGCGCAACTCGGCTGGCGGCCCGCGGTCTCGCTGCGCGACGGCGTCGCGCGCACGGTGCGTGCGCACCGGGCAGCGCGACTGCCCGATCGCGTGGCAGTTCCGACGGCAGCGTCTGCGATGGCGGCCTCGGCATGACCGCTCCCACGCTCGTCTCGGTGCTGGTGCCCGCCTATAATGAGGAGGCGAACGTCGAGCGCGCCTATGCCGCGATCGTCGCGGTGTTCGACGCGCTACCCGATCACGATTGCGAGATCATCTTCACCGACAACCATTCCACCGACCGCACCTTCCCGCTGCTGCGCGCCATCGCCGAGCGCGACCCGCGCGTCCGCGTGATCCGGTTCGCGCGCAACTACGGCTATCAACGATCCTTGTTGATCGCCTACCAAAGCGCGCGCGGCGATTGTTCGGTGCAGATCGATTGCGACCTGCAAGATCCGCCCGATCGCATTCCCGAAATGCTCGCGTTGTGGCGGCAGGGTCATCAGGTGGTATACGGCGTGCGCCGCTCGCTGGCCGACGGCCCGCTGACCGCGGCGTCGCGGCGCTGGTTCTACCGCATGGTCAACGCGCTGAGCGAGGACGATCTGCCGCACGACGCGGGCGAATTTCGGCTGGTCGATGCGCGGCTGCTGACGGAATTGCGTGCGGTGCGCGACACCAGCCCGTATCTGCGCGGCCTGATCAGCTCGATGGGCTTTTCGCAGATCGGCTTCGAATACGATCGCGCTGCGCGGGTCGCGGGCGAAAGCAAGTTCCCGTTCAGCAAGATGGTCGGCCTCGCGATGGATGGCGTGCTGAACCATTCGCTGATTCCCCTGCGCGTCGCATCCGGCGTCGGCATCGCGGTCGGCGTCGCGACAATGCTGGGGATCGTCGGCTATCTCGCCGGTCGCGTGATCTTCGGACAGAACTGGCCCGCCGGTTTCGCCACGACGACGCTGCTTCTGTTGCTCGGCATCATGCTGAACGCGTTGTTCCTGGGGATCATCGGCGAATATCTCGGCCGCATCTTCATGCAGTCGAAGGCGCGTCCGACCCCAATCATCGAGGCTCAACTCAACGGCGCGGGACCGCTGTCGCTGGAATCGCAGGCGTCGACGGCGCTGCGCGAGGTGCGCTAGCCAGCGGGGCGACCAGCACGATCGCCTGATCCGCATCGCCCGAATTGCGCAGCTTCATGCGCGTCGGCACGTAACCATGCGCCAGCGCCCAATCGAGCAACGGCCGGTCCAGCGCGCCCTCATAGCCCACGACCACCGCGGCGGGCGGATCGCGATCCAGCACCGCGCCTACGCTCGCAGGCGTGACGGGATGGCGGTAATGACGCAGCTCGTCCGCCGGAACCCATTGCAGCGCGCGATAGACGAACGGTCCCAGGGCAAGCCCTGGATAGATCGGCACGCCCCCCTCCAGCGCGTGCAGCGGCCCCAGGGTCGCGATCCGGCCGGTCCGTCCGCCGGCGCGCGCCATCGCCGCGATCAGCGCGCCGTCGCGGTGGACGCGCGCGCCCGTGACCTTCTTGGGCTCGGCGACCGTGGGCAGCGCGGCGACCAGCAACGGCGCAGCGATCACCCCCGACACCGCGATCGCCGCAATCAGCAGCGGTCGCGCAGCGGCGCGGCGCTCATCGTCCAGCACGCCCGCGATCAGCCCCAGCAGCAGAACCGCGAACGGGATCGGAATCGTATAATATTGCGGAAAGGCGGGCGTCGGCAGGAACGAGAGCGCGAACGACAACGCCAGCATCGCCGCCACCAGCGCGATCCGCCAGTCAAGCAATCGGCGTCCGGCCGCGAACGCCAGTGTCACGATCGCCACCGCGGTCACCAGCGTCGTGCCCGAAAACCACTGCGACCGTGCAAGGATCAGCTTGTCGCGCAGCGCGATGACCTGCGGCGCGTCCGGATCGGCATGAAGCGCCCAGTAATGCAGCTGCGGCCCGCGGTGGAACGCGACATTGTGCGCAATGAATCCCGCCGGGTCGGTCGCGAAAAACCACAATGACGGCCCCAGCCCGACCAACCCGCCCACGACCATCGGCACGATCAACCGCGACACCCGCGCGGCGAATCCGCCCCCGGCCGGCGCGATCAGGGCGGCGATCGCGACCGGCGCGATCAGCACCGCGTAATTCGCCTTCAGCCCCGCCGCGCACGCCAGCAGCAATCCGCTCGCCGCTGCCAGCGAGATCGACGGAAGCGGCCGGTCGACCGCGCGAAAAAAGCAGTACAGTCCGCCCAGCATGAACGGCACGGGCAGGAAATTGTTTGTCACCGTCATGCCGGTCTGGTCGAGCAGCGCGACGTTGAACGCCAGCAACGCGACCAGCGCCACCGCGGCCAGCATGCTCCGCGCATAAGCGCGCCCAATCAGCCACATCGCGCCCAGCGCCCCGCCCCACGCGGCAACGATCAGCAATCGCCCGAAGAACAGGTAATGGTCGGTCCCGGTCACCCCGTAGATCGCGGCCAGCAGGATCGGCAGGTTCGGCAGATGGCTGAACCCCAGCCCGTCATACAATCCGTCGAATGAGAACAAGACGCCTGCGCTCACATAGAATTGCTCGTCATGCTGCAACGGAAACGCCATCACCCGCGCCGCGATCGCCAGCACGCACAGCAACGCCGCGGCCAGCGCCGCCCAGCGCCAGCGCGACGCGGTGTCCGGCTGCAGCCGCCGATCTTCCCGGCCGGTCATCTCGTGCATGGCAACGCTCCCCGCGATCCGCCCGCCGAACGATAAACCCACCGCCCGCGATGCCGAGCGCGCAGGGGGAGTACCCCCGCCAAGCCGTCGCCGCTTTGGCAGACGCGCTGCTATGGTCGCCTAGGCCGCACAGACTTCGCGGCGAGGACGGGGGCGTCTGGTGCTGGCGGCGAGCGATTTCTTCACGATGCCGGTCGAGGCGATCACCGCCGCGCATGAGGCGCGCTTCTTCGGCGGGCTGAAGACCGGCAACGACACGTTCAAACGCACCGAACCCGGACGCCTCGACGCAATCGACGCCGCGGTCGCGCGACGGATCGGCGCGGAAGGCGGGCAGCTGCGCGAGGTGCTCGACCTCGGCATCTCGTCTGGCGTCACCACGCTGGAACTACGCGCGGCGTTGCGGGCGGCGGGCCATGACGTGACGATCACCGGCACCGATCGCCTCCTGCGCGCCGACCTGGTCGACCTGCCGTGGGGGTGCCGCGCGCTGGTCGAGCCGGAGGGGCACGTCCTGCAATATGAGGTGATGGGCCGGTCGCTCCGGCCGTGGCGGCGGCGGCTGGACTATGTCACCGGCATGGCCGCGGTGCGCTGGTCAGCCGACCGGCTGCTGGGCGGCGCGATTCGCGACCGGCGGCGGCGAAAGCGCTTCACGCATCCCGTGATGCTGGTCAGCCCACGCCTGTCCAGCGCATCCGCGGTGTCGCTGATCGAGGACGACATCACCGTGAACAACCCGCGGCTGCGCGCCCGCTTCCAGTTCATCCGCGCCGCCAACCTGCTGAACATCCATTATTTCACGCCCGACGCCTTGCGTCGCGCGATCGTCAATGTGCTGAGCTACCTCGATGGCCCCGGCGCATGGCTTTTGGTGCTGCGCACGCACGGCATCGACGACCACCGCGGCACCCTGTTCCGCGTCCGCGCCGACGGTACGCTGATGGCTTATGAGCGCTACGGCGGCGGTTCGGAGGTCGAGCGGTTGTTGCTGGAAGGCGACTGACCTTTACCGCACCGCGCGCCCCGCCAACCGTTCACGGTGCGCGAAGTCGAGGAACTCTTCCAGATTTGCCCAGCCGTCGCCGTCGCGGTCGCGCCAGGCGTCGTTGACTGCCGGGTCCAGGCCCCGCGCGCGTTCCCAACCGTCGGCCATGCCGTCCCCGTCGCTGTCGGGGTAGGGCACGCCCGCATCGATCAGCGGCAGCGTGCGATCGGGCATTCCGATATGCCCGGTGCGCGTCCGCACCTCCGACACCATGCGCTCGTCGAACCAGTCGCGCGGAAACGCCCCCGCCTGCGCCAGCACCGCAGGATAGGCGTCGCGCGCCGCGGCGGGCTTCAGGCTCAGCGGACACACCGGCGCGGCGACGAATGCCTCCTGCGCAACGGGCGGCACGACAATCCCATCGCCATCGATCAGATTGTCGCGCTGATAGATCCGCGCCCGCCCGGTCGATCCGATCAGCGGACGATCGATCGCAAACGCCTCGCGCGACGTGCTGGGGCCGCGGCGATAGATGTTGCCGACGACGTTGACCGGCGTGCCGCCATAGCTTTCCCAGATCTCGGTGAACTGCAGCGATGCGTCGTACAGCACGTTGTTGACGACCTCGACGCACGATCCCGGCGCGAAGTTCACGTCCGGATTGCGATCGCCGTTGTGCGCGCACAAATTGTGCAGGAAGCTGACGCGCTGCGGCCCTTTCGGATCGCTCGACAGCAACGCGCATTTGTCGTGCCGCGGCGTGCCTTGCGCGAAGATCGACCAGGAGATCGTGATGCGGTCGTTCTGCGCATAGCCGCCGACGTTCTCGTCACGCGCCCACGATGAGCTGACGTGATCCAGGATCACATTGTCGCTGTTCTCGATGATGAAGGCGCTGTCGGCGCGGCGCAGTTCGCCGTCGCGATCGTTGCGCACCCGGATATGCCGCACCACGACGTCATGCGTATCCTTGATCACGAACGGGGTTGTAGCCCCCTTGCCCCCGGCATGCGCGATCAGGATGCCGCCGCCGGGCGCGGTTTCCCCCGCGATGGTGATGAACGGATTCTGGATCATCGGCCGCCTGGTGGTGTAGCGGATCAGCCCTGCGACCCGGAACACGCAGACGCGCGGCCCGGCGGCGTCGATGCACGCCCGCAGCGACCCCGGCCCGGCGTCGGCCAGCGTCGTCACCGCGATGATCCTCCCCCCGCGCCCCCCCGCCGCGCCGCGCCCGTGACCCTCTGCCCCCGGAAAGGCCAGCCGGTCGTCGGACCGCACCGCGGTGAGACGCGCGACCGGCGCCGCGGCCGAAGCGTTTTGCTTCGGACCGGCGTCGCTGCCGCACGCAGCGACCGCCGCAGCGAACAGGCTCACGACCATGGCACCCTTGGACACTGCGAACGGCATCTTTCGCCTTCCCGGTTCAGAAGTTGGCGCGCACCCCCAGCTGCCCGGTGAAGCGGGAAAATTCATCGAGCGGCTGGCTGGCATTGCGCTCCGCCGCGGTCAGGGTCGTAAACAGCGAAAGATTGCGGCTGAGGATGTATTCGGCGCCGAACTGACCCTCGTAGATGTCCTGACTATTCGGGATGACGCCACGAAACGAAGAACGCCGCCAGCCCGCCTGCGTGTACCAGACCAGATTGTGCCGCGCTTCTTGATCGACCCGCAGCGACGCGCGCGTATCGGTACGTCCCGAAGCGCCAGACCGCACCGTGGCGACATTCCCGCGAAACGCCGCGAAGGTCAGCGCGGTGCGCGCGCGCGGCGACCAGATGACGCGCCCATCGACCGCGATACCGGTGTAGGATTGCAGCGCCGGATCATCCGCCTCGGCGCGAAACACGCCGACGCCCAGGCTGCCGCGCAGCCGCCCCGACACCTCGCGGCTGGCGCCCAACAACGCGCCATAGGTCGTCGCATCACGATCGACGCCGCTGAAATCCCGTCGCAGGTCGAAATTCCGCCGCGTCGCGAACCCCTCCAGGAAGAACGCGACTGGAGCCGCGCTCTGATAGCTGACACGCGCCGCGGCGCGATAGGATTTCATGTTGCGATCGCGTTCCGATCGATCGAGAAAATCATAGCGATCGAAGCCCGGCGTCAGCTTCACCTCGAACGGTCCGCCGCGAAACGAATAGCCCACTTCGCCCGAAAACAGGTTGATCTTGCGCGGCGATACGTTGGTCGGCGCGCGCGCTTCCGGATCCGCGCGCGATTGCACCGCACGGTCGAACCTTAATTGGGCATCCAATGTCTGCGTCGGCGACAGCCGCGTGCTGCCCGAAACCTCCGCGCCGAACTGTGCCGAATTTTCGCGCGTCGTATCGAAATATTGCCGGAAATTTCCGTAGGCTTCGCCATGGACGTTGGTCGAGCGCGATTGCCAGTCGATCTCGGCGCGCGGCGCGATCACCGCGATCACGTCATCCCGCGCGTTCGCCGATGTCGCATAGACGTTCGAATCGTATATCGCAGAAACGTCGACGCCCAGCCGCAGTTCGGCCGGGCCGATTTGCCGCACCACGGGTTCCAGTCCCGGTCGCGGCAGGACCAGTGGCGATCCGCCGCGGCGCTCCTGCTGCGCTTGGGCGGGAAACATTGGCGCCGCCACCAACGCCGCCCCGACGATCGCACGCTTCAACCCGGCGGAGCCGTGGACGGCGGGCATCAGAACCATGCTTCGGGCACCCGGATCGTATCGCCAGGCAGGATCGTGGCGTTCGGACCCGCGCGGCGCTGCGTGCCTCCTGCAGGAGTGACGCGGCGCACCGACGCCGCCTTCTGGTTCGCGCGGAACGTGTACCCCCCGGCGATCGCTACCGCGGTGGTCACGGTCATGCCCGGCACATAGGGATATTGCCCCGGCTTCTGCACCTCGCCCAGGATATAGATCGGCCGGTATTTCATTACCTGCACGCTGACGCTGGCGTTGGGGGCCAGTTGCCGCTCGCGCAGGATGCCCGCGATGGCGGTTTCCAACTCGGGCGGCGTACGACCGGTCGCCTTGACCGAACTCAGCAGCGGCAGCGATATCGTGCCGTCGTCGCTGATGGTGTAGCTGTTGCTCATCTGGTCGAAGCCGAACACCGCCAGCCGGATTTCGTCGCCCGGCCCCAACCGATAGACCGCAGGACCGCTGCTTTCGATCGGCGGCAGGTCACCCAGGCCGCTCGAACACGCGGACAAAAGCAGCGGAGCCGGCAGCAGCAACGCGGCCAGCGCGCATCGACGATGCATGATTCCGATCCCCCGCAACCTGTTCGATTCTGATGTTCAAGCTACGCCTTTCGCGCCCCGTCGGGAGGTGTTCTTTCGACGTACCTCACTCCCGAAGGTGGTAATCCGTTCGGATCGGTCCGCGCGTTGATCGGTCAGCCTATGCTGCACGCCGGCCGACAGCGAGATGCCCATCGACAACAGCAACGGCACGATGAAACTGCGCGCATACAGATGCGGCGACGCCAGCGTGAAGGCGAAAAACGCGAGCAGGACCGCCAGCCCCAGCGCCGCGGCGGCGCGGTCGTGACGCATCGCGCGCAGCGCCGCCACCAAAGGTGCCAGCATCATCGCCAGCCAGCCGAGCAGCGCGATCACCCCGCCCTCGGCCCAGATCAGCAGGTACATGTTGTGAACCGGGGCCTGGTCCGCGGAGACCACCCGATACCGGTCGACCCCCAGCCCGACCCAGGTCGTGTTGTTCACGATGCCCCATGCTTCCTTGATCAATTCCCAACGGCCCGCGAACGTGCCCGCCTGATTGATGTCGCCCGCCTCGAATGCGCCAGCGACGCGGGCCTGGAACACCGACGGCAGCGTCAATCCCATCGCGAACGCCACGCCGAGCGCCGCCGCGATCACCGCGACCATGCGAAAAGCGTGCGATCCGCCGGCGACGATGGTGAACAGCAGCAGCGCCGCGACCGCGCTGGTGAACCCGGTGAACGATCCCGACAGCAGCAGCGCAGTCCCCAGCACCACCAGTCCGGCGTACGTGATCACGGTCGGGATGGCGCGGACGCGCGACAGATACAGCAGGAACGGCATCGTCATCGCGATCATCGCCGCGTTCCAGTTCGCGTCGGCCATGAACGTGCTCAACCGGTGCGCACCGGTGATGAATTCGTGCGCCATCCATTTTGTCTCGTCGCGTGAACCGCCGGTGACGAAATAGACCGCGATCCCGAACAGCTCCATCGCCAGCACGCCGTACAGCATCGGCCGGGAGATCGCGATCGATCGCGCCGGATCGCGCTGGATCACCAGCAGCGGCAATACCGCATAGGCCATGAAATACTGCCCCGCCACGATCAGCCAGCGCGACGAATCGTCGTTCAGGACGCTGGCGACGAATAGGCCCAGCAACAGGGCGAACAGCCCACCCATCCACGGCAGCGTCAGGCCGCGCAGCGGGGTGGCGTTGATCGCATTGCCCGCCAGCAACAGCAGCGCCGCCAGCAGGAACAGCGCATCGCTGATCGTGAACAGCATATCGGGCAGCACGCGCCACGTCAGATACGGCGTCAGGAACAATGCGCCCGCCAGAACCGCGCTGCCCAGCGCCGCGATCTGGCCCGGGCGCGCGACCGTCGGCTCACGGGGAGCGACGCGCCAGCGACCGGTGGCGGCCGCCGTCACGCCGCCACCGATCGCTGGCGCGCTTTCCAGTGGCTGAGATCGCGGTCGATCATCTGTTCGAGCCGCACGATATCGTCGCGGTAGAAATCCTCGACCCGGCGGCGCACGTCGTCTGGCAGCGCCGGATAGACCACCGGCCGCGCAAACAGGCCCCGGACCTGGTCGAACGCACGTTTGCCGCGCAACGGCGCCGCCAGCTTCTTCAGCGGTTGCGGCAACCGACGCAGCGCGAGCGGCAGCACCGCCGCCGCGCCGTCGTTCACGCGGCGCTGCGCATCGGCCAGCGGCAGGCGCGGCAGCCCCAGGAAATCGGCGACGTCCGCCGCGACGCTTTCGGGCGCGACGCTGATGTCGTCGTGCAGGATGATCTTGATCTGCTCGCGCGGGAAATGATCGAACCAGCGCTCCAGATGCTGCGCGTAAAGCCCGTCGTCCAGAAATCGCGGCATCGTCGTGCGCGCCCGGTCGAGATAGGCGGCGATATCATTCCCCACCTGCCCGCGCCGGAACAGCATGCGATAATCCGAATAGGCGCGCGCCACCGGATCGCGCAGTTGCGCGACCAGCCTGACCGTCGGCAGCAGGTCCGCCATCCGCTGAGCGGCGTCGGGATCGGCAAGATAGTCGGCCGATTTCTCACCCACCATCTGATCCGCCTGCGCGCCGCCGAACCACTGCGCGTATCGCGCCACCTTGCCGTGGTCGCGGCTGAAGAAATGCGGCTCGGGGCCGGGCATGAACACGTCGGGACGCGATCGCAACTGATGCGCGATCCATGTCGTCGCCGCTTTCGCCGCGCCGATGACGATGAAGCTGGGTAACCGAACGCCCGTCATCTTTCCCCCACGCGCAGCCCTGACAGCGTCCCTATCCGCGCGACGCCGCGGCGATCACATCCGCCACCACCTCGCCCATGTCGGCGACCGTCGCCTCGTCCAGCGTCGGATCGACCGGCAGCATGATACTTGTCTCGCCCAGCATCCGGCACGTGGGCAATCGATGCGAGGGGACAAAGGGCGTACCGACAAAGGCTTGCTCAAGGTAGATTTCGGGGCAGATGCCGGTCCCCGCGGGCACGCCCGCCGCGATCAGTTCGGCGACGATCCGGTCGCGCGACCAGCGGTACGCCAGCATGTGCGGCCGGACGAAGGCGTAGTATTTGTAGTAAGCGTGCTGTGTCTGCGGCGGCGGAATGGTCAGTCGCACCGCCGGTAGCGGCGCCAGCGCACGATCGATCGACGCGGCGTTGCGCCGCCGCGCATCGACCCATTCGTCAAGCTTCGCCAACTGATGTCGCCCGATCGCCGCCTGCATCTCGGTCATCCGCAGATTGCTGCCCAGATTCTCGTGCAGCCACTTGAACGTGCCCGGCGTGCCGCCCTTTGGCGGTCCGGCCGGGTTCTTGCCGTGATCCTTGTACGCCCACGCGCGCCCCCAGATCGCGTCGTCGCGCAGCACCAGCAGGCCGCCCTCGCCGCCAGTGGACATGATCTTGTCGGTGCAGAACGAAAACGCCGCGGCCGCCCCGAACGAACCGACCGGCCGGCCGTTCAGACGCGCGCCGTGCGCCTGCGCGCAATCCTCGATCAGCGCGATGCCCAGCGCGTCGGCCAGCACCGCCAGTTCGTCGACCGCGCACGGCCAGCCCGCGATATGGACCGCGATGATCGCACGCGTGCGCGGCGACAGCACTGCCGACACGGTCGCCGCGTTCAATCCCTGCGTCGTTTCGTCGACGTCGGCGAATACGATCGTCGCGCCGACCGCCGCGACGCAACTGGCCGACGCGATGAAGCTGCGTGCGGGGACGATCACTTCGTCGCCGGGGCCGACCTCCAGCGCGCGCAGCGCCAGTTCCAGCGCCAGCGTTCCGTTCGCGACCGCGATCGCGTGCGGCACGTCGCAGCGCGCGGCGAAGGCGGCCTCGAACGCACGGTTGTGCTCGCCGTGATGCAGCGCGTTGACGCGGCCCGACCGCAACGTGGCGACGACCGCGTCGATCTCCGCCTCGTCATGGCATGGCCAGCGGCTGACGATCGGAGCGGTCAGCGCCCGGCGCGGCGTCCATGTCGGGATCGGGTCGTGAACGCGAACGGGCGTCGCCAGGCCGATCGGCAACGGGGCGGCGACGTCGCTTTCTATGCGCAGCGGGCGTGCCATCAGCCGGCCTGCGACAGGATGAGTTCGTGGACCGGACGATCGTTCGCCGCGATCTCGATCGCCACGATCGGTTCGTCCTCGCGTTGTCGCAGCACGTCGTCCGCAATCGCACGGCAGGTCCGGTCATCCCCCGCCGCGCTCGCCGCCTCAAGCAACTGGAACGCCTGGTCGAGCTGCGCCAGCGGAACCGCCTTTGGTTCGGCCTCGAACACGCCGGGAATCGACGCCGGCTGCCGCGTCTCGATCGCATCGAACAGTTCTTCGTACAGTTTCTCGCCCGGCCGCAGGCCGGTGATCTCGATCGCGACGTCGACCTCGGGCTCGAACCCCGCCAGGCGGATCATCCGCCGCGCGATGTCGATGATCCGCACCGGCTTGCCCATGTCCAATACGAAGATCCGGCCGCGTTCGGCCCGCGCGTCCAGGCCGCAGGCGGCGCTGTGCAGCACCAGCTGCACCGCCTCGTGGACAGTCATGAAGAAGCGTTCGATGTCGGGATGCGTCACGGTCAGCGGTCCGCCGCGACCCAGCTGACGCTGAAACAGCGGGATCAGCGATCCGCTCGACCCCAGCACGTTGCCGAACCGCACCGTCATGAAACGCGGCGCGGCGGGATCGCCGGCGCCGTTCAAATCCAGCGCCTGCGCATAGAGTTCGCCGAGCCGCTTGGTCATCCCCATGAAACCGACCGGATTGACCGCCTTGTCGGTCGACACCTGGATCATCGCCCGCGCGCCATACCGTTGCGCCGCGTCGGCCACGTTGCGTGTGCCCAGCACGTTGGTCTGGATACCCGCCGACAGATGTCCCTCGACCAGCGGCACGTGCTTCAGCGCGGCGGCGTGGAACACCAGTTCGGGCCGATGCAGGTCGAACACGCGCATCAGTTGCTGCCGCTGGCGAATCGAACACAGGACCGGCGCGCGCGGGACGTCGGGGTAATTCTCGCGCATCTCCAGATCGACTTCGTACAGGTTGAACTCGTTCGCATCGAGCAGGATCAGCTTGCCCGGCCGGAATCCGGCCACCTGCCGCACCAACTCGCGCCCGATCGTGCCGCCCGCCCCGGTCACCATCACGCAGCGCCCGGCGATCGCCGCCCCGACCGGCGTCGCATCCAGCGTCGATTGCGGCCGCCCGAGCAGGTCGGCTACGTTGATGAAGCGGAAATCGGGCGCACGATCGGCGTCGTCGCCATAGGCCGTGAACCCGGAGGAATAGGCCACCTCCAGCCCCAGCAGCTGCGCACCCGACACGATGTTCGCCATCGCCGCGCCGCGCATCCGGTCGACGCTGCCCGCGAACACCAGGCATTCGGGGCGGCGGCCTTCGGCCTCCAGCCGTTCAACGACTCGGGCGAGTTCGCCGTATGCGCCCAGGATCGGCACGCCGCGAATGCGGGTCTGGCGATGGATGCCGAGATCGCCGATGATCCCGACCGGACGGAATCCCGATTGCGAATCGGCTTCCAGCCGGCGCAGCAGCACGTCGACGTCGTCCCCCGGACCCAGCACCAGCGCGTTGCGCGATCCGCGCCGCGTCGACTTGGTCGGTTGCGGCGGCTTGACCGATCCGCTCATGAATTCGCCGCCCATGCGCCGCGCCATCCGCATCGCGCCCAGCAGCATGACCAGCAACAGCCACTGGATCACCGGAATCGACCGCGGCATCCAGCCGATCGATCCGGTCGCCAGCAGGATCAGCGAGAAGGCCAGGATGGACACCGTCACCGCCTGCGCGATGGCCAAAAGGTCGCCCAGCGACGCAAAGCGCCAGATGCGCCGGTGCAGGCCGAACAGATAGAAGGTCGCAGCAGCGGTCGCGGCGAACACCGACACCGCCCACGGCGCCTCCGCCAGGACGATCGACGTGCGCGGCGCCCCCACCCGCAGATCGATCGCCGCGACCAGCGAAAACGCTGCGGCGGTCGTGTCCAATCCGATGATCAATAGCGTTCGCAGCGGTTGCCGCACCGCCTGAATCGACACCGTCGTCTTCATTGGTCTGCCCCCCACACCAGAGCGGGCAGCATAGCTTCGGCCCGCACCGCAGCGATTGGCGCGTGCGGAAGGACCAGCGACTAATCTTGACCCCGATCGCTCACTTTCGGGCGAACGACTTCCCTAACCGCACGCTCACCATGATTTGACTTCGGATTACCCCTTTGGGCGATGCGCTCCCATGCGCCATTGTGTCGGCGCAAACGGATGCCCCATGCATCCCGAAAGGGCATTCGCGTCGTGCGGTCGCCATTGGAGCCGCGCCTTTTCCATCCGGGCGATACCCGGAATCGCAACTGTTTGCATGGCGTCGCCGCTCTAGCTTCGGGGTGGTGGGACGCGTGTGATGGGGTGGAACACGATGCGCACATGGTTTTCTTCGGCGCGCCGCGCAGGCGTGCGCACAATATGGGACGGCCGGGTCCGGGATCGCAGGATCGCGGCATGACGCGACGATTGCCGCGGCACCACGGCGCCACGATCCAGCACGTGTCGACCAGCCTCGACATGGGCGGCGCGCAGACGATGCTGGTCAAGCTGATCGAGGCCGAACCCCGGCACGGCGGATCGCGCCACGCGATCGTGTCGATGCTGAAACCGGGCGTTCTGACTCCCTCGCGAGAGGAGGCGCCGGTCTACACGCTGGGCATGGCGCGCGGGTTGCCGGGGCCGGCCGCGATCGTGCGGCTGTTGCGCATTACCGGCCGGGTTCGGCCCGATCTGCTGCAGGGCTGGATGTACCACGGCAATCTCGCCGCCAGCATCGCGGGCGCACTTCAGACGCGCGGGACGCCGGTGGTGTGGAACGTGCGACATTCGCTGGTCGACCTGGCGCTGGAAAGCCGTGCGACGCGGCGGCTGATCGCGCTCAGCGCACGGCTGTCGCGCGGCACGGCGGCGATCGTCTACAATTCGCAGGTCGCGGCGCGGCAACATGAGGCGGTGGGCTTCGCGCCCGAACGCTCGATCTATATCGCCAACGGCTTCGACTGCGGCCGCTTCCGTCCCGATCCCGCGGGCCGTACGGCGCTGGAACAACGGTTCGGGGTGCCGCCGGGGCCGATCGTGGTGGCGATGGTGGCGCGGCTACACCCGATGAAGGACCACGCGACCCTGGTCGATGCCGTCGCGCGCGCCCGCGCGGCAGGAGTCGATCTGCATCTGCTGCTGGTCGGCACCGGCCTGGACGGGCCGCCCCGCGCGCTGGCGGATCGCATCGCACGGCAGATTCCCTCGACCCGCGTGACGCTGGTCGGTGAACGCACCGATGTCGCGGAATGGTTGCCCGGCGTCGATATCGTCGCGTTGTCATCCGCCTGGGGAGAGGCCTTTCCCAATATCCTGGGGGAGGCGATGGCCTGCGGCATACCGTGCGTGGCGACCGACGTGGGGGACAGCGCCTGGGTGCTGGGCGAAAGCGGAACGATCGTGCCGCCCGGCGACGTCACGGGGATGGCGGCAGCGCTGGTCCGGCTGGGAGAGGACGGCGCGACCGAACGCCACGGCCGCGGGATCGCGGCGCGCGCACGGGTCGTCGACGAATTCGAGATCGACAGCGTCGCCCGCCGCTATCGCCAATTGTACAGCGCGATCCTGCGCGGCGACGCGGTGGCGCCGCAGGGCCGGACGACGGCCGCCTGCCGCACGGAACAGATGGTCGCGGGATGAAGATCGTCGTTCTCGCCAGCCTGGCCTATTCCTTGGTCAACTTCCGCGGCGCATTGCTCGCGCGAATGGTGGCGGAGGGGCATGAGGTGGTTGCCTGCGCCCCCGATCCCGCGCCGCCGGAGGCCGCGGCGCTGGCGAAGATCGGCGTGCGATATGTGGCCGTAGCGATGGATCGCACCGGCGCGAATCCGCTGCAGGATCTTGCGACGCTTCGGCGGCTCGTCCGGCTGTTGCGCGCCGAACGCCCCGACGTCCTGCTGGCCTATACGCAGAAACCGATCGTCTATGGCGGGCTGGCCAGCCGGATCGTCGGCGGCATCCGCTTCTTCGCGATGGTCAGCGGGCTCGGCCATGTCTTCAGCGACGGCGGCGGGGCGCGGCGGCGCGCGTTGCGTGTGGTGCTGTCGCGAATGTACCGCGCCGCAGTCGCACGCGCCGAACGCATCTTCGTCTTCAATCGCGACGACGCCTCAGAGATGCGCGCGCTGGGGATCGTGGATGCGCAGCCGGTCGATCAACTGCCGGGGTCGGGGGTCGATGTGCACCGCTTCGCGCATGCGCCGCTACCGCCCGGTCCGCTCACGTTCCTGATGGTCGCGCGCCTGATGCGCGACAAGGGACTGGCGGAATTCGTCGCCGCCGCCCGCGCGATCCGCGCGCGGCATCCCGCGGTGCGCTTCCAGATTCTCGGACCGCTCGATCCCAACCCGACCGGCATCACCCGCGCCGACATCGATCGCTGGGCGCGATCGGGCGATGTGGAATATCTCGGCGAGACGCGGGACGTCGCCCCGATGCTCGCCCGCGCAAGCGTCTTCGTCCTGCCAAGCTATTACCGGGAGGGTCTTCCACGCACGATCCTGGAGGCGATGGCCACTGGACGCGCAATCGTCACCACAAACATGCCCGGCTGCCGCGAGCCGATCACCGAAGGCACGAACGGCTTGCTCGTGCCGCCGCGCGATGCCGATGCGCTCGCGGCGGCGATGCAATGCTTCGTCGACGATCCCGCGCTGGCGGCGTCGATGGGTGCGGCGTCACGCACGATCGCCGAGGACGTGTACGACGTAGACAAGGTGAACGACCGGATCATCGCTGCGATGGGATTGCAGCGGGGCGCTCCCTCCGCCGCCGTCGCGACGCGGCGTGCGCTGGGGGACCGGCCCGCGATCGAACTGCCGCTCGCGATGGTCGCGATGCTGCTGGCGATGCCGGTCATGGCGCTGGTCGCGCTGGTGGTGTTCGCCACCCTCGGCCGCCCGGTCATGTTTGCGCAGACGCGCGCGGGCCGCGACGGCATTCCTTTCACGCTGCGCAAGTTCCGCACGATGCGGGACAGCGTCGACGCCGCGGGCGATCCGCTGCCCGACGCCGAGCGGCTGACCCCCACCGGCCGCGTGCTCCGTCGCGCGCGGCTGGACGAACTGCCGGGCCTGTGGAACGTGCTACGGCGCGACATGAGCCTGATCGGCCCGCGCCCGCTGCTGCCGCCCACCATTCAGGCGATGGGCTCCAAAGGTGTCGCGCGCGGCGCGGTGCGGCCGGGGATGACCGGCTGGGCGCAGGTCAACGGCAATGCGTTGTTGGGGGACGGCGACAAGGTTGCGCTGGACCTGTGGTATATCGCGCATCGGTCGCTGTCGCTCGACGCACGGATCGTCGCGCGCACCTTGTGGGTCGTCGTCGGTGGCGAAACGGTCCGCTCACACCAGATCGAGAGGGCCTATGCGCGCACTGCTGATCGGCGCGGTTGAAGGCACGCGCGTCGCGCTGGACGCCATCGCCGCCGCGCCGGGCTGGACGCTGGCGGCGGTCGCCACGCTGCCGCCAGACCGCGCCGCGCGCCACTCGGATTATGTCGACCTGACCGATCCGGCGGCGGCCGCGGGGGCGCAGCTTATCCATGTCGTCGAAGGCAATGGCGCAGCATTCGTCGAACAGGTCCGCGCGGTCGCGCCCGACATGACGTTCGTGATCGGCTGGTCGCAATTGTGCGGCCCGGCGCTGCGCGCGGCGGTGAACGACCGCGTCGTGGGCTACCACACCGCCGCGCTGCCTCGGCTCCGCGGCCGGGCGACAATCCCGTGGACGATCCTGCTCGACGAGAAGATCACCGGATCGACCTTGTTCCGGATCGACGACGGCGTCGACAGCGGCGCGATCATGGCGCAACGCTTCTTCCACGTCGCGCCCGACGAAACCGCGTTGACCCTGTATGCGAAGCACATGGGCGCCCTGTATGACATGCTCGACGACCTGCTGCCGCGGCTGGCGCAGGGCGAGGTCGCGGGCGAGGTGCAGGACGAGCGGCTCGCGACCTGGGCGACGCGCCGTCGTCCCGACGACGGGCGGATCGACTGGCGGCGTCCGGCCGACGACATCCACCGTCTGGTCCGCGCGGTCGGCCGCCCATATCCCGGCGCGTTCACCGAGGCGCGCGACGCCCGGATCACGATCTGGCGAACCGAGCCTTGGCAAGACGGCGCGCGACACCACGCTCTGCCGGGTCAGGTGATCGCGCGTGACGCCGATGGGTTCGCGGTCTGCTGCGGCGACGGGCGCGCGCTGCTCATCGTCGAATCGGACGCGATCAAGCCGCCAGCGATGCACAGTCATCTCGGGACCGCGCAATGACCGTACTCAATGACGATTCCGGCCCTGTCCTGATCGTCGCACCGCACCCTGACGATGAAGTGTTGGGGTGCGGCGGCACGATCGCGCGGTTGACCGAGGCGGGACGCGATGTCCACGTCGCGATCGTCACGACCGGCGCGCGCCCGCGTTTTTCGGCCGAGCAAGTCGCGGCCGTGCGCGCCGAGGCCGCGGTGTCGCATCGAATGCTGGGCGTCACGCAGACGCATTGGCTCGATCTGCCCGCCGCCGAGCTCGATCGCTTGCCGCATGCCGACCTGAATGCGGCCATCGCACGCATATTCGCCGCGGTCCGTCCCGGCACCGCGTTCGTACCTTTCGTTGGCGACGTGCATCTCGATCACCAATTGGTCTTCCGTTCCTGTCTGGTCGTCGCGCGCCCACGCGACGACGCTGCGCCCGCGCGGCTGCTGGCGTATGAGACGCTGTCCGAAACCAATTGGGGCGCGCCGGGAATCGATCCGGCCTTCGCGCCGACCGTGTTCATCGACATCGCCGATACGCTGGAGCGGAAGCTAGCCGCCTTCGCCGCCTTCGCGTCGCAATGCCGCGATTTTCCCGATGAACGCTCGCCTGAAGCGATTCGCGCGCTTGCCGTGCTGCGCGGCGCGACGGTCCATCGCCGCGCTGCCGAGGCGTTCATCCTGGTGCGCGCGATATGGTGATGCCGGTTACATTGCTGTTGACCTCGGCTGGACGACGCGTCGCGTTGCTGGAGGCATTCCGGCACGGCGCGGAGGCCGCTGGGATCGATCTCACGGTGCTGGCCTGCGATCTCGCGCCCGACATGAGCGCCGCCTGCCGCGTCGCGGATCGCCGTTTCGCGGTGCCGCGGGTGGACGATCCCGATTACATCACCGCCCTGCTGGCGATATGCCGCGATCACAATGTTGGCCTGCTGGTGCCGACGATCGATACGGAATTGCTCGCGCTGGCCAATGCTGCCGAATCGTTCGCTTCGATTGGTTGCCATGTCGCGATCAGCGCTCCAGCGGTGATCGACATCGCACGCGACAAGCTGGCGACCGCGACGTTTCTCGACGCCTCTGGAATCCCGTCCCCGCGCACCACCGCGCTCGCAGCGTTGCGCGCCGGCTGCGCGGATTGCGGCTGGCCCGCCATTCTCAAACCACGCCACGGCAGCGCGAGCCGCGGGTTGGCGATCGCACGCGGTCCCGACGATCTGCCGCAGACGGAACAAGAGCCGATGATCGTTCAGCAATTGCTGAGCGGCGAGGAATGGACCGTGAATCTCTATTTCGACGACCACGGTGCGCTCCGGACGGTCGTGCCGCACCGCCGGCTGCAAGTCCGCGCGGGCGAAGTGGAAAAGGGCGTGGTCCAGCGTGATCCAGCGCTTCAAACAATCGCCGAGCGGATCGCGGACCACCTGCCCGGCCCGCGCGGCGTCCTTTGTTTTCAGGCGATGCGCGACGCGGGCGGCGCGTTCAGCGTGTTCGAAATCAACGCGCGGTTCGGCGGCGGCTATCCGCTCGCCGACCGCGCCGGGGCGACCTTCGCCCGCTGGCTGCTGGAACGCTGCACCGGGCTGCCCGACACCGCGCACGACGGCTGGACCGCGGGCGTCACGATGCTCCGCTACGACGCCGCGATCTTCATTGACCGATGCGCCTGACGACAATCGTCCTCGATCTGGACGACACGCTCTATCTGGAGCGCGACTACGTGCGCAGCGGCATCGTTGCGGTCGGCGACTGGATGCGCAAACGGCGCGGCGCGGCCGATTTCGCATACACTGCACAAGCGCTGTGGGACGCCGGGCAGCGCGGCCACTTGTTTGACGCCACGCTGGCGCAATTGGGGATCACGCCGGATCGATCGTTGGTCGAGGCATTGATCGTCACTTACCGCGCACACCTCCCCGACATTCACCTCGCGCCCGACGCCGCCGCATTCCTCGCCGATCCGCTCGGCAGCCGACTTGCGCTGATCACCGACGGTCCGCCGGTCGCGCAATTACGCAAGATCGAGGCGCTCAGGCTCGACCGTGCGGGAATCGATCCGCTGATCCGCACCGGCGTATGGGGCGACGGCTTCGGCAAACCGCACCCCCGTGCCTTCCGCATGGTGGAGGCGCGGCACGGGGGGAGCGGCGCGCAGATGATTTATGTCGCGGACAATCCGGCGAAGGATTTTCTCGGACCCCGAACGCTCGGCTGGCGCACGGTGCAGATCGACCGGGACGGTGCGGTCCACTCCCGCACCGCCCCCAGCGAACGGCATCGCGCGGACGTTACGATCAGCTCGCTCGCCGAACTCGAAAAACTGGTCGCCCCCGCCGCGTGGGAACTGGCGGTCGGCGGCGTGTGATGCGCGCCGCGTTCGTCCTGGCCGGGCTGCAAGCGGGCGGCGCGGAGCGTGTGATCGCGCAGATCGCGGCGCATGCGGTGGAGCAGGGATGGAGCGTCACGGTCATCGCGTTCGACGCGCCGACGGACCCGATCTATCATCCGCTTCATCCCGCGGTGACGCTGCGGCGGCTCGCGCTCTCCCCTGGAACTAACGCGTTCCTCGGGACGGCGCGCAGCATCCGCCGGGTCGCGGCGCTGCGACGCGTGCTACGCGACGGCGCGTTCGATGTCGTCTTGTCGTTCTTGACCAAGATAAACGTCGTCACGCTGCTGGCGAGTCTCGGTCTGAGACTTCCCGTCGTCGTCGCCGAGCGCAACAATCCGCAGCGCCAGGATGCGCATCCGCTGTGGAACCGCGCAACCGCCTTGCTGTATCCGCGCGCTGCGGCAGTGGTCGTACAGACCGAACGCGGCAGGAACGCGCTGCCCGCGACCGCGCGGCGCAATGCGGTCGTCATCCCCAATCCGGTCGAACTGCGTCCGCCGCGCGATCCATCACAATCGCCGCCGACCCTGGCCGCGGTCGGTCGATTGACCCACCAGAAGGGGTTCGACCTGCTGCTGACCGCCTTCGCCCAAATCGCGCCCGAGGTGCCCCGCTGGCGGCTGGTCGTATGGGGCGACGGACCATCGCGCAATGTGCTGGAGGCGCGGCGCAACGCGCTGGGGCTGGCGGACCGGGCGACGTTTCCCGGACCGTCCGCCACGCCAGCCGGCTGGATCGACTTGGCCAGCGCGTTCGTCCTGTCGTCGCGCTACGAAGGCTGGCCCAACGTCCTGGCAGAGGCGATGGCGGCCAGCCTGCCAGTCGTCGCGTTCGACTGCGATTTCGGCCCGGCCGATCTGGTCGAGGACGGGGTGAGCGGGCTGCTGATCCCGCCCGAGGACGTGGCGGCGTTGGCGGCCGGTCTGCGCCGGTTGCTGTTGAGCGATGCGCTCCGCCAACAACTCGCCGACAGCGGCCGCCGGCGGATCGCGCGCTTCGCGGCTCGCGACGTCGCGACCCTCTGGCTGGACCTTTTGCACCGCGCTGGGCAGCATCGCGCCTGAAGGGCGTCCTCCTTGCCCGTTCGACCTAATCATTTGTGATTAGCCGCAATCATAGCAGTACGAATTACAGTTCATTGCCGGGGCAATGGGCCGTCGTCATGAACCCCATGGACGGAAAAATATCTTGTCCCAATGCGGCACGCTCAACTGCGATGACTATTTGCTGTCAAAAGACGGTACCACTTTACTTTCGTTACGATAAGTCGAGAGCGTGATGTCGCTTATTTACAATTCGAGTGTCAGGATTGGAAAAATCGTGCTTTCACCAAATGACTCATATTGATCCATTCTGGTTTTCGGTATAGCACCAACGGTGGGGAACGAATCGCAATGAGCACCCATTTCCGCCAATGCTGCGGTGTGAGGTTGTTCGGGCGGATAATCGTATCGGTGTCGCATGTTTGGATCCGGATACCCGAAAGGGTCCGATCAAGCTCTGGTTGTCTGTAAGATGCCATTGGGAGGACACATCGTGCGCGAACAAACGGTAGTATCGGTACTTAGCCATAATGAAATTGTGCGGGAGGGGCTTCGTCGCATTCTGACGGACCAGGGCTTCGCGGTGATCCAGACGGTCGCGGAACCGCGCGAATTGCATCCCTCGCCGTGCGACGCCGAACTGGTCATCGTCGACGCGAACGCGTTTTCCGAGGGTGTACTTTCGTGCGAGCAGGTTCGCGCTGAACACCCCGAGTTGCGGATCGTCCTGATGGTCGACGAATATGACCTCGACCATATCGCCAAGGCGTTCGCGACTGGGGCCGTCGATGGTTATCTGGTCAAGACGATCCCGTGCGAACCACTTGGCGGCGCGCTGAGGCTCGTCGCGATGGGCGAAAAACTGATGCCGTCGCAACTGGTGGAATCCTTCACCGACAGTTCGAACCGCCTGCTGCCGATGACATGGGACGTCAATTGCGGCGGGCTGAATCTTTCGAACCGCGAGATCGAAATCCTGCGCTGTCTGCTGGACGGCGATGCAAACAAGGTGATTTCGCGCCGGTTGCGCATCACCGACGCCACGGTGAAGGTCCACATCAAGGCGATCCTGCGGAAATTGCGCGTGAAGAACCGCACGCAGGCGGCGATCTGGGCGGTCAGTCGTGGGCTTGGGCGGGAGGATATGGCGTTGCCGGAGGCGCACATGTTACCGATCGGAACGTCGCCAGCGCCAATGGCAGCGACACCGCATTGAACACGATGTGCGCGATCGCCGCACCGACGACTCCCAGCATATGAACCGCCGGGAATATCGTCGCGTAAAAGGCGATCGCGGCAAGTGCGGAGGCGGCTAGGAATCGCCCTTGGCCCCCCGCCGCCATCAGGGCCGCGCGCAATGCGCTGCCGCCTAGGAAGATGACCACCGCAAACGACTGGACCAACAAGGGAACGTACGCGTCCTCGAACCCGTCGCCGGCGATCAAGGGGATCAACCGTGGCCCCATCAGCGCCACCGCGCACGGCAGCAGCAATGCGAGGCCCAGCGTAATCCATTCGATCCGCCCCACCAGATGCAAGAACCGGTCGCGCTGGCCCGCGGCCCACAATCGCGCCAGTTCGGGGAAGGCGGCCTGCTGGATCATCTGCCCGCCTTTCGCCGCCGCCAGCGCGACCTTGCGCGCCAATTGATACAGGCCCGCCCCGACCGAACCGGCGATCGCGCCGACGATCAGGACATCCGCTTCCTGCGTGCTCTTGCGGATCAGCACCGTTCCGTTGGCGGCGAGCACGAAACCGGCAATTCCCGGAAATAGCGCGATCGCCCCCCGCAACGGCGCACGCAGAACGCCGGTAACTCCCTCCTGACGCAGCACGCGCCACGCCAGACATGACATCACGAGCCGCTCGAGGATGATCAGCGCCACGCCCAGCAGGACCACCGCCCAAACCGATCCGCCGAACAGCCAGATCGTGGCGATCGCCGCCAGCCGGATCGCCGCGATGACCGGTTCCACCCACGCCGCCTGCGCGAACCGGTCGAACAGCCGCAGGATACCGATCGGAGTGGACGAAACGCCGAACAGCAGCGCCGCGCTATAAATCTGCGCCATCCTGAGCGTCTCCGCATCCCAGTGCAGCAGGCGCGCCGCGACCGGCGCCCCGACGAGCGCAACGCCCGCGACGATCGTCGCTCCGATGATATCCGTCGTGACGCCCAGCTTGATCAGCCGTGTCAGTCGCGACCGATCGTCGTCCTCGATCGCGCGGGCGCCATACCGGATCACGGTCTGCCATGTCTCCAGCCGGATCATCTGATCGATCAGCCGCCCATAGCTTTCGATCATCGCGACGATCCCGAGCAGGCCGGGACCGAGCATCTTGGCGGTGATCGCCAAGGTCGCCATCCCCAGCGCAACGGATACAGCCTTGCCACCGGTAAGGTGCGCCAGATTACGCACCAGCCGGCGCCCTACGCCGTCGTGGCGCGAGTGCCGCGGCGCATCGGGCGGCATGGATTTGGCTTGGATCTACTGTCTCCGCTCGCGATGCGCGGCGAAACTGCACCGACAATATGGCCAAGCGCCATATCGCGTCGTGGCTAACCCTAATGGGCCTTTTCGTCATCCGACCACGGCGAAATTGCCCATCTTTCGGATCAAGCGCGAAGCGCATTATGGTCGCGTCATATCCGCAGTTGGACCTGCCGCAGGCCGCGGTTGGACGTCTAATCTTCCCATTCGTCGGCGACTGGCAGCACGCCTGTCAGACCGAAACTGCGGGACGGGGGATAACGCATGAATATGCACGATCGCGCGATCGTCGATCGTTCGATGTTTCAAGGCCCCGCCCCGTCCGGCGGATCGACGCAGGATGTCCTGCGGGTTCTTCGTCGGCACTTGCGGCTGTTGATGATCACCGGCGCGATCGTGATGGGGGCCGCATTCGTCACGTATCTGGTGCTGGAACCGCGGTACGACGCCACCGCGGTGATGCGCGTCGCGATCGATGACTGGCAACCGTCCGCCGATCAGACGGCCGCATCGGTCCGCGATGCGGAGCAACTGCGTACTCACCAGATCGAGACTCAAATCCAGTTGATCGGATCGCGGCCCGTCGCGCGTCAGACGGTGAACGATCTGGCGTTGTACGACGATCGCGAATTCAATCCGGCGGCCGATCCCGACAAGCCCGCGGTCAGTCCGATCGGACGCTTGTCGGCGATGCTCGGCCTTGGCGGCGGAACCGCACCGATCGCGCCTCAGACCGCCGGAAAGCCGTCACCCCAGGTGATCGAACGGACGACGGGCGAACTTCTGCGTGCGGTGAAGGTGAAGCAGGATGGACAGTCCGACTTCCTGACCGTCACCGTTTCATCGCACAACGCAGCAAAAGCGACCCGGATCGCCAACAAGCTGGTCGCCAATTATCTGTCGCTGCAGGTCGCCGAACGCCGCGCATCGCGCCAGCGCGCGGTCGCCGTGCTGGAACGCCAGGTCCGCGAACTGCGTGTCGATCTGTACCGGGCCGAGCTGACCGCCGCAGCCTATCGCCGCGCGCACCGGATCGACGCGGGACCGGGGCGCGATGCGGATGTGGCGCAAATGGCGCGGCTGGGCTCGGAGCTCGCAGCGGCCGGCGCCGGCCGTGCAGAGGGCATGGCGCGGACCGGCTCCAGCGGCCAGATCATGTCTGGACTGCTAGCCGACCTGCAGGGTCAGCGGACGACCGTGCAACGCCGCCTGGCCGAGCTGTCGACCCTGTACGGCGCGGCGCACCCCGATGTGCTGAAGGCGTCGGCGGAACTGGACCAGATCCGCTCCGCGATCGTCGTCGAAAGTGGCCGCATCCAGCAGCAGTTCGCGAACGAGGCGTCCGCGCAGTCGGCGCGCGAACGTCAGGTCGCCGGGAGTCTGGGTGCGATGCGCGCGCAATCGCTCGAGCGCGGCATCGCCAGCGTGCCGCTGGCCGACCTCGAACGCAACGCAGAGACCGCCCGCACAGTCTATGTCGCCCTGCTTCAGCGCCTGCAGGAGGCGCGCCGGATGCAGGAGATGGTCAAACCGGACGCGACTCTCGCCTCGGCGGCATTGCTGCCGACGCAATCGAGCTTCCCGCGCGGCGGGCAGATCTTCGGGGTCGCCGCTGGTGCCGCCTTGCTGCTCGGTCTTATCCTGGTTTTGCTGGCCGAAGCACTGGAGAACCAAGTGCGCACGTCCGCCGACGTGCTGACCTTGGTTGACCTGCCGACGTTCGGGATGATCCCGGAAATCGCCGCCCGGCGACGCGGCTGGCACGCGCACCTGACGGTGGCGAAACAGCCTTATTCGCTGTTCGCCGAGGCGATCCGCATGACCGAGGGCAAGCTGCATCGCTTCTTGGCCGCGCATTCGGGAAAGGTCGTGATGATCACGTCCCCGCTGCCCGGCGACGGCAAGACGACGCTGGCGATCGGGCTGGCCGCGGCAGCGGTGGCGATGGGTCGCAACGCGGTGATGATCGATCTCGACCTGCGTCGTCCGGGGCTTCCCGACGTGCTGGACGGCACCGCGTGCGAATACGACTTGCTCGATTACCTTGCGGGTCGCGCTACCCTGGAAGACGTGCTGGTCACGTCACCCGCGCTTCCCACGCTCAAGGCGATCCCAGTGCGCGCCGCCGCGGAGGATCCCGGCGCGGCGCTGGCCTCCCCGCGGCTCGCGACCCTGCTGACGACGTTGCGCGAACAGTTCGATCTGGTCGTCATCAACACGCCTCCTGTACTAGCGACCGGGGATGCGCAGGCGCTGTCCGATCTGGTCGACGCGACGCTGCTGGTATTGCGGTGGGGCCGCACTACGCCCGATCTGTTGCGCGCGGCGGTTCAGGAACTCGATTCGGATATCACCGGCGTCGTCTTCAACCGCGTCCGGTTCGCGAAGCACGCGCAACTCGGTTATGGCGACGGCATTCAGCATTTCCGAAAATTCGGCGCCTACTTCCCGGGTGAACGAGCGGCCGGCTTCGGTCGGTTGCCCTGGCGCTCGGCCTGACGACGCCGATGGACTGGTCCATCGCAGCGCCATCGCCCGCGGCCGTCGCAAGATCGCCGTTCGCCGCCGATCCGATCCGTAAGGACGCCAACGGCCGTCAGTCGCCGACCGTCGCCACGGTCGATATCGACGGTATCGACGAATCGCCGAACGTGCGCGCACCGCTGCGCCTGCTGGTGATCGACCGGCGATCGTTGACGCTGGAATGCCTGGTCGCCGCGCTTGCCGACACGCGCGAGATTGGTAGCATCGTCGCGGCGAGCAACGAAAGCGATGCGTTGACCCGGATCGGCGACCATGGTGGCGCCGATGTCGCGCTGCTCAACCTGGCCGGCGATCCGTTCGATGAGCGCAGCGTCGCGTTGATGCGCGAAGTCCTCGACCCAGTCCTTCCGCCGGGCGCGATTGTGCTGCTGACCGGCTTGGTCGATCGCGTTCATATGCTCGCCGCGCTGAAGCAGGGCGTGCTCGGATTTCTCAGCAGCGACACGCCCACCGACATCATTCTCGAGGCGCTCCGACTAGTCAGTCGCGGGTGGACGGTTTATCCGCCGCTCGACCCGAAACTGCTCGCGCCGGATACGCGCGAGTCCGGCTCTTTCCCCGGTCTGGCCGAGGGCCTTACGCTGACGTCGCGACAACGGCAGGTGCTGCAGAACCTTCAACGCGGCATGACGAACCGCGATATCGCAAATGGTCTCGGCATCAGCGAGCGCGCCGTAAAGGGCCACGTGCAGGAACTGATGCGCCGAATGGGTGCGACCAACCGAACGCAGATCGTCGCGATGCTGGCCGGGATGACGAACCGGCCCCGCGACGAAGAATCCGATTGAGTAATACTTCCGATTAGGCGACCGATCCGTCACAAGATGTGAGAGGACGAGATTTTACGCGAGCCGACTGCCCGCGTAAAATAACGCCCGATGCAATGATGGCGGGGCCGCGTCAGATCAGCAGAAAATCCGCCGCGGTCAGCGTCGGGCGCGTGCTGAGCAACCCGATCTGGATCTGCGCTACGCCGCCGACGCCATCGGGATCATACCACAGATTGCCGGTCGCCACCTGGTAGATGAAATGGTGATCCGCGGTCAGCGCCTGCGTGCCGTTGACGAACTGATTGGCCGCCAGCGTCCCGGCGGGTTGCCCGCCCAGGGCTGCGAACACCGCGCGGGAAAACGCCATCACATCCTGCCCAGGCGTGAAATCGCGCAGCTTGTCGCGGTCGGCAGATGTAGTCAGGCTGTCGAACAGGAACGTGTCCGCCCCCGCCCCGCCGGTCAGCTCATCCCCTCCCGCGCCGCCGACCAACAGGTCCGCGCCGTCGCCGCCCTGCAGGAAATCCCCGCCATCCTGCCCATATAGCTGATCCGCGCCGCCATTGCCGTTCAGCAAATCGCCGCCCAGCCCGCCGCGAATGATGTTCGCGCCGTCGTTGCCGTTGATAGTGTTGGTCAGATCATTGCCGGTGGCGTTCAGGTCGGCGAGGCCGGTCAGGTTCAAATTTTCGACCGCCGATCCCAGCACATAGTCGATCGAGGCGTTGACCGTGTCCGCGCCCTCACCAGTATTCTCGGTCACCTGATCGCCGGCATTGTCGACGAAATAGATGTCGTTGCCGGTCCCGCCGATCAACGTATCCGCGCCACCCGCGCCGTCCAGCGTGTCGTTGCCGCTGCCGCCGTTGATGGTGTCCGCGCTGGCGTTGCCGGTCAGTACGTCGTTCCCGCCCAAGCCGTTGATCGTCCACAAATCGTTGCTGGGCGCGGTGAAGATGTTCACGCCGTTGTCGCCGGTCCAGCTCTTCGGTTCGGGGAGGTTGTTGACCGCGATCGCATAGGCCGATTCGACGAACGCGCCGCTTGCATCGGTCGCGCGCGCCGTGACGGTGATCGACGGCGTGGCCTCGAAATCGATCAACGCCCCCGCCGCCACGCTGATGACGCCGGTGATCGCGTCGACCACGAACCGCCCGCCGCCAGTGCCGGTCAGGCTGTACCGGATCGTGTCGCCGCTGTCGGGATCGCTCGCCGACAGCGTGCCGACGACGGTCCCGCCCGCGGCATTCTCGTTCACCGCGCCGCCCGCCAGCGCTAGGTTCACCGGCGCGTCATTCGCGCCGACGATCGTCATCGTGACCGTGGCGCTGGACGTCAGTCCCGCCAGGTCGGTGATCGTGTACGAGAAGCTGTCGGTCACGCTCTGACCGGCGCGAAGGTATTGGAATTGCGCACCCGGCGCATAACCGATCGATCCGCCCGACAGCGTCAGCGCAGCGCCCTGCGCGCTGGTCGTTGAGATCGACGCCACCGTGATCTGATCGGACGGATCCGGGTCCGAATCGTTGGCCAGCAGCAGCGCTGCCTGGATCGCGCCACCATCCTCCGACACGCTGACCTGATCGCCATTCGCGGTCGGCGCATCGTTGACGCCGGCGACCTGCACCGTGACGCGGCCACGCGCGACCTCTCCATCGGTATCGGCGATCGTATAGCCGAACAGCGCCGAACCGCTGAAATTCGGCGAGGGCGTGAAGATCACATGCCCCGCGCCGTCCAGCGCCACGCTGCCTCCGGTGATCGCGGTGACCGCGACCAACTGGAACGGCAGGCCGTTCGCATTGACGTCGTTGGCCAGCAGCGCGCTGATGTCGATCGTCGCGACGGTGTCCTCGGTGCCGCTGACGGTGTCCGGGTTGGCGACCAGCACCGGCGGCGGCCCTTGCGGCCCCAATTGATCGAACGCTCTCAGCTTCAGCCCGGATCCCAGGTCGTCGCCGCCTTGGCCGCTGCTGTCTGCCCAGCCGATCAGGAACCCGCCGTCCAGGCTCCCGATGATCGCCGGATCGGCCTGGATCCCCAGCGTTTCGTCATTGACCACGAATTCGCCGGCGACCTTCGCGCCGCTCGCGTCGAACACCTGCGCCTTGACGCCGGCCGTCGCATTCTCCGCGCCCGCGCCGCTATAGTCGCTCCAGCTGACCACGAACCCGCCGTTCGCCAGCGCGGCCAGCGTCGGCGCCATCTGCGATCCGGCCGTCGTGGTGTTGGCCAGCACCTCTCCGCCGACCTTCGCGCCATTCGCGTCGAAGCGTTGCAGCTTGATCCCGAACGCGTCCGCGTCGCCACCGATTCGGCTGCCGTCGGCCCATGCGATCACGAAACCGCCATCAATCAACGCCACGATCGCCTGTTGTTGCTGGTTGCCCGCGGTTTCGGTGTTGACCAGGAATTCGCCGCCGATCTTCGCGCCGTTCGCACCGAACATCTGCGCCTTCACCGCGTCCTTGCTGATGTCGCCGCCGACGGTGCTGCTGTCCGCCCAGGTCACGACATAGCCGCCGGACGCCAGCCCGGCGACCACCCCTGCGTCCTGACGATTGGACGTCTGTGTATTGACCAGCGCCTCGCCGCCGATCGCGTTGCCCGCGGAATCGTAAAGGCGCGACTTGATCGACGAAACGCTCGAATCACCGCCCTGCAAGCTCGAATCGGTCCACACGACCACGAACCCGCCGCCCGACAGGCTGCTTACCGACGACGCGCGCTGCGCATCGGCGGTTGCGGTATTGACCAGGAATTCGGCGCCGATCGCGGTTCCACCGGCGTCGAACAACCGGCCCTTGATCGACGTTACCGACGCATCGCCGCCCAACAGGCTGGCGTCGGTCCAGGTCACGACGAAACCGCCGGTGGCGAGCGACACGACACTCGCATTGTCCTGGCTGTTGGCGGTTTGACCATTGATCAGGAATTCGCCGCCGATGCGGTCGCCTGCGTCGTTCAGGATGACGCCCTTGATACCATAGCTGCTCGTATCGCCGCCCACGCCGCTCGGATCGCTCCACACCGCGACATGGTTGCCCGACGTCAGCGCCGCGAGCGCCGCCTGCTGCTGGTTTCCCGTGATCGCGACGTTGACCAGCTTTTCCGGTCCCGCCGCATAACGGTCCTCGTCGATCGCATCGCGCAGCGTCAGCGATATCGTCTTGTCGAAAGTGTTGCCGAACGTATCGGTCGCACGGATCGTAAGCGAGACGACCGGCGCCGTTTCATAGTCCAGCAAGAGACTGTCGCGTATCTCCAGTTGCGATCCGCGGATCCGAAACCCGCCGCCGGTCGAATCGTCGATCAGCAACCAGGTGTAGGCCGCGTTGATCGCGCCATTGCCCGAAAGGCTGCCGACGACCGTATTCTGAACCGCCGCCTCTGAGATCGGATTGGCGGCCAAAGTCAGATCCGTTATCGCGCCGCTGGTCGCCGCCAGCAGCCGCATCCTGACGCTGCCGTCGGCGTCGTTCGCCTGCGTCGTGCCGAGGTCGCTCCAGGCGAAGACCAGATTGCCCGAATTCAGCGCGGTGATTGCGGGCAATTGCTGGTTTCCGGTGGTGACGCCATTGACCTGAAACTCTGTGCCCAGCTTCGCGCCGCTGTCGTTGAAGACCTGCGCCTTGATCCCGAACCCGCTGGCGTCGGCGGCGAGCGTGCTGTTGTCGCGCCAGCCGATGACGAATCCGCCGCCGGGGATGCTGGTGATCGTCGGCTGATCCTGCGTGTTGAGTTCGGTGGTGTTGACCTGAAACTCCGCCCCCACCTTCGCGCCCGACGCACTGAAAATCTGCGCCTTGATGCCCGATCCGCTGGTGTCGCCGATCAGGCTGACGTCGCGCCATGCGACGACGAAGCCGCCATTCGCCAAGGTCGCGACGACGGGTTGGTCCTGCGTGGACGCGGTGGTCGTGTTCACCAAAAACTCGCTGCCCAGCTTGACGCCGCTGGCGCTGAAAATCTGTCCCTTGACGCTGGGCGCGGTAGGATCGCCGCCCAGCCCGCTGGCGTCGGTCCAGATCGCGACGAACCCGCCGGTCGCCAGACTGGTCAGCGCCGGAAAGGTCTGGCTGGCCCCTGTCGTCGAATTGACCAGAAACTCGCTGCCGCTGCGCGCACCGGCCGCCGTGAACAGTTGCGCTTTGACGCCGGTGCCCGACGTGTCGACCCCGCGGCCGCTGCCGTCCGTCCAGCTGACCGCGAACCCGCCGTCCGCCAGCCCGGTCACCGTGGAGTTCGTCTGGCCCAACCGGGTCTGCGTGTTGACCAGCAATTCGCTGCCGACCTTTGCGCCGCCGGCGTCGAACACCTGTGCGCGGATGCCCTGCAGGTCGGGATCGGCTGCCGTGCTCGAATCGCTCCACGTAACGACGAAGCCGCCACCGGACAGCGCCGCGACCGACGCCAGTTCCTGCGCGTTGGCGGTCGTGGTGTTGACCAGAAATTCCGTCCCGACGCGGTTGCCCAGCGCATCATAGCGTTGACCGCGCACCGCATTCCCGCTGACGTCCGCGCCGCTTGCGCTGCCGTCGGTCCAGATCGCGACGAACCCCCCATCGGCCAGCGCGGTGATGGTCGGATCGGTCTGCAGGCCGGTGGTCGTGGTGTTGACCAGCACGTCCGGCGTGAGTTCGGTATAGGCCCCAGCCATCGTCAGTCTCCCCCAGGGACGCCGCGCCCACCGCGTCCGCGCCGGCGACTCCCGCACATTGTCGATTACGCCCGCGTCTTTATCGTAACGGCGTGGGCCTCATCGGCGAATTGCAATGACGAGCGTGCACGACGAGAAATTGCCGCGCCGCCCTCCCATTCGTGCATCCCTAACCTTTTGGGTGATGCTCTAAAGGCCCCGTCGCGCGGCATACCGGCATCGTAGAGTGGCGAACGCCGCGAACACGCGATCCGGCACATGTTTCAGGAGCGTCATGCGCCGAATCTGCTTTCCATTTTCCGGCGACGCCGTCGGCGGCAGCCATATTTCCGCGCTCGGCCTGGTGAAGCAACTCGACCGGACGCGCTTCACGCCGCTGGTGCTGGTCGACGCGCTGGACGGCGCGATCGCGGCGCTGTTTCGCAGCGCCGACGTGGAAATCGTACAAGCGCCCAGAACGCCCGGCCTGAATCATGGTGAAAGGCTACGGCCGTTGCAGATTCCGGCGATCATCGCCGCCGCCGAGCGATTGCGCGCGGTGCTGCGCGATCGACAGATCGACATCGTCCACACCAACGACGGCCGGACGCACGCCGTCTGGGCGCTGCCCGCGCGGCTCGCGGGATGCCGGCTCGTCTGGCATCATCGTGGTGCACCCGATGCGCTCGGTCTGCGGCTGGTTGCGCCGTTGCTGGCCAGCCATGTCGTCTCCGTCTCGCGCTTCGCCGCCGGGGCGCACTGGGGACGGCGGTCTTCCAGCGTCATTCACAGCCCGTTCGATACGACTGTCCAGGAAGATCGCAGGGCCGCACGACGCGCTTTGCTCGATGAACTGGGCGTCGGCCCCGACACTCAGCTAGTCGGCTTCTTCGGTGCGCTCATCGATCGGAAACGGCCGTTGCTGTTTGTCGACGCAATCGCCCGAATGCGCGCGATCGCGCCCGATCGCGCGGTGCTCGGGTTGATCTTTGGCGAGCCGTTCGACGTTACCAACGCCTTGATAGAGGCGCGCGCCGCCCAACAAGGGATCTCGAACGCCATCGCGATCATGGGATTCCGCGCACCCGGCAGCCGCTGGATCGCGGGCTGCGACCTGCTTCTATGCCCGGCGATCGACGAACCGTTCGGCCGGACGCTGATCGAGGCGATGTTGGTCGGCACGCCGATCATCGCCACCGCATCGGGCGGCAACCCCGATGCGTTGCGCGACGGGGCGCTGGGCGTGCTCGTTCCGCCCGAGAACCCGGCGGCGCTGGCCAGCGCCGCCAATTCTCTGCTCGCCGACACGCCGCGCCTGCACGATCTCGTCACGCTGGCCGCAGCCGACGCACGCGTCCGGTTCGGCGAACGGCAGCATGCCGACGCGGTGATGGCGATCTACGATACGCTCACACCGCCACCGGCGCGGCGATATGCGGGTGCGGATCGTAATCCTCGATCGCGAAGTCCTCGATTTCGTAGTCGAACATCGACGCAGCGCGGCGATTGATCCGCAGCTTCGGCCATCCCCGTGGCTCGCGCGACAATTGTTCGGTCACCAGATGTTCGTGGTTCAGATAGACGTGCGCATCGCCCGCGCTCCACACCAGTTCGCCGGGCTCCAGATCGCATTGCTGCGCCAGCATCCTGATCAGCAACGCTGCGGAGAATGCGTTGAAGGGAAAGCCCAGGCCGAGATCGCACGACCGCTGCCACAACATTCCCGACAACCGACCGTTCGCGACATGATATTGATACGTCATGTGACAGGGCGGCAGCGCCATTTCGTCCAGATGTGCGACGTTCCACCCGGTGAAGATATGGCGCCGCGACGCCGGATTGGTGCGCAACCCGTCGACCAGCGCAGCGATCTGGTTGATCCCGGCCCCGCGCCGGAACAGCCCGTCGCCGACCGGCTCGTACGTTTCCCAGTCGACCCATTGCTTGCCATACACCGGGCCGAGATCGCCCCATTGCGCAGCGAACGCGTCGTCGGCGATGATCCGCGCCTCGAACGCGTCGCGGTCGATCGCCTCTCCGCTCGCGCGGCGATAGCGATCGAGCGGCCAGTCGGTCCAGATATGCACCTTCTGCCGGACAAGCTCGCGGATGTTGGTGTCGCCGGTCAGGAACCACAGCATTTCGCGCGCCGCTGTCTTCCACGCGATCCGCTTCGTGGTCAGCAACGGAACGGCGTCATCGGACAGATCGAACCGCATCGTCGGGCCGAACAGCGACCGCGTGCCGACACCTGTGCGATCGCGCCGTTCGTCGCCCCGTTCCCAGACTGCGCGGAGCAGGGTCAGATACTGGTCTTCTTCATGCCGCTCGGCCGTCATCGCCGCAATCTCCCGATGGGAAACGCTGTCGCCGATCAGGCGCGATGTGCCAAGACCAGAAGATCGTAGGCGATTGTACGCCACTATCCTCTCCGAATTGGACCGACCGCGATACGAGCGACACAGGCCAGTTCATCCTGCAATAATGTCAGAAACTTCGTTCGCTCACCTGTTCGCGCCGATCGCGGTCGTCGGGATGGAGGTGGTGGTCTTCGCGTTTCTCGATTCGCACGGCCGATTGCTGGGGATGCGCCATATCCCATCCGCGCGGTTCGCATCGGTCAATGTGCCGATCCGGCTCGTCGCGACCGACGCGCTGGCGTTCGATGCGCGCGCGGTCGTGATGGCGCACAATCACCCCAGCGGCGATCCAGAACCCAGCACCCAGGATCTCCGCGTCACGCGCGGCATCGCGACAGCGTTCGACGCTCTAGGGATCCGGCTGATCGACCATCTGGTGCTGGCGGGGGACGTGGTCACCAGCTTCCGGGGACGCGGTTTGCTGTGACGGTTTCATCCGGCACGCCTTGATACTCGCGGGGTCGGGCCGCGCTCCGACCGGGCGGAACGTCGCGATATAGCCTCCCGCCGAACGCATCTCGTCGGTCGCCACCCGCTGGTATCCGACCGCGGCGAATTCGCATTTCAGCAATTCGGGTGGGGTGCCGTGATCGCGCGTCGGACGATCGGCGTCGACCACCACCACCAGCCCGTCGGGCCTCAGCGACGGCCGCATCCGCCACAGGAATTCATACGGCTGCGCGATCTCATGATACATATGCACCATGAAGATACGGTCGAAACTGCCCTCGGGCAGCTTCGGATCGGCGGGGGTGCCGAGTTTCACGCTGACGTTCTCCAGCCGTTCGCGCGCAACCCGCTCGGCCAGCGCATCGCGCACCGCGGGCATGATGTCCTCCGCCAGCACGCGGCCGTCCGCACCCACCTTCTGTGCCAGGCGGACGGTGTAATAGCCCTCGCCCGCGCCGATGTCGGCGACGGTCATGCCCGGCCGAATCGCGGCCTTCGCCATCACCAGGCCCGCTTCGTTCAGCCGGTCGCGCGCTTCCTCGTTCGACCAGCGATCCGACACGATCGACGCGACCGGGCGATCGGCGGCGGGAAACGGACCCGGCTCCTCCGTCTCGCGCTTGATCAGCGGCTGCGACCCGTCGCACGCGGCGAGCAGCGCGATCAGCACCAGTGCGGAAGGAACGCGCACCTTAATCGACGTCCTCGACTTCGACCGCCTCACCCGTCACGCGCTGCGACAGCGCCGCCGCCATGAACGCGTCGAGATCACCGTCGAGCACGTCGGACGGCGCGGTCGAGACCACGCCGGTGCGCAGATCCTTCACCATCTGATACGGTTGCAAGACGTAGGATCGGATCTGGTGCCCCCAGCCGATGTCGGTCTTCGTGTCGTTCTCGGCATTGGCCGCCGCCTCGCGGATCGCCAGTTCGCGTTCGTACAGTCGCGCGCGGAGCTGGTTATACGCCTCGGCCTTGTTCTTGTGCTGCGAACGCTGGTTCTGGCACTGGACAACGATGCCGGTCGGGATGTGCGTGATGCGCACCGCCGAATCGGTCGTATTGATGTGCTGCCCGCCTGCGCCGGACGCGCGGTACGTGTCGATACGCAGGTCGCTCTCGTTATAGTCGACCTCGATATTCTCATCGATCACGGGATAGACCCAGACGCTGGCAAAGCTCGTATGCCGCCGCGCCGCGCTGTCATACGGGCTGATCCGCACCAGCCGATGCACGCCGCTCTCAGTCTTGGCATAGCCATAAGCGTTCTCGCCCTTCAGGAGCAACGTCGCGGATTTGATCCCCGCCTGCTCGCCCGAATGCTGATCGACCAGCTCGACCTTCAGCCCGTGGCGTTCGCCCCAGCGCGAATACATGCGGCTCAGCATCCCGGCCCAATCCTGGCTCTCGGTGCCGCCCGCGCCTGCGTTCACCTCGATATAGGTGTCGTTGCCGTCGGCCTCGCCCGCCAGCAGCGCCTTCACCTTGTCGGCCTGCGCGCGTTTCGACAGCACACCCAGGTTGCCGACCGCCTCGGTCTCCATCTCGGTATCGCCCTCGGCCTCGGCCATGTCGATCAGTTCGATCGTGTCCGACAGTTCGCTTTCGATCGCGCGCGTGGCGGCGATCGCCTCGTCGAGACGGCGGCGTTCGCGCATCACGTCCTGCGCGGCCTTCGGATCGTTCCACAACGCCTGGTCCTCGACCCGCGCGTTCAGCTCGTCGAGACGGCGGAGCGCACGGTCCCAGTCGAGGAAGCGGCGGAGCAACGCCAGCGCCTCGTTGATGTCGTCGACATGAGCCTGCGCTTCGGCGCGCATGGGATATTCTCCAAAAATCAGGCGTCATCCCCGCGAAAGCGGGGACCCATGGCCCGCGCTATCGCCGAAAACTGCGGGGAAGTCCTCGCGGAACGGGCCCGACATGGGTCCCCGCTTTCGCGGGGATGACTGAAGTGTCGTGAGCGACTTAGTAGATGCCACCCTGCCTCTGCAAGAAGTCGCTGTCGACGGGGGCCGCGGCCTTCGGCGCGGCGGTCGCGGAAGCGGTGGGTTCGGGTCCGCGGCGGCGCGACGCGCGGCGCGCCTCGCTCTGCGGCTTGAACGCTTCCCAGATGATGCCGGGCTTCACATCGTCGAACGCGGGCCAGCCGGCATAGACCGGGCGGCCGGACGCGCGATCGATCCGCACCATCCTGATTCCCGGCGGCGCGCGGAACGGCAGCACCGGCATCCCCTCGAACGCCTTCACCGCAAACGCTTTCCAGATCGGCGCAGCGAGCGTCCCGCCCTGCGCATAACCGCCTAGATTTTGCGGCGAATCATAACCGATATACAGGCCACCGACCATCTGCGGGGTGCCGCCGATGAACCACACGTCGGTCGGGCCGTTGTTGGTGCCGGTCTTGCCGAAGATCGGACGGCCGAGATCGCGCAGCACGGTCGCGGTGCCGCGCTGGATCACGCCTTCGGTGATGTGGACCATCTGGAACGCGCTCATCGCGTCCATCACCTGTTTCCCGCGAGACGCCGGGCGCGGCATCGCCTTGCCGTCCCAGTCGGGCGTATTGCAGCGGTCGCACGCGCGCCAATTCTCGGGCCAGATCACTTGACCCCGCCGGTTCTGCGCGTAATCGATCAGCGATGGCGCGTGCCAGCGGCCGTTGTTGGCGAGAACACCATAAGCGTTGACCATCTTGGTCACCGTCGTCTCGCCCGCGCCCAGCGCATAGGACAGATACGGCTGATAATCGCCGACCTTCATGTCCTTCATCAGCTTCACGACGTTGGTCATGCCGGTCGTCGCAGCCGCGCGCACGGTCATCAAATTGCGCGACTGTTCGATGCCCCAGCGCATCGTGTGCGGCCCCGCACCGCGCGAATTGCCGAAGTTGCGGAAGCATTTCTGCCCCAGCCGTGCGCCCTGATACACGCAGAACGGCCCGTCGACGATGATTGACGCGGGGGTCATGCCGTGTTCGAGCGCGGCGGAGTAGACGATCGGCTTGATCGTCGAGCCCGGCTGCCGCTGCGCCTGCGTCGCGCGGTTGAACGCCTGCAGCGAGGCGTCGAAGCCGCCCTGCATCGCCAAGATGCGGCCAGACGACGGCTCCTGCACCACGAACCCGCCGGAAATCTTCGGTACGGATCGCAGCGCGAACCGCCCGCCCTCCGGTGCGACCGCGATGATGTCGCCCGCCTCGATCGCGGCGAACGCGGTGCCGCCCTCGCCGCGCACCGGGGTCTGCGCGGCCCAGCGCGGCATGGTCGCGGTCTGGCCGTCGGCGAACCCGATCTGCCACGCGTCGCCGTCCCGCGCGATCGCGATCGCCGCGCGCCAGTCGTTATAGTCCAGCCCGATGTTCGTGTTGATCAACGCCGACAGCCAGCGGTCGCCATCGATATCGACGTGCTTCAGTGGTCCCGCCCAGCCGCGCCCGCGATCGAAGCGCAGCAGCCCCTCGCGCAACGCCTGCGCGACGAAACCCTGGACCTTTGGATCGAGTGAGGTGCGCACCCACAGCCCGCCCGAATAGACGCTGTACGGCCCGTCGCGCGCCGTCTCGCCGAACTTGTCGATCAGCTGGCGGCGCACTTCCTCGACGAAATAGCCGCCGACACGCTCGAACTTCGGCGTTCGACGCAGCACCGCGCCGATCGGCTCGGCCGCGGCCTGCTCACGCTGGCCTGCGCTAATGAAGCCGTTGCGCTCCATTTCGTTCAACACGTAGTTGCGCCGCTCCAGCGCGCGGTCGGTATTGCGGAACGGATCGTAATTGGCCGGCCCCTTCGGCAGTATCGCGAGGTACGCGAACTGACCCAGTGTCAGCTCGTCCAGTTCCTTGTCGAAATACGCGTGCGCCGCGGCCTCGACGCCGAACGCGTTGCGGCCGAGCGGTATCTGGTTGAGATACAATTCCAGGATCTGCGGCTTGGTCAGCGTCTCCTCGATCTTGTACGCAAGGATCGCCTCTTTCACTTTGCGGGTCGGCGAATACGCGTTGCCGATCAGCAGATTCTTCGCGACCTGCTGCGTGATCGTGGAACCGCCACGCGCGCGCTTGCCTGACCCGATCTTCGACGCATAATCGATCACCGCGCCCGCCAGGCCGGGGAAATCGACGCCGTGATGTTCGAAGAACGTCCGGTCCTCCGCGGCGAGATACGCGCGCACCAGCATCGGCGGATATTCTGCATAGGCCAGCTCGACGCGACGTTCGCGGGCATAGGAATAGATCGGCGCGCCGTTGATCCCGCGCACGTTGGTCGGCAACGGCGGTTCATAAGTGCGCAGCTGCTCGACCGACGGCAGATCGCGCATGAAGATCAGCCAGAACGCCCCGATCCCGATCAGGAACAACGCGAACAGCGCGACCAGAGCCTTGATCCAGCGCGATCGCCACAGCCGTGACAGCCGCTCGCGCACGCCACTCGCCTCACGGCGCAGCCGCAGCTTCATCGGTTCGGGAGGTGTCGACGCCATACTAGCGTCGAGCGTTTAGCAGGTTCGCGGGCCGGGGGAAGCGCCAGCTTGATCTCAGTTCCTCCCCGGCACGGGGAGGGGGACCAGCGAAGCTGGTGGAGGGGGCGGGCCGAGAGCGAACCGCCTGTGGCTTGCCCCCTCCGTCAGCCTACGGCTGCCACCTCCCCGTGCCGGGGAGGATTTGATTACGGCCAACCCTTTGAATGACGCCCATCATCCGATAGACGTTCGCCGATGCGCTACACCCCCACCCACAAGGCCGAAACCCGCGCCGCGATCCTGTTCCACGCCGCCGCGGGCTTACGCGAACAGGGCGTGCGCGGGATCGGGGTCGCCGCGATCATGAAGCGCGCGGGGCTGACGCACGGCGGGTTCTACCAGCATTTCGTCAGCCGCGACGCCATGGTCGCCGCCGCGGTCACCTATATGTTCGCAGAGGGCGCGGCGTTGCTCGACGCGGGCGAAGATCTGCCCGCCCCCGACCGCATCGGCCGCTTCATGGACCGCTATCTCTCCGCCTCGCATGTCGCCCGCCTGGCGCGTGGCTGCCCCGTCCCGACGCTTGCCAGCGAACTGCCGCACATGGACGACGGCGCACGCGAAAGTTACCGCGACGGCGTCGCTGCGCTGGTCGGACGGATCGCCGCGTTACTCGCCGAATGCGGCCGCTCCGACGCCGAAGCCCTCGCCCGCTCTATGCTTAGCGAACTCGTCGGCGCGGTGGCGCTGGCAAGGACGCAGGGGATAGCGGAGGCGGCGGAGACGCTCGCCGCGTCGCGGCGGCATATCCGGCTGCGCTTGGGGTTCTAGAATATGCCGTATGGACTCTGACCGACGATGACGAACGCCCCGCCGACAGAGTCAGGTATTTGATCCCGGCGTCTGATCGTTCGGGCTGGTCAGGCACACCGGCGGTATCTCGAAATTGGCGGGATCGATCGGCTGCCACGGCGTGTCGTAGAAGAAGTAATCGTCGAGCGCGAGGCTGGTGCCCGCGTTTAGCGCGGACTGCGCCTGCATGAACAGGACCGGGCGGCTCGACACGCCGTCGGCCGACAGCGGCGAATACCATGCCCACAGATACGTCCCCTGCGGATATTTATCGGCGGGCGGAAATAGCACCGAATAGACCGTTACGGTGGTGTTCGGCGTCAGCGCAGGATTGTCGACGATCGTCGCCTCGCACGTGCCCTGCACGCCCGGGGTCGACACCCAGTTCGGCCGCTCCTGCCCGAAGCTGAAATCCGCGCCGGTTTCGCACGCCTCGCTGCCGTCGTCATACTTCGTGTAGAGAAAGCCGGTCCCGGCGTGCGGTTGAGGCGGCGCGCTGGTCGGACCATTGCCAGTAAGCAACGATTCCACCGTCGAGATCGGCTTGCCAATATTCGGCAGCGACTGGTTGTAGGTATAGTGCATCAACGTGCTCTGCGCGCGATCGGTATAGGTCGCGAAGCGTGCATCGGGCTTCCACACATAAAGCGTGCGGCTTTGCAGCGGGTTGAAATTGCCGTTCACCGGGGTGGAGAAGGACGTAAGCGCGCTGTTGATGTTCCACACGAACGGCTTGTAGCCCCTCGGATTGCCGACGCTGAGGCCGGGGATGACCGGGTCTTCCCACGCGGTCGGCAGCGCTGGCGCATCCGCCGCGTCGTAGCGGGTGAAGCTGGAAAAACACGTCAGCGAGAACATCTGGAAGAACGCAAGCTGCGTCGGGTCGCCGAAGGTCGGCTGCGGCGGGCCGTTGCCGAACATCATCCGCACCGGATCGCCGGTCGCCGAATCGAACCACAGCCACGTCGCATAGGGTGGCGAATCGCCCGGCTGCGGCACCGGGATCACCCACCAGTCGCGCGACCGCGACGACATCCAGTTGAGCGCCGACGCCCCGGCGCAGCGCGCATTCGGACCTTGCGCGCCATACCAGTCGGACGGCAGCGACCAGCCGAGATCGATCGTCGTCCACGTCGCGCCGCCGTCGATCGACAACCGCGTTTCGGTCTTGGTCGTCACATACCACCAGTTGCTCTCGCACCCGGCGACCCGCGCGGAGAAGAACTCGTCCTTCACACAATCGATCGCCGCGATGCCCATCTGGAAGAACGGGTTGTCGGGCTTGGGATCGTCGGTCGGCGGCGGGCTGAACGGATGGAGCAGCACCACGCCGCTCCACGCATCGGGCATCGCCGGGGCGGGCGTCGTGACCGGGCGGAACGTCGGATAGGCCGATGGTGGGACCGGATCGACCGCCGCCCGCCCGGTCTTCGCCGAAATCTTCGCAAAGGCGGTGGCGACCGGCGCGGCGGCGGGATCGAGCGTCACCTGAATTTCGGGACCGAAGCTGACACCGCCCTGCAACGGCAACGCATCGTTGGCGGCGGAAAAGCTGCCCGGCGTGTAGGTCGTCGCCAGCGGACGCGCGGGGAGCAACCCCATGTCCATGAAGCTCTGCGCGACCAGCTCGGAGCAATAAAAGGTCGTCTCGTTGGTCGGGATGCCCAGCCTGCCCGCGATATAATCGAGCACCCACGGAATCATCGCAGGGAACGGCCGCCCCTTCACTTGCGCCATGAATTGCGTCAGCGCGGTGACCTGCGCCGCGTCGGGCGTGGCCGACAATTGGCGCATGGCGAAGCTCGCGCCTTTCTCGCTCGCGACATACAATTGCAGGAACGCTTCCAGCGGTTCGTACACCACCCCGTGCTGCGGCTCGAACGACTGCCAGATATAGAGGTTTTCGTTGCCCGGTTGCCCACCCTGCCGCACGACCATGCCGACGTGCGAATATTGGCTGTGGGTGATCCGGTCGATGATCGAACTGATTGTCGTCGTGCCGTGGAACAGAACGATGTCGCCCGTGTTCAGAGAGGGCGCGATCTGATCGAAATCCATCCGCCGGCCTTTCAGGAAAGTTCCGCTGCGACGCGGCCGTTCTGATAGCGAAATTTGTCCCCGGATGGAACGACGCGGACCTCATGATGCCCCCGAATAGTCCCGCCACGCACCGATGGACGTTTAGCCAGGTAAGGCCAGCGGCCGGGCGCGATAGGTTTGCAGCCAGCTGGCTAGATCGGCGGTCAGCAACCCGGTCACGCGACGCGCGCGGCGGCTGAGCGTGTCGAACGTCGTCGCATCCTCGTCGATCACCGCACGCAAGGTCTGCAACTGCTCGCCCAGCGTATGACTGCGCTCGGCGATACCCGCGAAATCGCCCTGCATCCGGATGCCGTAGATCGCAGCGCCGATCGCGGGCAGCGCGGCGCTCAGGATCGTCGCCGTGATCGTCAGCGGTTGGGCGAGCGGATGGAGTTGCTGCACCATCGTCGCCGCCGCCTTGAACGCCAGCAATCCGACGCAGGCGAAGGCGGTTAGCCCGAACAATATGGTGCCGAGCAAATGCAGGCGATGCTCCAGCCGGTGCATCCGGTGCGCATCGGCGTTCAGATACGCGATCTGCCCGTCGATCAGCGTCGTCAGATCGTCGCGCACGCTCGCGAGATAAGCGGGATCGACCCGCACCGAAGGAAGTCCGACCTCTCGCGCGGTCGCGCGGGCGTACCAGCCGACCCATCCTGCCGGATCCTCTCCGGCGCGCAATTCCAGTTCGCCCAACTGGCTCGACACCGCCAGGCAGCGGATGCGCTCGGCCAGCGCGCGATTGTCGAGCCATGCGCGGTGCCACGCGCCGCGCATTCCCGCCCGCGTCTGGATCAGGATCGTGCCGATCGTCAGCAGTTCGAGCGTGATCAGCACCGGCTTCAGACCGGACGGCAGCGCAAGCCCGAGCAACGACAGCACCACCGCCAGCGCGGCGAAGGCGAAGTTGGTCACATACACGCTGCGAAACAATTGCGCGGCCCGCGTCGCGAGCGAATCCGCGTGCGCGAACCGTGGCGCAAGGCGATCGCGCACCGCCGCGGCGAAGCTGGCGTCCGAGGTACAGATGCCGCGAATTTCGCCGGCCGGGCGAGCGGGATCGATCCGGCCGCCGACATCCGCGAGCCGCAGCCGCCGCACGCCCATGATCGCAAGCAACAAAGGATAGGCGAAGGCGACCGTCCGCCGTCGCGGCAACGGCCTTTCGAACCGCGCGAGCGCGGCGCGGCCTTCACGGTCTGCGGGCGGATCGAGCACCGCGCGAACAAGCCCCGCCACCGCCGACAGATCGCCCCGCGCGACGGTATCGATCGTCTGCTGGCCCAGATCACGTTCTTCCAGGCCATCCCACAGCAGCACCGGGTCGTGCCGCGCGGCCGGATCGATATGGATCACCGGAATGCCCTCCAACACGGCCTCCGCGACGATCTGCGGCGCGCCGCCACGCCCGCGCGCTGGTCCGCCGTCCCACACCGCGATCAGGACGTCGCTTTGCGCGAGGACGATGCGACCCGCGCGCTCATAGGCGACGCCCGCGCCATCGGGCGACGCGCGGTCGCCCGGCAATTCCATCACCGCCGCGCACCGCGCGACCTGCGAGAGATAATGGTCTCGCGCAGCGCCCACCGCAAAGTCCTGCGCGTAGTCCTCTCGGAAGAACGGCAACACGACGTCGACCGTCCATCCGCGATCGGCCGCCACATCCGCCGCGATCGAATCCGCACCGTCGGCCAGGCACGTGACCAGTCGCAACGCATCCCGATCGAGCGGACCGGCCGCCTGCTCGACGAGGCCAAGGATCGCGCCGATCGCCAGCCCCGCCACCGCACCATTCTCTACGCCGAGCCGGTCGAGCCGATGGCCCGTGACACCGATCCCCAATCGCGACCGCGGCACCAATCGCAAAGGACCGAGGCCGCTTGGCGCGGAATCGCGGCGGACATCGGTCATTCTGGCAAGGTAAGGCCAAACGCGCTGTCGGTTCAATGCGCGATAGGTGGCGGAGAGGGTGGGATTCGAACCCACGGTACCCGCAAGGGCACAACGGTTTTCGAGACCGTCCCGATCGACCACTCTGGCACCTCTCCGCAGAGGTAGTTCGCGGCGCGCAAACGGGGCGGCCGGTCGATGGAGGGCGCGCCTCTAACGCAAGCGATGGGGTCGCGCAAGCGGGTGTCGCAAGACGTCGCGACACAGGCATTGTTGCGACGCAAAGGAGTGACTAGATTGCCCGCATGAACCGCACCAACGCCACCCCCCGCGCCGCCATCGCCTTGCCCGACGCGCCGCCGGTCGCGACCGCGCGGTTTGCGATCGGCGAAGTCGTGCGGCACCGGATGTTCGATTTCCGCGGCGTGATCTTCGATGTCGATCCGGTCTTCGCCAACAGCGACGAATGGTATGACGCGATCCCCGAAGGCATCCGCCCGCGCAAGGACCAGCCGTTCTATCATCTGCTCGCCGAGAACATGGAATCGAGCTACGTCGCTTATGTCAGCCAGCAGAATCTGGTGCCCGACGACAGCGACGAACCGGTCGACCATCCCGCAATCGCCGGGCTGTTCACGGCGTTCGAGGATGGGCGCTACAATCTGCGGCGTGAACACCGGCACTAAGCGGGCGGCCCGGTTTGCCGAAGGCAAGCCGGGACTCGCCATGGCGGGCAGCGATGTCGGCGCAGCCGACTTCGTCTGACGGCGTGGGGTCCGGGGCATCGTTTTTTTGACGCCCTCACGGGCGTGAAGCGGTGCCAGCCCGCTCCCCCACCCCGCCTCCCAATCAGCATAGTGTCTTGGGAGGCGGGGTGGGGGAGCGGGCTGGCACCGCTGCATCGGCGTGAGCCGATCAAACGACAGCCGCTTGCACCGCTTCATCGATCGGCGCGGGAGCCAAACAAGAATCGTTGACACTTCGCCCCCCCTCGCCTAACCGCGCCGTTCCTCCCGACGGGCCTGCGCCTGGACGGGCATATGAATTTGGGAAGTGACTAAAGCCATGTTCGCTATCGTGCGCACGGGCGGCAAGCAGTATCGCGTCGCCGCCGGAGACAAGATCGTCGTCGAGAAGATCGACGGCGACGCTGGATCGTCGATCACGCTGGGCGACGTGCTGCTCGCGGGCGAAGGCTCGGAACTGAAGTCGACCGCTGGCCTGACCGTCGCCGCCGAGATCATCGCGCAGGCGAAGGCCGACAAGGTCATCGTGTTCAAGAAGCGCCGCCGCCAGAATTACCGCCGCAAGAATGGCCACCGCCAGCAGCACACGATCCTGAAGATCGTGTCGATCGGCAGCTCTGAAAAGGGGGCCGAAAAGAAGGCGAAGACGACCAAGACCGCGAAGCCGGAGGGCGACGCCGCCCCGGCCGCGCAGGCGTAAGGAGTAGTTCGAGATGGCACATAAGAAAGCAGGCGGTTCGTCGCGCAACGGTCGTGATTCGGCCGGTCGTCGCCTTGGCGTGAAGAAGTTCGGCGGTCAGGAAGCGATCGCGGGCAACATCTTGGTGCGTCAGCGCGGGACGAAATTCTATCCGGGCCGTAATGTCGGCATCGGCACCGACCACACTCTCTTCGCGCTCGTCGACGGCCGCGTGGTGTTCCACGACGGCAAGCTCGGCCGAAAGTTCTGTTCGGTCGACATTATGGCGGAAGCGGCCGAATAACATCGGGTAACCAGACGGGTTGCCCACCAGGGCGACCCGGGTTCCCGTAGCGGAACCAGCCAATCAAGGGAGACGGGTCCGCCCCGGCTCCCTTTTTTCTTGCTCCCTCGAAAACCGGTGTCGCGGGCACGTCATCCAGATGTGCTTGAGGCGCGCGCAGGCGAGGAGAGAAGGAATGTTCGCGCGGACGAGAAGGTTGACGCTTCGGCCCGGCTGGCCGGAGGATGCGACGGCATTGACGCAGGCGATCGCGCACGAGAGCGTCGCGATGAAGCTGGCGCGTCTGCCGTGGCCGTATGACGTTGCCGACGCGGAGGCGTTTCTGTCCGTCCCACGCGGGCCGGTCGAAGCGCGCTTCCTGATCCTCAGCCACGACCACGATTACCCGCGACTGGTCGGCGGGATCGGCCTCGGCGCGCTGGATAACGGTGCGCACGAGCTCGGTTATTGGCTGACCCCGGCGGCGTGGGGCCGCGGTTATGCGACCGAAGCGGCACGCGCGGTGCTTCACATGGCGCGGCACGCGTTGCCGGTGCGGCGGATCGAGGCGAGCCACCACGCCGACAATCTCGCGTCGCGTCGCGTGCTGACGAAGCTGGGATTCCGCGAAGTGCGGCGCGAACCGCATTACTCGCTCGCCCAGGGCCGCGACGTCGATTGCGCGGTGCTGGCGCTCGATCTGGACGCGGAGGACCGAACCGACGTGCCGATGGCGGCGTGAACCGTTGAAATCCTCCCCGGCGTGGGAAGGATTGAAATTCCCACTCAAACGGCCGACAGCCTGTGCCATGTCCGTCACCCCTCTCCCCTTGCGCAAACGCCTGTCCCCGGAGGAGTCGCGCGACGCCGCGCTGGAGGCGGCGCGGGCGTTGCTGGTTGAGGTCGGGCCACAGGCGGTGACGCTGAAGGCGGTGGCGGCGCGGATCGGACGGACCCACGCGAATCTGCTGCATCATTTCGGATCGGCCGCCGGGCTGCAGCAGGCGCTGATCGAGCGCATGGCGGCGTTCGTCACCTCGACGATCCGCGACGCGGTGCTGCGCCAGCGCGCGGGCGACCAGAACCCCGCCGAGATCGTCGACATGGCGTTCGACGCGTTCGATTCGGGCGGCGCGGGCGCGCTGGCCAGCTGGATGATCCTGAACGGCAACGAGGATGCGCTCGACCCGATCCTGAACGCGATCCACGACCTGGTCGACGATCTGTCGGTCGAACATTCCAACCCCGAACAGCCGATCGCGGACGAGACGCTGCAGTTAATCCTGATGGCGCTGGGCGATGCGCTGTTCGGCGGGCCGCTGACGCGCGCGCTGGGCGTGCCGCGGGAACGCGCGCGGGAGTTGGCGAAGGGGTTGTTGATGCGGGGGCGGGAAACAACCAAAGATTAGGCGCGTCACGGCAAAGCCGTGCCGTCGGTCGCGATGGATCGCGCCGGCCGGGCGCGCTGCTCTGTCGCTTTAGCGGTGCTAAAGCGCTAGGCAGCGCGCCATGCACTTTCTTGACCAGGCAAAGATCTTCGTTCGCTCCGGCCTCGGCGGCCCCGGCGCGGTCAGTTTCCGGCGCGAAAAATTCATCGAATATGGCGGTCCCGACGGCGGCAACGGCGGCAAGGGCGGGGACATCATCTTCGAGGCGGTCGCGGGGCTGAATACGCTGATCGACTTTCGCTACACCCAGCATTTCCGCGCGCCGCGCGGACACGGCGGATCGGGCAGCAATCGCACCGGCGCCGGCGGCGACGATCTGCTCATCAAGGTTCCGGTCGGGACGCAGGTGCTGTCCGAGGACAAGGAAGAGGTGCTGCTCGACTTCACGAAGGTCGGCCAGCGCGAGATTTTCATGCGCGGCGGCGACGGCGGGCGCGGCAACGCCAGCTACAAGACCTCGACCAACCGCACGCCCCGCCAGCACGGCACCGGCTGGCCGTATGAAGAGGCGTGGGTCTGGCTGCGGCTGAAATTGCTCGCCGATGCAGGGCTGGTCGGACTGCCGAACGCGGGCAAGTCGACCTTCATCAATGCGGTGACCAATGCGCAGGCGAAGGTCGGCGAATACGCCTTCACCACCACGCGGCCGCAGCTGGGCGTCGTGCGCCACAAGCAGCGCGAATTCGTCATCGCCGACATTCCCGGCCTGATCGCGGGCGCGGCCGAGGGTGCGGGGATCGGCGATCGCTTCCTGGGGCATATCGAACGCTGTCGCGTGCTGCTGCATCTGGTCGATGCGAACGACACCGATGTCGGCGAATCGTACCGTATCGTGCGTGAGGAACTCGCGAACTATGGCGGCGGGCTGATCGACAAGCCGCACGTCGTCGCGCTGAACAAGATCGACACGCTCGACGATGAACTGATCGCCGCGCTGTCTGCCGAACTTGAGGAAGCGAGCGGTGCCGAAGTGCTGCCCATCTCAGGCGCGAGCCACGTCGGGATCGACTGGGCGCTCGACCGGCTGATCGAGGCGATCGGACCCGAAGCGGCGAAGATCGCGGCGGACGACGAGGGCGAGGACGCGATCGAATGGTCGCCGGTCTGACGCGCCGCTCTTTAGCCGTTCGCGACCATTAGCGGCGGCGTGGCGTCGAGCGTCGGCGTCGCCGCCCCCATCACGGCCCAACGGGCGCGGAGCGCCGCGTTCAGATACGGCGTATCGATCGCCAGGAACTGGCGCGGCGTCATTCCCAGGAAACGATGCGAATCGCGCAGGAAGTGCGACGCGTCATGATAGACGTCGGGCACCTTTATGTTCTTCGCGCGATCGGGGCGCATCAGCATGGGCACGAAATGGCGCAGGAACCGTCCGCGCATCATCAGCGTCTTGGGCGGAAATCCGAAATATCGTTTCGAGACGCGGCGCAGGTCGTAACCATCGATCCCGATCCGCGCGGCGATGGTCGCGACATCGCCGACCGTGCCGTCCGCGATCAGCGCGAGGACCGACGCGATCAACGGCTCGTCGGGATGCGGCGTCGCCAGGCAGCGGCCGAAGACGTCGTCCAGGATCCCCTTCACATCGCGCGCCTGATCCGACTTCTGCAGGCGCCCGACGATCTCGTCGACGATAGGCTCAGGGATCACCTCGCGCAGCGGGGTCACGCGATCGCGAAACTCCTCCGCGGGCCGGTCGATCAATCGCGCCCATCCGAGCGCGGTCAGGTCCACGCCGACGGTTACCCCGCCGTGCGACTGCACCGGCATCGCGCGGCTGGTGACGCCGTACAGCGCGGGCGTGGGCATCGGATCGTAACGGCGATTGCCGATCTTCACGGAGATCGGCCCATCGGTCAGGATGAACCAGATTTGCGCCCACGCCGGAAGCATCCATTCGCCCTGCCCGCCCGGCAGATCATCGGAATCAAGGACAACATAGCTGGTGATCAGGGATTGCAGCGCGACCGCGGGCTGTTCGTAACGCAGTGCGGTGTGCGGCGGCAGGCCGAACATATCCGCCGACACGCCCGGCGTAAGGCTTCCGCTCTCGATCATTCCGCACCGCGCCCCGTTCGACCCGCGGATGTCATCGCTCCGCAAGTTCGTGTTCCTTCAACGTCATAGCCGCGAAACTGCAAATTTTGCGAATGTTTTGTCCGAAACGGGCGTAATATTTGGCGGCCGATTGATCGGCGGCGATCATCGCGACACCATTGGCGCGAACCGCCGCGCACAGTACGGCGCTGCCGATGCTGTTTCCCCCCGCCTCCGTCCCGCGATTGATCGTGAAGATCGGCTCCGCGCTGCTCGTCGATCCCGACGGCGGCGTGCGGCGCGACTGGCTGACCGGGATCGCGGCCGACATCGCCGAACGGACGCGCGCCGGTCAGCAAGTGGCGGTGGTTTCATCGGGAGCGATCGCGCTCGGTGCACGGCGGCTGGGCTTGGCGAAGGGCGGTCGTGCGTCGCTGGAGGACGCTCAGGCCGCCGCGGCGACGGGGCAGATCGCGCTGGCCGGCGTGTGGGCCGAACTGCTCGGTGCTGAGGGGCTGACCGCGGCGCAGATGCTGGTCACGCTCGACGATCTGGAGGACCGGCGGCGCTATCTGAACGCCGCCGCCACGCTGTCGCGACTGCTGCAATTGGGGGTCGTGCCGGTCATCAACGAAAACGACAGTGTCGCGACCGCGGAAATCCGCTTCGGCGACAACGACCGGCTCGCCGCGCGTGTCGCGCAGGCGGCGGGGGCGCACGGCGTGCTGCTGCTGTCCGACATCGACGGGCTGTATGATCGGAACCCGGCCGATCCGGCAGCGGTCCACATTCCGCGCGTCGATCGGATCGATGGCGCAATCGAGGCGATGGCCGATGGCGGGTCCGCATCGGGCATGGGATCGGGCGGGATGGTGTCGAAGATCGCCGCCGCGCGTATCGCTACCGCCGCGGGCGCACATCTCGCCATCGCCAGTGGTCGCGTCGATCGCCCGCTGTCGACGCCTGCGCGGCATACGATGTTCGTCGCGGAACGTGCCGCTTCCGCGCGGAAGGCGTGGCTGGCGGGCGGCCTGACCGCAAAGGGCGTGCTGCATGTCGATGCGGGCGCGGCGAAGGCGCTGACCGATGGTCGCAGCCTGCTCGCGGCGGGGGTCGTCCGGGCCGAAGGATCGTTTGCGCGGGGCGATCTGGTGACGATCGCCGGCCCATCCGGGCCGATCGCGCGCGGACTGGCGGAATATGATGCTTCGGACGCCGCGCGCCTGCTGGGACGGCGCAGCGAGGATCACGCCGCGATCCTCGGCTATGCGCCGCGCTCCGCGCTGGTGCATCGCAACCACATGGCGCTGCTGTGATCCTCGCGCTGACCGGCGGCACCGGCTTCGTCGGCCGCCGCACGATCGACCGGGCACTCTCCGCGGGGCACCACATCCGCGCGCTGACCCGACGCCCCCAGCCCGATCGCGCGGGCGTCACCTGGATCGAAGGCGCGCTCGACGATCTCCCCGCCCTCGCCCGCCTCGTCGACGGCGCGGACGCGGTGATCCACATCGCGGGCGTCGTGAACGCCGCCGACCGCGCAGGCTTTGTCGCGGGCAACGTCGACGGCACGCGCGCGATCCTCGTCGCCGCGGCCAACAAGCGCTTCGTCCATGTCTCCTCGCTGTCGGCGCGCGAACCGCAACTTTCCGACTACGGTCGGTCCAAACGCGAAGCGGAGCGCGTCGTCGAGGCGAGCGACACCGACTGGACGATCGTCCGCCCGACCGGCGTCTATGGCCCCGGCGACACCGAACTGCGCGACATGTTCCGCCTCGCGAAGCGCGGCCTCGCCTTCCTGCCCCCGCCGGGCAAGGTCGCGCTGATCCACGTCGACGATCTCGCCCGGCTGCTGGTGACGCTCGCCGGACGGCCCGGCGACCGGACGATCTATGAGGTCGACGACGGCGCGGTATTGACCCACGCCGATCTCGCGCACGCGATCGGTGTCGCGGTAGGGCAAAAGGTGCTGCCGATGCATCTCCCCGCCCCGCTCCTGCGCCTCGGCGCGAGACTCGACCGCGCGGTCCGGGGACCAAACGCGAAACTCACCCCCGATCGCGTCGGCTATCTCTGCCACCCCGACTGGACCGCGCGCGCCGACCGTCGCCCACCGCCCCACCTGTGGACGCCCTCCATCCCGACCGCAAAAGGGCTCGCCGAGACCGCCGCATGGTATCGCGCCCAGCGGCTGCTATAAGCGCGCCGGAAAGCCGCCGCATTTGGCTGTCACCACGCAGCCGACACCAGGCATTTATCGTCATAGGGATCCCGCATGAGCGACCGCGCCGCCATCTTCGACACCGTCAAGGCCCAGATCGAACCGTTCAACAAGAAGGGTGTCGCGATCACCGATGCGACCACCTTCCAGGGCGATCTGGAATGGGACTCCTTGACCGTCATGGACTTCGTCGCTGCGATCGAGGACGAATTCGACATCATCATCACGATGAACATGCAGGCCGAAATTGAAACCGTCGGCCAGCTCGTCGACGCGGTCGCGCGACTGAAGGCCTGAGCGCATGACCGAAGCCGCCACCGCCGCCCACGCGCTGCCGATCGAGCCGGACACGATCGCGCCCGAACACAATCTTCTCTCCAAGTTCGACCACCTGATCGCCGAGCGCGAGGCGTTGCTGGCGACCGGCGTGCGCGATCCGTTCGCGATCGTGATGGACGAAGTGAAATCGCCGACGATCGCGACGATCAAGGGGCGCGAGACGATCCTGCTCGGCACCTACAATTACATGGGCATGACGTTCGACCCCGACGTCATCGCCGCGGGCAAGGATGCGCTCGACAAGTTCGGCAGCGGCACCAACGGCAGCCGGATGCTGAACGGCACCTTCCGCGACCATATGGAGGCCGAGGCCGCGCTGCGCGAGTTCTACGGCACGACCGGCGCGATCGTGTTCTCGACCGGCTATCAGGCCAACCTCGGGATCATCTCGGCGATCGCGGGCAAGGGCGAATACATCATCCTCGACGCCGACAGCCACGCGTCGATCTACGACGGCTGCAAGATGGGCGATGCCGAGATCGTCCGCTTCCGCCACAATTCGGTCGAGGATCTCGACAAGCGCCTCGGCCGCCTGCCGAAGGAGCCGGGCAAGCTGGTGGTGCTGGAGGGCGTCTATTCGATGCTCGGCGACATCGCCCCGCTGAAGGAAATGGTCGCGGTCGCCAAGAAGCATGGCGCGATGGTGCTGGTCGACGAAGCGCATTCGATGGGCTTCTTCGGCGAACACGGACGCGGCGTGTATGAGGACCAAGGGCTGGACGGGCAGGTTGATTTCGTCATCGGCACCTTCTCCAAATCGGTCGGCACGGTCGGCGGCTTCTGCGTGTCGAACCACCCGACGTTCGAGGTCATGCGCTTCGTCTGCCGCCCGTACATCTTCACCGCCAGCCTGCCGCCCTCGGTCGTTGCGACCGCCGCCACGTCGATCCGCAAGCTGATGACCGCACACGACAAGCGCGCGCGACTGTGGGACAACAGCCGGACATTGCACAAGGGGCTGACCGATCTCGGCTTCAAGCTGGGCACGAAGACGCCCGAAAGCGCGATCATCGCGGTGATTCTGGAGGATCAGCAGCGTGCGGTGGTGATGTGGCAGGCGCTGCTGGATGGCGGCTTGTACGTCAACATGGCGCGCCCGCCCGCGACGCCGGCGGGCACGTTCCTGCTGCGCTGTTCGCTCTGCGCCGAACATACGCCCGAACAGATTCGCCAGGTCATCGAAATGTTCGCCGAAGCGGGGCGTGCGACGGGCGAAATCGCCTAGAACGGGTTGCTTTTCACCGCACGCGTGATCGGTTATGCACGCGTTGTGGGTGGGATAGAGCGTCTGGACGCGATCAGGGCGAACTGGCGCACCATCATGCTGGTCGTGATGGGCGCGTTGGGAGTCGCGACCGTCGCGGGGCTGATCGTGACGCTGGGTGAAGTGAACCGCCAGCGCGATCGCGCGCTGATCCTGCAATCGCACAGCTACGACGTGATGATCCTGGCGCGCACGCTGTCGGGCGCGATCGCCCGGTCGGAGGCGTCGCTCGGCCGCTACGTCATCTCGGGCGACAAGCAGCAGGGCACGTTGTATTTCGACGAATGGCGTCTGGCGGGTCAGCAGATCAACCGCATCGACCTGTTGACCCGCGACAGCCCGTCGCAAACCGCGCGGATCGCGCGCTTGCGCGCCGCCTATGAAACGCGTGGGGCAGAATTGTCGCTGACCGCGCTCAGCACCAATTACGGCAAGAACAACCAGGCGCTTTCCCGTTATTATGCGGCGCGCAAAGCGGTTTCGCTGATGCAGATCAACGAACTGCTGGACCAGATCATCCGGACCGAACGTGCCTTGCTCGATCGCCGCACGACCGCGGCGATGGCGTCGGTCGAACGATCCAGCCGCACCGCACGCTGGCTGTCGGCGCTCGGCACGTTGCTGGTGATCGGCGCGATCGCGCTCGGCTGGCTGACGATTCGCGCAATGACCCAGCGCGGCGTCGCGCGCGCCGACGCGATCCGCGAACGCGAACGCGCCGACGAACTGTCCGATGCGGTCGACGCCGCCACCGCCGAACTGCGCCAGCAGGAAGCGCGCCTGCGACAGGTGCAGAAGATGGAGGCGGTGGGCCAGCTGACCGGGGGCATCGCGCACGATTTCAACAATATGCTGGCGGTCGTGCTGGGCGGACTCGAATTGGCGCAGCGCAATCTGGCGAACGGCGGCGACGTCGCACGACATCTCGACAGCGCGACTGAAGGCGCGACCCGTGCGGCCGCATTGACCCGCCAGTTGCTCGCTTTCGCGCGCGAGGGCGCGATCAATCCCGAACCGATCGACGCGGGCGGGCTGTTGTCGGGCATGTCGAACCTGCTCGATCGCACGCTGGGGGATGCGATCACGGTCGAGATCGAGGACGCGAGCGACGGCTGGCGCGTGCGCGCGGATCGCGTCCAGTTCGAAAACACGATCCTGAACCTTGCGGTCAACGCGCGCGATGCGATGGATGGGCGCGGGACGTTGACCATCGTGGCGCGCGCGCAGACGCTGGCCGCCAATGCGCACGGTGCCTGCGCGGCGGGCGACTATCTGACGATCGCGGTCACCGACACCGGTTGCGGCATGGCGCCCGACATCGTGGAACGGGCGTTCGAACCGTTCTTCACCACCAAGTCGGTCGGCCAGGGCACGGGGCTTGGACTGAGCCAGATATTCGCCTTCGTACGCCAGTTGAAGGGCGAGATCGCGATCGATTCGTTGCTGGATGAAGGCACGACCGTCACGCTCTACCTGCCGCGTGACCAAAGCGGAGCCGCTGTGCCACGCGTGGTCGACATCGCGCCGCCCGCCAGCACCGCGAGCGAGGCGCTGACCATCCTGGTGGTGGAGGACGACCCGCGCGTGCTGGCCGCGTCGGTCGGCGCACTCGAGGAACTCGGGCACTATCCGATCCCGTGCGACGATCCGCTCGCCGCGCCGCAATTGCTGGCCGAACATGGCGGCGTCGATCTGATCCTGTCCGACGTGCTGATGCCGACGCAGACGGGGCCGGAAATGATCGCCGCGCTCGGTCCCGAACACGCGCATATCGCGGTGCTTTTCGTCACCGGGTTTGCGGGCGAGATGGGTGACGGCGATGCGTTCGGCGGGCAGCACGTGTTGCGCAAACCGTTCACCCTCGTCGGGCTGGAACGCGCGATCGACGCGGCGATGGCGAAGGATCGGCCGGTCGGCCCGGCGCAGATCGCGGCCGAATAAAGCGGGATATTTCGGCTGACGCGAGCGGCACGCACGCCTATAGCCGTCGCACCCCGCCTCGCGCGCTTCGAGTATCGCCCGCCTTCATGAAATCGATCGACCGCTACATGGCCCGGCTGATCGCGCTGCCGCTCATCTCGACGCTGGTCATCGCGGCGATGCTGCTGGTGCTCGACCGGATGCTGCGGTTGTTCGATTTCGTCGCCACGCAGGGCGGGCCGATCAGCGTGGTGTGGAAGATGCTGGCGAACCTGCTGCCCGAATATCTGGGCCTGGGCATTCCGATTGGCCTGCTGCTCGGCATCCTGCTCGCCTTTCGCCGCCTCGCCACGTCCAGCGAACTGGACGTGATGCGCGGCGTGGGGATGAGTTATGGGCGGCTGTTGCGCGTGCCGTTCATGTATGCCGCGGTGCTGGCCGCGCTCAACATCGCGATCGTCGGCTACGTCCAGCCAAAAGCGCGCTATGCGTACGAACAATTGCGGTTCGACTTGCGTACCGGCGCATTGGGGGCGTCGATCAAGGTCGGCGAATTCACCCACCTCGGCGACCGCATGACGCTCAGGATCGAGCGAAGCCGCGAAAAGGGCCGAAAGCTTTCCGGCATCTTCGTCGAGGTGAACACGCCAAAGGGCGACAAGCTGGCGGTGACCGCCGACAGCGGACAGTTCCTGGCGACCGACGATCCCAACGTCATCATCTTCCGGCTGACCAACGGTACCTTGGTCCACGATCGCGCCGGGTTCCGCGTGCCCCGCGTCCTGACGTTCAGCGCGCATGACCTGCCGATCGATCTGCCGAAGTTCGAAAGCTTCCGCGTCCGCGGCGGGCGCAATCTGGAATATACGCTTCCCGAACTGGCCGTGCTCGGCAAGACCGCAGGCAGCGAACAGGCGCGCGACAGCAGCCGGGCGGAATTCCACTTCCGCCTGGCCGAAGTCGCGTCGATGTTCCTGATGCCGCTGTTGGGCGTCGCGCTCGGCGTGCCGCCCAAACGATCGACGTCGGCGCTGGGCGTCTTCCTGTCGATCGTGATGATCGTCACCTATCACAAGGTGAATCAATATGCCGCGGCGTTCGGCGAACTGGGCCGCGTCGACCCGTTCATCGCGCTGTGGGTGCCGTTCGCGATCTTTGCCGGATTGGTGTTCTGGATGTTCTACACGCTTGCCTATGTTCCCGGCGGCCAGCCGATCGGCGCGCTGGAGCGTGTTTCGGGCAAGGCGGTGGCGGCGATCATGCGGTATTTGCCGGGCGCCAGGCGTAAGCGCGCGGAGTTTGTCGCGGCATGACCTCGTTCTTTCCGTCGCGCACCGTGTCCTTCTACATGGGCCGGATGTTCCTGATCCGCACGTTCGGCATCCTCGCCGGGCTGATGATCGTCCTGCTCGCGCTCAACCTGCTGAGTGAATCGGGCAAGATCCTGGCGGTTCCCGGCAATGGCGATGGCGAGGTGTGGCGCTACGCGTCGCTACGCGCGCCCGAACTGATCGCGTTCCTGTTCCCGTTTTCGGTGCTGTTGGGGACGATCCTGACGCTGATCACGATGAACCAGAACAGCGAGATCGTCGCGTTAAAGGCATCGGGCTTATCGGCGCATCAGGTGCTCGCCCCGCTGCTGGTGGCGAGTTTCGGCGTTGCGATCCTCAGCTTCGGGTTCAACGAACGGATCGTCGCGCGCGCCAGCGCGACGCTCGCGCAGTGGCAGCAGGTCAACTACGGCCCGCTGCCGATCGATCGCGGCGACCGGTCGAACGTGTGGGTGCGATCGGGTGACGATCTGATCCAGGTCGCACAGATCAGGGGGCGCGGCGATGCGGCGCAGCTGGGCGGGATAACCTTGTACGACCGCGAGGGCGGCATCCTGCGCACGATCGTCACGGCGCCGCGCGGACGCCGCGACGGCGACGGCTGGCGGATCGGTCCGGCGAAACGGTTCGACGTGGCGCGCGGCACGGTCACCGCGCTGGGCGACCTGACCGTCGGACAGGGCGTCACGCCCGATCAGTTCACGCTGGCGACGGTCGATCCGAACGGCCTGTCCTTCACCGCGCTCCAATCCGCCATCTCCGATCTGTCGGAGGCCGGACGGCCGACCAAGTCGATGGAGGGCGCGTTGTGGCACAAATTGTCCGCGCCTTTATCGTCGGTGCTGATGCCATTGCTCGGCGCGGTCGCCGCATTCGGGATCGCGCGATCGGGGAAGCTGTTTATCCGCGCCGTCATCGGCATGGGGCTGGGCTTCGCCTATTTCGTGGCGGACAATTTCGCGCTCGCGATGGGCAATCTCGGCGCATATCCGCCGTTTCTCGCCGCATGGGCGCCGTTCCTGCTGTTCCTGCTGATCGGCGAGGCGGTCCTGATCCGCAGCGAGGAATGATCTATTTGGCGCGGACCATCGTGCTGCGCCCGATCTTCCACACCAGCCCCGGCAAGCCTTTATAGCTTGCCTTGTGATAAGGGGATTCCCTTTCGAGCGCGGCGGAAATGCGGCGGTGCGCCTCGCCGAGCGCATGATACGGCAAACCCGGCAGCAGGTGATGCAGCGCGTGATACCGCAGCCCGACCGGCGCCCACAACGCAGGCAGCAAAGTCGGCGGCGGCACGTTGACCGTGTCGAGATATTGCGCGGTGACGGTCATCGCCTCGCCCTCATTCTCCCACAGATGCGCGACGAGCGTACGGACCTGATTGAGCACCGCGACGCCCGACGCGACCGCCAGCAGGATCGCGAACGCACGCAGCGGGAGTACACCGGTCGCGACCAGCACGATCAGCGCGATCGCCCAGATGCTCGCGGCGATCTCGATCCGGGTCCATTGCGCCTTGAAATCGCCATCGGGCATCCGGCGGCGGAACGACGGGTTGATCGCCAGCGCCGAATAACGCTCGACCACGATGCGGCGCAGCGGCGGGATGATCGCCGACAGCGGCGACAGGATAGCATAGCGGAAGATCAGCGCGATCGGGGCCAGCGCCGACACGACGATGAACAGCGGCAGCGTCCACGGCTTCATCAGCGCGAGCGGGAGATATTCGGGATCTTCCGCCGTGCCATATCGCGTGCGCGCGTGGTGGAGGGTGTGGACGCCTTCGTACATGAACGACGGCACCAGCATCGGCACGCCGATCAGCGCATTCCACGCGGTGCGAAAGCCGGGCAGCGACGCATGCTTGATATGGGTCAGTTCGTGGATGAAGCTGAGCGCGCGATAAAGTCCCAGCACCGCAAGGACGCCCGCGCCGATCGCCAGCGCGGTCGGCCCCACCATGATCGCTGTGACCAGACCGGCATAACCGACGACGACCGACGCGATGAAGTCGCCCCAGTAAATCGCCGACCGCGGCGCATTCAGTTCGCGCGTCAGTTCCGCCGCCGTACGCAGCATCGTCCGGTCGTCGGCGATCACAGCACGCGTCGCAGGGGCGGCTGCCGGTCGATCGAACGTGAGCGTGGTATCCATAACTCTGTCCATTGCCTGCAGATAATGGCGGCAGCGTGACCTTTACAGACCCCTTGCTCTATGCGCGCCATGCAGAACGCCACTCGCCATGATCGAATGCCCCGATTAGGAAGCCCGCGATGGCCAGCAGCTTAACGATCCGACCCGTCCTGACGAAGCGCGACCGCAAGGCCTTCGTCGACCTTCCCTTCCGGCTCTACGCCGACGATCCGCATTGGATTCCGCCGCTGAAGGGCGAGGCGATCGGGCTTATTACACCCGAAAAGAATGGCTGGTTCAGCCATGCGACGGCGCAATTATTCCTGGGCGAGCAGGGCGGACGCGTCGTCGGGCGAATCTCCGCGCATATCGACACCCTTGCGCTGACGATGCCTGCCGAACAGGGTTTCGGGCCGGGTTGCGGGCAATGGGGCCTGATGGAGGCCGAAAGCGAAGACATCTTCGCCGTGCTGATTGCCACGGCAGAGGAATGGCTGCGCGAACAGGGCATGAAACGCGTCCTCGGTCCGATCAGCATGTCGGTGTGGGAGGAGCCGGGCCTGCTGATCGACGGCTTCGATCATGCGCCGACCGTGATGATGGGTCACGCGAAACCTGAGTACCGCGGCTGGATCGAGGCGGCCGGCTATGCGCCGGTGAAGCAGCTTTTCACTTATGAACTGGATATCACCAAACCCTTCCCGCCGATCGTGAACCGTATCATCCAGTCAGGTGAGAAGAACCCACGGATCGTGGTGCGCAGGGTCGACAAGTCGAAATTCGAACAGGAAGCAGCGATCATCCTGTCGATCCTGAACGATGCCTGGTCCGGCAATTGGGGCTTCGTCCCCCTCACCCCGCCCGAGATCGCCGATGTCGGCGTGAAGTTGAAGCCGATCGTGTTCAACGACTTGATCCGCATCGCCGAACTAGACGGCCGACCGGTCGCGTTCATGATCACGCTTCCTGATCTAAACGAGGCGATCAAGCCGCTGAATGGCAGTTTGTTCCCGTTCGGCTGGGCGAGGCTGCTGTGGTGGCTGCGTGCGCCGCAAGTGCGAACGGTGCGCGTGCCGTTGATGGGGGTCATCAAGGAATTGCAGGCGTCGCGCATGGCGAGCCAATTAGCCTTCATGCTGATCGAGTATATCCGGCGCGCCGCGGTCGAGAACTACGGCGCGGTGCGCGGCGAGATCGGCTGGATCCTCGACGACAATCAGGGAATGCGATCGATCGCCGAGACGATCCAGTGCGACATCAACAAAACGTATCAGATCTACGAAAAGACGCTCTGAACGTCAGCCGATGATCGGCTCCAGTCCGAGTTTTCGCCAATCGGCGAGCGTTCTGCATACACGGCGAGGGTTGTCCGGATCGGTCATCCGATCGTCGAAACAATAGCGCCGCTCGGCGCGGACGCGTCGCGGGCGTGCCGGCGCGGTTAGCGCGATGGTCAACATGGTACGATCGGACCCGCGCGCATCCGCGTCGATCACGGCCGCGCCGGTCGACAGGGACACCAGCGCAGCGGCGGTAAGGATCAACATGGCAACCTCCTTCGATCGCGCCGGCCCGGCGCTGCGCCGGGCCGGCGGTTGGCGCTCACTTGGGGTCGAGCGGGTCGAAGCCTTGCTTCAACCAGTCGGCGCGGGTGCGGCATTCTTTCCGCTCGATCCGCGAACCGGTCGGCGTCTCCACGATGCAGTAGCGCCGGGCTTCGTTCTGCGCGCCGGACGCCGCAGTCGTACCCGACGCGGCGGATGAGTTTACCGACGCGCGCGCCGGTTCGGCCATCGCGGGTGCCGCCGCAACGCCGCACGAAAGCGCCAGACCACTGGCGATCACGAGAGTTTTCATGACTTGCATCCTTTCACGAGTCCGCAGCGCTATCTGCTGCTGACCGTGTCAGTGCATTAGTCATGCCATACACTGAAAGACTTAGTTTTCAGATATTTAGCAAATTCATCGACTGGTGCGATGTGCCAAACCTTAGGCAGATATACCGACTACAAGTGTAATCCACCATCCGTCCAGAAAATGTTCTAAGCAACTCGCTACCGAAGTGTGACCCAAGTCGGCGCATGATCGCTCGCCTTCTCGCGCCCGCGATATTCCTTGTCGACGCCTGCATCGATCAGGCGGTCCGCAGCAGTCGGGCTGAGCAACAGGTGATCGATGCGAAACCCCGCATCGCGTTGCCACGCGCCAGCCTGATAATCCCAGAACGTCCACATGCCGCCATTCGGATGCCGGGTGCGCAACGCGTCGGTCCATCCCTGCGTGACGAGCGATCGATACCCCGCACGACTTTCTGGCTGCATCAACGCGTCGTCCTGCATCGCGCGCACGGAATAGGTGTCATCGTCGTTCGGGATGACGTTGTAATCGCCCGCCAGGACCGCGAGCGTTTCATCGGCCAGCAACGCCTGCGCGCGCGCGCGGAGCCGATCGATCCACCGAATCTTATAGTCGAATTTCGGCCCCGGCCGGGGGTTGCCATTGGGCAGATAGATTGACGCGACCACCAGTCCGCCGACGTCGCATTCGAGGTAACGGCTGTGTTCGTCCTCTGGCTCGCCTTCCAGTCCGCGCAGGCGCTCGACCGGGTCGATGCCCTTCGCCAGCACCGCGACGCCGTTCCAGCTCTTCTGCCCGTGCCACACGACACCATAACCCGCGTCACGAATATCGTTCTCGGGAAAGGTTTCGTCGCTGGTCTTCAATTCCTGCAGACACACAACGTCGGGCTGCTGCTCGGCCAGATATTCCAGCAGACGCGGAAGCCGAGCCTTGATGCCGTTGATGTTGAAGGTGACGATTTTCATGCGCGCGGTATCACACCGCGAAGCTAGTCCCGCAACCGCAGCCGCTGGCCGCATTGGGATTTTCAACCTTGAACGCCGCGCCGCCGAGCGACTCCACGTAATCGACCGCGCACCCGCGGACGAGATCGAGGCTCATGTCGTCGACCAACAGCCGCACGCCGTCGGTTTCGGCGATCGCGTCGCCAGGCTCGGGCGCATCGGCGAACCCGAATTTATACTGGAAGCCCGAACAGCCGCCGCCTTCGACCGACAGCCGCAGGATCGCGGGTTTACCTTGTTTCGCCGCGATCGTCGCGACACGCGCGGCGGCGGCGGAGGTCAACGCGATGTCGGTAGCTAATGTCGCCATGCCGCAGAGATAGGCCCTCGCCCGCGCCGCGGCAACCGGACGATCAATCCTGGGCGGCGGGTCCGCCGGCCGCGACGGGAATCTGGCCGACAGCCTGATCCTTCGACGCCAGCAGATAGTCGGCGGTGGTCAGGAACGGCACCGGATTGACCGCATGGCCATCGATGCGGACCTCGTAATGAAGATGCGGGCCGGTCGAGCGGCCGGTCGAACCCATCAGGCCGATCATCTGCCCGCGACGCACGCGACCGTTGGCGGTCACCATGATCTTCGACAGATGGCCGTAGCGGGTCGAAATCCCCTTGCCGTGGTTCACCTCGATCATGTTGCCATACCCGCCCTGACGATCGGCGTGGCTTACGATGCCATCGGCAGTGGCGTAGATCGGCGTGCCGGAAGGGCCAGGAATGTCGACGCCGGCATGCATCGCGGCTGTGCCGCGGAACGGATCGCTGCGGATGCCGAAATTGCTGGTGAAGGTCAGGTGCTGGACGGGCTGCACCGATGGGATCGAGATTACGCCCTGTTCAAGCGTATCGAGCTTCTTCCAGGTCATGAACAGCGACCGGAACTGCTGATCGGCGGAAAGATCGGCGGTCGCCTCTGCGCTGCTCGCCGGGATCAGCGGACCGCCCATCGCCCCCACAGGCAGGCGACGCACGACGCGGTCGGGGCGGAGGCCGAGCTTGCGAATCTGCTTCGTCGCCATCGCGTAGCGTCGATCGAGCATTTCTTCCGCGGCGGCGGCCAGCGCGACCTGGCGCGCCTCGACTTTCTTCAGCGGCGCAATCGCGTGTGCCGCGACGCGGTCGGCGACGGGATCGATCGCCAGCGTCGCGAGCGCCAATTTCTTCGCATCGCCCTTGCCGGTCATCGCGGCGGCGATCAGCGCCTGACGCTGCTCGATGCGGTCGGCATGCGCCTGCGCGGTCTGGCGGATCGTCGCGACGCGCGCCTGCATCGACGCGACCTTGCGCTCCATCTGCTTCAGCCGCGCTTCGGAAACGGCGGGGGCGACGATACCGGCGGCGGTAGCGGCTTCGGTCGAGGCCTGCGCCGCGCCATAGCCGGCGAGCAGCAGAACCGCGGCGGCGGTTCCGGCGGTGACGCCCTGAACCGCGCCGCCGACGCGAAAGCGCCGCAAGGTACGGCCATCATGGAAGATCAGATCACGCGCGGTGAAAATGGAACGTGCTCGCTCGGTTAGACGGGCGACCGGCGTGTTGGACAAATTGGTCATCGAACCCCGATGCGATAATTATCGAACGAACGACGGGATCCCGCCGTCCGCTAACGCGAACTATAGCCTGGATCGCGACCCCCGCGCCCTGACGATGGTTACTGACCAGCCCGGACGCCCCAAGGCAAGTCCATCATGACGGTCTCGCGTCAAACCGGGAGAGTCATGCGCCGAAGCGTTGGAACGAAGCCCTGCAACCCGCGGAAATGACGGCCATCAGGGCGCGGCGCGCGTGATTTCGCGCCGTTCAAAGCGCTTTCGCGGCGGCCAGAACGGCGTCTGCGTGACCCGGCACTTTCACCTTACGCCAGTCGTTTTTCAGCGCGCCATCGCCGTCAAACAGGAAGGTCGAACGCTCGATCCCCATATATTTCTTGCCGTACATCGATTTTTCGACCCACACGCCGAACGCCTCGCAAACGCTGCCGTCTTCGTCGCTCCCCAGCGGCACCGACAGGTCATATTTCGCCGCGAACTTCGCGTGGCTTTTCGGGCTGTCCTTCGACACGCCGAGCACCGTCACGCCCGCGGCGGCGAAATCGCCCGCCAGCGCAGAGAAATCCTGCGCCTCACGCGTGCAGCCCGACGTATCGTCCTTCGGATAGAAATAAACGACCAGCGGCAGCGGCAGATCGCGCAGCTTCAGCGGCGCGCCATCGGCCCCGGTCAGCGTGACGTCAGGCATCGTATCCATCGCTCAACTTCCTCCATGCCGCCGCCACGTCGTGCCGCGTCGACGCAAACCCCGCAAGCACCGCGCCCCAATCCGCCAGCCCCAGCGCGCGCGCGATCAACGCCCGTGTCGCATCGGCTGCGGGTTCCTGCGCATCGGGCGCGACGAGCCGAAGCGTCACGAGCAAACGTGTCAGCAGATCGTGCGCCGCGCCCATCCCCGGCGGCAGCAGACCACCCAACGCGGCGATCGCGCGATCGAGCGCGGGATCGAAGCCGGTGCGACGCGACAGTTGCGTCGCGTGGACGACGAACTCCAGATCGACCAGCCCGCCTGGCAGCAGCTTCGCATCGAGCGGCCCCGCTGGCGGCTTGTGCGCCGCCATCTCGGCACGCATCGCGACCGCGTCGGCGATGACATCACGTTCGCCGTTAGCCGCCAGCACCTCGGCGATGATGGCGCAAACCTGAACTCTCGCCGTCTCCGACCCGAACACCGGCCGAGCGCGCGTCAGCGCCATATGCTCCCACGTCCACGCCTCTTCGTGCTGATAGCGCGCGAAGCTGTCGAACGTCACCGCCAGCGGGCCTTGCGCACCCGAAGGACGTAGCCGCGTGTCGATCGGATAGAGCGGCCCGGCCGCGGTCGCGACCGACAACGCGCCCGTCACGCGCTGCGCCAGCCGGTTGTAGTACAGCGTCGCGCCAAGTGGTTTCGCACCATCGGATTCAGCCGAGAAATCACCGGTAAAAAGATAGATCAGGTCGAGGTCGGATGCGTGCGTCAGCGCCCCGCCCCCAAGCCGCCCGAGCGCCAGAATAACAAATTCGCTGTCCGGAACACGGCCGTGTGCGCGCGTGAATTCCGCGACGGTCTCCGCGGCCAGCACCTCGATCGCCGCCTCCGCCACACGCGAATAGCCATGCGAAACCGCCAGCGGATCGGCCGCGCCGGCGACGATCTGCGCCCCAAGCGCAAACCTCTTGTCGCCTACGATGCGCCGCACATGATCGAGCCGCGCCTGATAGTCCGCGCCGCGCTCCCCGCGCCGCATCTCGTCCGCCAGTTCGGCGACCGATCCCACCGCGTCGAACGCGCTGGCATCGATCAGTCCATCAAGCAGATCGGGGCGACGCGCCAGTTCGTCGGCCAGCGTCGGCGCGTGGCTCAGCAACGCCGCAAGCAGCGCCGCAAGACCGGGCCGCGCCTCCAGCAGGCGGAAGATGTTGATCGCGCTCGGCAGCCGCTCGAGCAGGGTATCGAGCCGGATGAGCGCCGCATCGGGTGCGGGAGCCTCGGCGAACGCGGCGATCAGGCTGGGCAGCACCGCCTCCAGCGCGGCTTGCGCTGCAGCGCTGCGCAATGCGGGATAACGACCCGCACGCCATGCCTCGACCCGCGCCGCGGCCTTGTCGTCGAGCCCCGCAGCGGCAAGCTGTTGCCGCAGGCAATCGCCATCGACTGACAGCGTATCGCCCCTTGCAGGTGCGAGCCCGTCAAACACTGCCGCTACACGCGCGACGTGCGGTGCGAGCAACTTCAGCAGCGCCGCGCCGTCCTGCAGACCATGAAGCTGCGCCACATTGTCGAGCGCCGCACCGGTCGGCAAATGGTGCGTCTGCCGATCGTCGATCATCTGAACGCGGTGCTCGATCGTGCGCAGCAATTCATAGGCTTCGACCAGCGCGGCTGCATCGTTCGCATCGATCCGCCCCGCAGCCGCCAACGCCCGCAGCGCGCCGCGCGTATCAGGCACGCGGAGCGTCGCGTCGCGGCCGCCGTGGATCAATTGATGGATCTGCGCGAAGAATTCGATCTCCCGGATGCCGCCGCGCCCGCGCTTCAGGTCGTATCCGGGGCCGAACGCCTGCCCCTGCGCGTGATGGTCGCGTATCCGCTGCGTGATCGCGACGATTTCCCCGATCGCACCGAAATCGAGACTGCGCCGCCACAGGAACGGGCGGATCGCGGTCAGGAAACGCTCGCCCAGCGCCACGTCGCCAGCGCAGGCGCGGGCGCGGATGAAGGCGGCGCGTTCCCACGGCAGCGCCTGCGATTCATAATACGTGATCGCTGCCTCGACCGGCAGCGCGATCGGCGTCGCCTCGGGCGTCGGGCGCAGGCGCAGATCGACGCGCAGCACATAGCCGTCACCGTCGCGCGCCTGCAGCAGCTCGACCACGCGCTTGCCGATCCTGACTGCGGCCTCGATCGGCTCCTCACGCGGACGCGTCGGCAGCGTGTCGGGATCGAACAGCAGGATCGGATCGATATCGGAGGAATAGTTCAGCTCGCGGCTGCCTTGCTTCCCCAGCGCGATCGCGACGAAGCCGCGCGGTTCCGCGCCCGGCGTGCGCTCCTCGATCGCCGCACGGATCGCGACGTCCAGCGCTTGGTCGGCAAAGTCGGTCAGCGCGCCGGTAACCGCGCTCAGATCGAGCGATCCCGCCAGATCGCCGACCGCCACCGACAGCGCCAGCCGACGCCGCGCAAGGCGGAGAGAACGGGCGATGGACTGTGTTGCATCCATGGTCGGTGAGGTTCGGCCATAGCGTCCGGCGTCCAGTTCAGCCGCAATTTCAGGCTCGCGATCCAACAGCATTGAAAGGAACGGCGAATGCCCGCGCGCACGCCCTGCCGCTTCGGTAATTGCCGCCAAAACGACTGTTTCCGTCATGCCGCGATCGGCTGTTCATTGCTGCACTGTGTCACCCGACGAAACTTACCGCCGCCTCGGTCGTTTTTACAATCATGACGCGGATGGACCAACTCGGACACACGGAGCAGCATGGCGGATATGTCGTGCGCCGCCCACGTGCGACCGACGCGATCGGTCTGACGTTGAGCCTGGCATTCGCTAACGAGGCAGATCTGCCAAGCGATATGCAACGTTCGCTCGACGCAATCGACCGCCGCGAACGAAACTGACGAACTCAGCGGTCGCGGCTGAGTTCGTCGACCTCGCCCATGATCTCGTCCAGCGTCGTCATCCCCGAATCGTTGTGATGGTCGCGTCGTGATGTCAGGTCGGTACCACTCATCAACGCCTCTAGCGCGACTCGCCCGCGTGCAACGCGGCTTTTGATCGTACCTACCGCCACGCCGCAAATTTCGGCAGCTTCTTCGTAAGCGAACCCGCCCGCACCAACCAGGATCAACGCTTCGCGCTGCGGCTGCGGCAAATGCAACAACGCGCGCTGCATGTCGGCGAGTTCGACATGCTTGTCCTGGCTCGCCGGCGCCGCGAGCAAGCGATCGGCAACCAGATCGTCCCACTCACCTTTGAAGCGTGACCGGCGCATTTGGGACAAATACAGGTTACGCAAAATGATAAATGTCCACGCCCGCATGTTGGTGCCGGCCTGAAAACGTTTGCGCGCGGCCCACGCCTTCAACAACGTTTCCTGCACGAGATCGTCGGCGAGATCGCGATTACCGGACAGCGACCGGCCGAACGCGCGCAGGTGGGGAATCACCTGCGCGAGTTGCGTCTTGAACTCGGGATCGGATAGCGCGACGTGCTCGACCGGCGCGGCGATTTCCGCGTCGTCGTCTTCGCGCATTTCTGCTTGCGTCATGCCGCTTCGATCATCCCCGTCGCGCCGATGGCGGCGCGACCTCCAGTCTCATGATAGGTGCGGCCAGCCGCATTTGCCAGCCGATACATCGATGTACGGGTCGCCTACTTACTGCCGCGCGAAGATCAGGAAGGCGAAGATCGCAACCACCAGAACGAGCGAGATCCCCAAGATATAGCGCGTCATGTGCGGGGTCGCCCCGCCGCGCGCATCGTCGGAATCGATATGAACCTGTTTTTCGTCGTCAGCCATGCAAGCTTAACCCCCCAGAGAATGTTTTGGGTCCGTATCGATCCCGCGAATTGAACAGTTTCCTATTCGACCGGGGCGGTGGATTGATCGAAGAACAGCGCCTGGCTGATCGCGGCCTTCACGGTCGACCGCTGGAACGGCTTCGTGATCAGGAACGTCGGTTCCGGACGTTCGCCGGTCAGCAGGCGTTCGGGGAAAGCGGTGATGAAGATCACCGGCACTTGGAATTCGGCGAGAATGTCCTTCACCGCGTCGATGCCCGAACTGTCGTCAGCCAGTTGGATGTCGGCAAGAACGAGACCAGGCCGGTCCTGCATCGCCAGTGCGACGGCTTCGTCGCGAGTCACTGCTACACCGGTCACTTCGTGGCCGAGATCGCGCACGATCGTCTCGACGTCCATCGCGATGATCGGCTCGTCCTCGATGATCAGCACGCGCGCGCGGGTCTGGTTCTCGATTTCCGATAGCGCGTCGGCGACGAGCGATTCGACCTCGGCCGGCTCAACCTCGATCAGATAGGCTGTATCCTCCGGCGTGAATCCTTCCATCGCGGTCAGTAGCAGCGCCTGTCGCGACAGCGGCGTCATACGGGAAAGGCGCGCCCGAGCGATCGATTCCTGATCGTCGCCAAAGCCGTCGTCGGCATCGTCCTCGAAGTTGGTCGACGCCCAGATCGCCTGAAACGTACGGTACAAGCCGAGCCGCGGATCGACGTCACGCGGAAATTCCGCCGGCGCGGCGACGATCGCTTCTAATGTCGCGCGAACATATTTGTCGCCGTGGGACTGACTGCCAGTGAGAGCACGGCCGTAGCGCCGCAGAAACGGAAGGTGAGGCGCGAGTTGTTGTCCAAGCGACATGAGCCGAAATGTCTCCCTTTTCGAATACCGCCGCGATGTGCGCGCCCGGCCCCGACTTATCAATGCGTTTTCGGCGATTTTCCCGTACGATCGACCGCAATTCGGCGATCGACGAATTTCCTCGCCGGACAGTGGAACCATCAACACGCTCTTTTGTTTCATTGTCTCGCTTGCATGTTGCACATGCGGGCAGTCCGGCCGTATCCGGGCGAATTCAGGGACCGCCCGGCAACGATCCGGGCTTCGCCGGGGGGTTTGTGTTGAGTTCGGGCCACGAAGAAAAGAAGTCGGACCGAAAGAAGGGCGTGCCGCCCGTTCAATCGAAGGATCGTGACATGGGGTCGGCGCTGCGCTCGATCTATCAGAAGACGATCGAAGAAGCGGTTCCCGACGAAATGCTTTCGCTGCTCGGCAAGCTGGACTGAGTTCCCGGTCCGATATGGAACCGATAGCTGACGATCCCCGGATCGGCACGGCGCCCTCCAGCGCGCTCGCACGTTGGCCGACCGGGGCGAAACTGTTTCTTATCCTTTCAGTAGCGCTGCTCCCGCTCGCGTTAATCGCGATTTTCGCAACCCTGAAAACCACCCAGATCGCCGAAACAGAGACGCGTTCGCGCCTGCGCGTCGCCGCGGTGGAAAGCAGCCGGGCGATCGCGATCGAACTGATCGGCGACATGACGGCGCTGCGCGTTGCGGTCGATGCACTCGAGCGCGACGCCGCCGATGCGCCGAGTTGCGCGCGCGCGCAGGGTGTCTTCGCGCAGCAGGCGGCGAATGGCGTGCGCTTTGCGATCTTCGATCGACTTGGCCGCCCGGTGTGCGGCGCCGCCTTCTCCGGTGCGACCGATACCGCCCAAGCGGCGCGCGAAGCCGCCGTTGCGGGTCATCTCGTTCCGGGCGAAGGCCTGCTGCTCGGAGTCGCCGGCCGGGCGCGCACCGTTTCGGCGGCGGCCTATTTCCCCGGCCCGTTTCTCGCCCGGTTGAGTGAACCCAGCGGTTTCGCCTCGCCCTATGCCGCCACGTTGGTGCGTGACGGCGACGGGCTTATATTGCGACCGTTGCCCCGGATGAGCACGCTGGAGCGGCGCGAAACCAGCCGCATCGAACTCGGCATCGCCGATCTGGTGCTGGATATGCAGGTACGCGCCGCGCCGATCACGTCTCCGCTGGTGATCGCGCTGATGCTGCCGTTCCTGATGTGGGCGGCGGCGGCCGGGATATCGTGGTTTGTCGTGGACCGGCTGCTGATCCGCCCCTTGCGTCACCTGCGCGCCGGGATCGCCGCGTTCACGCCGGGCGACGAAGCCGACGCCGCTCTGATCCGCGGATTGCCGGCACAGGAAATCCGCGAACTGGCCGACACCTTTCGCGCGTTGACCCGAACGGTCGCGATCCACGAGGCGGGGCTCGCGGAGGGTCTTGTACGCCAGACGCGACTGACGCGGGAGGTCCACCACCGCGTCAAGAATAACCTGCAGGTGATCTCCAGCCTGATCAACCTTCACGCCCGCAGCGCGAAGACGCCCGAGGCGCTGCAGGCCTATGCCTCGATCCAGCGCCGCGTCGATGCGCTCGCGGTCGTCCACCGCAATCATTTCGCCGAGATGGAGGACAATCGCGGCCTCGGCCTGCGATCCGTCATCGGCGAACTCGCCTCCAACATCCGCGCCACCGCTCCCGAAGGAAGCCGGCTCGCGATCATGCTCGACGTCGACGCCTATTTCGTGTCGCAGGATACCGCAGTGGCAATCGCCTTCCTCGTTACCGAGACGATCGAACTGGCGATGAGCTGCGACGCCGCGGCGCACATGCGCGTGTCGGTGAAGCCAGGCGCGACCGAAGATCGCGCCGTCCTGCGCATCTCGTCACCGGCGCTGATCGAAGGTGAAGCGCTGCGCGATGGTTTGGCGCAGCGGTACGGACGCGTGATGGAGGGTTTGTCGCGCCAGTTGCGTTCGCCTTTGCACCACGACCCGCTTTCTGGCGCCTATGAAATTGCGATTGTGGTGATCGGACGCGACTAGACGATTTTTTTCTGCGTTGGATGGAACCGACATTCGACAGGTCCGTTCTACTGTTCGGATAGCGACATTATGCCCCCCCGCTCTCGCTATCCAAGTCATAGGCCCGGAAACGTCAACCCTCCCCCCCGGTGACGTTTCCGGGTCTTATTTTTTGCAATCCTGACGGATGTCGGACGCGACGTGAAATCGAAGCGGTTGCGGAACGATATTCCGGGACGCGCATTTGCACCGAGGCAGTCATGCCCGGTTTCGAAAGGTAAATTTCATGCGCAAGATCGTTTCCATGCTCGTCGTCGCCAGCGCACTCGTCGTGTCGGCGTGCAACACCGTCGAAGGCGCCGGCAAGGACGTCCAGTCGGCCGGTCAAGCAGTGGAGAAGGCTGCGGACTGATCGTCCCACCTTTGCGGCTTCTGGGGCGGGTCGAGCGAAAGCTTGGCCCGCCCTTTTCGTTTGCGCCGACTATTCGCCGGGCTCTAGCGCAACTTCAGCTTCACGCGCGCGGCGGCGTTCGGTGAACCAGATCGCGATCAGCGCGAATTCGTAGAGAATGCACAAAGGTATCGCGAGCAGCAGTTGCGACCCGACATCTGGGGGCGTCAGCACCGCCGCGATGGCGAAGGCGGCGACGATCGCGTAGCGCCGCGCGCCGACCAGTTGCTTGCGGGTCACGATCCCGGCGCGCTCCAGCAGCATCAGCAAGACCGGCAGCAGGAAAGCGATCCCGAAGCCGAACAGGAATTGCATGATGAACGACAGATAATTGCCGATCGCAGGCAGCGCCTCCTGACTGATCCCCCCGACGTCGCCCTGAAAGCTGAGCAGGAAGTGAAGCGCCATCGGCACCGCGATGAAATACGCCATCGATGCGCCCATGCCGAACAGCACCGGCGTCGCCAGGATGAACGGCAGCAGCGCGCGCTTTTCCTTCCGGTACAGGCCGGGCGCGATAAACTGCCACAATTGGTTCGCGATTACCGGGAACGACAGCATCATCGCGGCAAAGAACGCGACCTTGATCTGGACGAAGAACGCCTCGAAAATCTGCGTATAGATCAGCTTCTTTTGCCCCACCGCCAGCAGCGGCTGGACAAGGAACGCGAAGATATTTTCCGCGAAGTAATAGCAGACGAAAAACGCCAGCAGGATCGAGCCGACGCACCACAACAGCCGACGGCGAAGCTCGATCAGGTGATCGAGCAAAGGTGCGCGGGTGTCGTCGAGATCCTTCACGACGCCGCACCGTGCGAAGGTTTATCAGAGTGTTCGGGACCGCTTTCCCGCGAAGGCGATGCGTCAGCGGCAGGTCGCACCAAAGGCTGTTCGACCATCAACGGCAATGGGGGCTGATCGTCGTCCATGGCCGTCGTGCCCGGCTCGACGGGAGCCGGATCATCCGCCGGAACCGGTGCGGCCAGCGCGGCGGTGGCAGTTGCGGGTGCGCTATGTTCGCGCATGATCCGCTCGTTTTCCTCCTGCCACTTCTTTTCCATTTCGGCGAGTTCGGCCTCGCGCACCATTTCGTCGAAGCCCGCGCGGAATTGACGCGCGACGCCGCGCGCCTTGCCGATCCAATATCCCGCGACGCGCAGCGCCTTGGGCAGATCCTTCGGCCCGATGACCAGCAGTGCGACGACTGCGACCACCGCCATTTCGGTCAGGTTGAAATCAAGCATCGACGGCCTTCGCGCGGGGTTGGTCGCGGCGAATCAGCGCGCGTGGATCAGCGCGGCGCCTTCTCTTCGTGGATCACGGTTTCGCTGGCGGGACGCGCTGCCTGCTGCGCCTCGATCCGGCTGGCGGGCTTGGCGGCGGCGGCCTCTTCCTCCTCCTCCGACATGCCCTTCTTGAAGTTCTTCACGCCCTTTGCGACGTCGCCCATCATGCTCGAGAAACGTCCGCCGCCGAGCAGCAGAATCGCGACGACCGCGAGAATGAGGATATGCGGAAGGCTGAAACCGCCCATGGGTAATCTCCTGAAGTCCGCTCTATCTAGTCTTCCTCTCCCTCCTTTTCTACAGTGAGTTGATCGAAAGCGAGATCGACCGGATCAAGCAGCCCCGCAGCGCACAGGTCGTCGATACCGGGCAGATCACGACGGCTCGCCAGTCCGAAATGAACGAGAAATTCGGTCGTCGTCGCATAGGTGAGCGGGCGTCCCGGCATGTCGCGCCGTCCTGCGGGGCGAATCCAGTTCGCCTCCATCAGCACGTCCAGCGTGCCCTTGGATATCTGCACCCCGCGAATCGCCTCGATCTCCGCGCGCGTGACGGGTTCGTGATACGCTACGATCGCCAGCGTCTCGATCCCGGCGCGACTGAGCTTGCGCGCCTCCTCGCGGTCGCGACGGAGCAGGTGCGCCATGTCGGCGGCGGTCTGGAACTGCCAGCGCCCGCCGCGCTCGACCAGATTTACCCCGCGCCCCGCATAATCGGCTGCGATCTTATCCAGCGCGGCGCGCACGTTGCCCGCGCCGGTGTGCGCCGCGATCGTGTCGACCGTCAGCGGTTCGGCGGCGGCGAACAGCACCGCCTCCACCGCGCGCGCCAGATCATCGGGCGGCGTCATGCGGGCGCGCGCAGATAAAGCGGCGCGAACGGTGCGTGTTGGCGCAATTCGACCCGCCCCTGCCGCGCCAGCTCAAGCGAGGCGACGAAGCTGGACGCCAGCGCCGATTTACGGAGCGGACCATCGTCATCGGGCAGGAACGCCTCAATCGTGCGCCACTCGATCGCCTGACCGATCAGCGCCGAAACGCGCGCGATCGCCGCCTCCAGCGTCATCACCTGCCTATCGGCGACGACGTGCATCACCGGCCGCGTGCGGGCCGAAATCCGGCCATACGCCGCGATCAGATCGTAGATTTCGGCCTGCCAGCGCGCCTTGCGCACCGTCCGCAGCCCCTCCGCCGCATCGCGCTTGAACACATCGCGCCCGACCCGGTCGCGCGCCATCAGCCGCGCCCCCGCCTCACGCATCGCATTCAGCCGTTCGAGCCGCAGTTGCAGCCGCAGCGCTAGTTCTTCGGGGCTCGGCTCGACCTCGGGATCGCGCGGTAGCAGCAGCGCCGATTTCAGATACGCCAGCCACGCCGCCATCACGAGATAGTCCGCCGCCAGCTCCAGCCGCAACGCGCGCGCCTGATCGACGTAGCCAAGATATTGCTCGACCAGCGCGAGGATCGAAATCTCGCGCAGGTCGACCTTCTGCGCCCGCGCGAGCGCCAGCAGGAGATCGAGCGGCCCTTCCCAGCCGTCCAGATCGAGAGTTAGCGTGTCGTCGGTCACGCGGCGCGCGCCCTTGGTTCGCGGGTCGTCGATCCGGCGCGCGTGGGCCGCGGCGACCGCGAATGTTGAGAATGTTGAGACGCTGGTACGATTTTGTGTGCGCCGACGGGGTGACGTGGCCGGGCCGAGGGGGCGGGCGAAATGGGGTCGGCACGACGGCGGGTCATCCCGTCATGCTGACAGATCGCGGCGATGTAGGACAGTCTGGCGCGGACATGGCCGGGATTGGTGGTCAGACAGGCCGCTTTTAGCTCGATCCGCTGGTTAGCGAGCATTCTGCTTCGTGCCTGCCGATGTCGTCGGCCAAAACAATGCCCCGAACATTCCCGTCAAAGCTACCCCCGACATGCCCAGAAAGATCGGAAAAGCAGGGTCGTCCAGCCGAAGAGACGCAAACATCAAAGCGCTCGAGATCAATGCCAATACTCCCGCGAGAGTAGGCCTGTGCGTCTTCAAATAGGGTGATACCCAAACCGCCGTCGCCCAAATCAGCGGCGGCGTAATCAGCGCCGGCCAGTCCATTCCGGCGTCTCCTTTCGGGCCACCATCCGCGTTTTCCTACATGATGCCGATCTGCTAGGGGTTTCTGGCTGTTTCTCATCGCTGGATGACGACGATCCACCGCCGCGTGCAGATACGTGCGCAGGTGCGACTTTATGGCGACTTTTGACGCATGCCGAAATGCCGTCTTGGCCTAACCTTAGCCTAACCTTCCGCGAAAACCTTCGTTTCGAATACATGGCCTCCCGACCGCTTCTAAGCGAAACCTGCCGTCCGTCATACCAGCGCCAACAGCGCATCCCGCTTAACCACCGCTTCCGCAAAGTCCCCCTCGCCCGCGCCCACGCTCGCCATCGCCGCATCCAGCCGCTCGCGCGACCGCGGGGAAATCTCGCCCAGCCGTCCCGCGATCTCGACCATCTCGTCCATCCGCGCCCAGCAATCGAGCACCACGTCGCACCCGGCCGCGATCGCGCCCGCCGCTTTCTCGCCCGCCGTGCCCGACAGCGCCTTCATGTCGATGTCGTCGGTCATCAGCAGCCCGTCGAACCCGATCCTGCCGCGGATGATTTCCTCGATCACAATCGGCGACAGGGTCGCGGGGCGCTCGCGGTCCCAGGCGTCGAACACAATGTGGCTGGTCATCCCCATCGGCGCATCCGACAGCGCGCGGAACGGGGCGAGATCGTCCTCCAGTTCGACGTCGGAGGCGGTCACGGTCGGCAGATGGTGGTGCGTATCGACCACCGCTCGGCCGTGCCCCGGCATATGCTTTATAACCCCGACGACGCCCGCCGCGGCCAGCCCCTCCAGCGTCGCGCGCCCCATCGCCGCGACGCGCATCGGTTCGTGGCCGTAAGCGCGGGTGCTGATCGCGTCGGTCGTGTCGGCGCGCGCCACGTCGAGCAACGGCAGGCAGTTCACGGTGATCCCCACCTCCGCCAGCATCAGCCCCAGCGCGGTCGCATTGGCGCGCGCCGCCTCGATCCCCGACATCGGCGCGATCTCGTACAGCGCGTCGAACGCCGGACCCGCGGGAAAGGCGGGCCATTCGGGCGGTCCCATCCGTGCGACGCGCCCGCCCTCCTGATCGATCAGGATCGCTACATCCTCGCGGTCTTCGAGTTCACGCAACGAGGCGGTCAGCGCACGCAGTTGCGTCCGGTCGACGACGTTTCGCTTGAAGAAGATATAGCCCGCCGGTTTCGCCTCGGCGAAGAAGGCGCGTTCCTGCGGCGTCATGACGGGGCCGGACAGGCCGAAGATCACGGGTTTCATGCGCGCGTCATACGCACGCCCGCGCAGACCTTCCACCCCGCGTCCCTCACGCCCATATTGCGTGCATGGCCATCCAGATTCGCACCAATCTCGAAGAACCCGAATCGAGCGAAACCTTCATCCCCCACCGCCCCGCCCGCCCCGACAAGGCCGAGGGCGGAAAGCGTTTCGAGATCGTCAGCGAATACACCCCGAGCGGCGATCAGCCGACCGCGATCCGCGAACTGGCCGACGCCGCGAAGGAAGGCGAGCGCGATCAGGTGCTGCTGGGCGTCACCGGCTCCGGCAAGACCTTTACGATGGCCAAGGTCATCGAGGAACTGCAGCGCCCCGCGCTGATCCTCGCCCCGAACAAGATCCTCGCCGCGCAGCTCTACGGCGAAATGAAGTCGTTCTTCCCCAACAATGCGGTCGAATATTTCGTCAGTTACTACGATTATTATCAGCCAGAGGCGTATGTCGCGCGGTCGGACACGTATATCGAGAAGGAATCGTCGACCAACGAATCGATCGACCGGATGCGGCATTCGGCGACGCGCGCGCTGCTGGAGCGCGACGACGTGATCATCGTCGCATCGGTGTCGTGCCTGTACGGCATCGGATCGGTCGAAACGTATAGCGCGATGATCTTCGATCTGAAAAAGGGCACGACGGTCGACCAGCGCGAGATCGTCCGGAAACTGGTCGCGCTGCAATACAAGCGCAACGACGCTGCGTTCCAGCGTGGGAATTTCCGCGTGAAGGGCGACACGCTGGAAATCTTCCCCTCGCATTACGAGGACAGCGCGTGGCGGATCAGCTTCTTCGGCGACGATATCGAGGAGATCGTCGAATTCGATCCGCTGACCGGCAGCAAGGTCGCGTCGCTCAATTCGGTGCGCGTTTACGCCAATTCGCACTACGTCACGCCCGGGCCGACGCTGAAACAGGCGGGCGAGGCGATCAAGCATGAATTGGCCGAACGGCTGAAGGAACTGGTGACCGAGGGTAAATTACTCGAAGCGCAACGACTGGAGCAGCGCACCAACTTCGACCTGGAGATGATCGCCGCCACCGGGTCGTGCGCGGGAATCGAGAATTACAGCCGCTTCCTGACCGGCCGGATGCCGGGCGAACCGCCCCCCACCCTATTCGAATATCTGCCAGAAAACGCATTGCTGTTCGTCGACGAAAGCCACGTCACGATCGGCCAGATCAACGGCATGTCGCGCGGCGATCACCGGCGCAAACTGACGCTGGCCGAATATGGCTTCCGCCTGCCATCGGCGATCGACAACCGCCCGCTGCGCTTCAACGAATGGGACGCGATGCGCCCGCAAACGACTTACGTCTCCGCGACGCCGGGCGGTTGGGAGATGGAGCAGACCGGCGGCGTCTTCGCCGAACAGGTCATCCGCCCCACCGGGCTGATCGACCCGCCGGTGGAGATCAAGCCGGTCGAGGAACAGGTCCAGGATCTGATCGTCGAATGCCGCAAGACGACCGAGGCCGGATACCGCACGCTCGTCACTACGCTGACCAAGCGCATGGCGGAGGATCTGACCGAATATATGCACGAGGCGGGGATCAAGGTCCGCTACATGCATTCGGATGTGGAGACGCTGGAGCGTATCGAACTGATCCGCGACTTGCGGCTTGGCGTGTACGACGTGCTGATCGGCATCAACCTGCTGCGCGAGGGACTCGACATCCCCGAATGCGGGCTGGTCGCAATTCTCGACGCCGACAAGGAAGGCTTCCTGCGCAGCGAGACCTCGCTGATCCAGACGATCGGCCGCGCGGCGCGCAACGTCGACGGCCGCGTGATCCTGTACGCCGATCGCGTCACGGGTTCGATGGAGCGCGCGATGAACGAAACCTCGCGCCGTCGCGAGAAACAGCTCGCGTACAACGCCGAACACGGCATCACCCCGACGACGATCCGCCGCAACATCGGCGACATCATCAAGGACGTCGCCAGCCGCGATCAGGTGACGGTCGAAATCGACGAAGAACGCCCGCACATGGTTGGCCACAATCTACGCGCGCATATCGAAGACCTCGAAAAGAAGATGCGCAAGGCTGCGTCCGACCTGGAGTTTGAGGAAGCAGGTCGCCTGCGCGACGAAATCCGCGCGCTGGAGCAGGAGGAACTGGGTCTGCCGGTCGAACAGCACAAAGCGCCGGTGATGGGGCGGAGCAACGAGGGCAAGCCGGGCACGCGGAAGACACGTTACGGAAAGAGCCAGAAGATCAGGATGGGCGCGCGGGGCGGGGGTCGCTCCTAGTGCCGTGATGAACTTGCGCCTCCACCCCCTTCCGACCGATCGCGCATATTCTTTTCGATTAACGCGCAGTGGCGCATATGCTTCGTCTGGAAGGACGGAGGCGCATATGACGTCGAAATCACCGACTATCACTTATCCGGAATGGCTCGAGAACGAACACGCCGGTCAGCTGCTGGTCACCGAATTCCACAAACCGGAGGAGCCGACGATCGAACAGCTTGCCGGTGACGTGGGCGTATCGCCGGAGCGGATCGCTGCGGTGGTCGAGGGCGTTCGTCCGGTCGACGCCGAGTTGGACCTGCGCCTTGCGCGCTATTTCCGGATGTCGGAGGGCTTCTTCCTGCGCCTGCAGAACCGCTATGAAATCGTAAAGGCGCGGCGCGCGCTGAACGGCGCGCTGGACCGGATCGTTCCGCGCGCCGCCTGACGGATGCGACAACCGTCGCTTCCATCCTATAATTTCCGCCGCCATCGCGTCATCCTAACGCCGATCGGTGGAGGATCAGGACGGCATGGCGACGCTCGCGCCCGTTCGCGCCGCGCCTATTGGCGCTGAAGATCGCTTTTTCGGCGGGATGGCGCTGGCGATGGTTGCGATCACGTTTGTCGGTTTCGCGCCGTCCTATTATTTCATGCGCTTCACCGCCGCGCCGGCGCTGTTGCCGATCGTCCATCTGCATGGGCTGGTATTCACCGGCTGGATTCTCCTTCACGCCGGTCAGACCGGCTTGGTGGTGTCGCGGAGGATCGATCTCCACCGGCGGATCGGCGTGTTCGGAGCGGTGCTGGCAGTGGCGGTGGTCGTGCTTGGCTTCATCACGGCTCTCGTGACCGCGCCGCTCCACGGACTGCCCGGACACCGTGCGCCGCCGATCATCTTTCCGTTCATGGCGGTGTCGACGTTCGGCATCCTGTGCGCGGCTGGCGTGGCGTGGCGTCGCAAGCCCCAGCACCACAAGCGCATCATGCTGCTCGCGACCTCGGCGCTGATCATTACGCCCGGAGCGCGGATCGGCCGGATGGTCGGCACCGAACTACCGCCGCCGGTTTTCGGAATGCTGCTGACCGATGTTCTGCTCGCAGCACTCGTCATTTTCGATGTGCGAACGCGCGGGCGTTTGCATCCCGCGACGATCGCGGCGGGCGGCCTGTTCCTGGCCACCCAGCCGCTTCGCGTCGCAGTGTCGCATTGGCCCGCGTGGCAGGCGTTTGCGGCGTCGATCGGCGCGCGTTAACTCTTGTCCGAACCCGGTGCGCGATCCGCGGCTGGTTCCGCATCGATCGTCTGTGGTGGGGTCGTGTTGCCCTTTTCGGGCGCGTCGGGGTCGGTCAGCAGTTCCTCGACCGCTTTCTCGATCCCGCGTTCCTTATTGTCGCCCATTGCGATCAATCCTTCATCGCGGCGGGAACCACGCCGCCGTTCTTTTCCAGCTCACGCATCACCGCCTTGTGGAGCCAGATGTTCATTTCGGCCGAGCCATCCTTGTCGCCGCTGTAGCCGAGCTCTGTCGCGAGTTCCTTGCGATTGGCGAGGCTCGAATCGAGGTCGAGCAGCTTCATCAGATCGACGATCGAGGTGCGCCAATTCAGTTCCGGGCCGCCCTTCTTCTGCGCGATGCCGGTCAGCACCGCCTCGACATCGACCGGCTGCGCCGCCGTGGCGGGAACTGGCTTGGGCTGCGCCGCCGGAGCGGGCGCCGCCTGCGTCGGTTGCGCGCGCGGCATAGGGGCGGGCGCAGGTGCGGCGGGCGCGTCCTTCTTGCCGCTGAACTGGCCGCCCAGCGGGCCGTTCGCGCCGAAGATCGCATCCTTGATTTTGCTGAAGATACTCATGGCCTTACTCTCCTGTGATCGCTCAGTCGGACGAAACGTCGGCGGCGCTGACGCCGTAATAGCTCGCGACGCGGTCGGCATAGGCCTGGTCGAAGACCGGCGCGTTGTTCGACCAACTCGGGCCGCCCTCCAGCAGACGGCGGTCGATCGTGACGACGTATAGGTCGCGCACGACGTCAAAACTCAGCAGCTCGAACGGCAGCGGATAGAAGCTTTTGCCCATCCCGAGGAACCCGCCAAGCGACAAGACCGCGTGAGTCACGCGGCCGGTAGCTTTATGCACCATAAAAGCGTGGACGGTCCCGATATTGTCGCCGTCGCGGCTCTCGACTTTGACGGTGGTCGCGACGTTGGACTGGATCAGCAGCAGGGTGGCGGTGTTCGGTTCGGCCATGAAAGGCTCCCAGGATAAGGTTGTTACGCGGCTGAACCGACGTGGGGCGCGGCGGTTCCGGTTGAGCGCGGACGATTGGTGCCGCATAGTCGCGCGATGCGTCATCTTGTACTCATCTCCGCCCTGCTCGCCCCGCTCACCGCGTGCGTCGCCCCGCCGCGCGAACAGGCCCCGCCGCCCGCGCCGATCGTCCAGCGGCCGTCCCCGGTGCCGACCACCGCACCGCTGGCGAGCGACTGGCAGGACTGGCCGCTGACGCCCGGCTCGTGGAGCTACGGTCGCGACGCGCGGGGCACGCGGGCGATGTTCGGGCAGGCGAATACCGACGCGCGCCTCGTTCTGCGCTGTGACATGGCCGAGCGTCGCATCTATCTCTCGCGCGCCGGATCGGACACCGGTGCGCTGACTGTCCGCACCTCCAGCGCGACGCGCGCACTGCCGGTCCAGCCGACCGGCGGCGCACTGCCTTATGTCGCGACAGCGCTGCCGGTGCGCGATCCGTTGCTCGACGCGATGGCGTTCAGCCGTGGGCGGATCGTAGTGGAACAGGCGGGATCGCCGCCGCTGGTCGTGCCGAGCTGGGCCGAAATCGCGCGGGTGACGGAGGATTGCCGGGCCTGACGCAGCGCGTCGGGCGGCGGCGGAAGAGAATCGTCGAAAACGCGGCGCAATACAAGACTTGTATCGCGCTTTCGAATGACTCAAATAGATGGCGTGGCAGGCAGTCACGCAGTGTATCAAACAGCGAAAGGAGGTGATCCGATGTCTCATGGTTCAGCAGTGAGTTCGGTTCGGTTCGTTCGGGGGACGCGTCGCTAGATCCGCCGGACCCGGCCGGGGGGTATCCTCCTCCAGTCAACGGTTGGGTTCACAGGATTTGCGGCTCGCATGGTCCTCCGGGCTGGAGCTCTCCGGCCGCTGACCATGTCTGGAGGTTGCCGGGTCGCCTGATGGCGCCCGGCAACCTCTTTTCATTTGTGAGGTATGTCTAGCACGCGCTACGTCACCCCGAACGATAGAGGGTGACACATGAAATATCCGGCTCTGGCGGCGGCGATCCTGGTTCTTTCGACGACCGCGGCGCACGCCGCGCCCGCCAATCCGAAAGCCGAAGCGCAGGCGCTCGACATCGCCAAGCGTGCGATCGCATTCAAGAGCGTCAATTCGCCCGGCGGACAGACCCCGCAACTCGCGGCGTATCTGAAACAGGTGCTGGTCGCGGGCGGGTTCGCCGACGCCGACGTCACGATCACCCCGGTCGACAACACCGCCTACATGATCGCGCGCTGGAAGGGCAGCGAGCCCGCCGCCAAGCCGCTCGTCATCTCGGGCCATATCGACGTCGTCGCGGCCAACCCCGCCGACTGGCAGCGCGACCCGTTCACGCCCGTCGTCGAGAACGGCTATCTCTACGGCCGCGGCGCGACCGACATGAAGCTGGACGCCGCGATCGTCATTGCCACGCTGATCGAGCTGAAACGGCAGGGCTACAAACCGCGCCGCGACATCGTCCTCGAATTTTCGGGCGACGAGGAAACGACGATGAAGACGAGCGCGATCATCGCCGAGCAATTGAAGAACGCCGAACTGGTGCTGAACATCGACGGCGGCGGCGGGTCGCTGAACGAAGCGACCGGCAAGCCCGAATATTGGACTTGGAACGGCGCCGAAAAAACCTACGCCGATTTCGAGCTGACCGTCACCAACCCCGGCGGGCATTCCTCCGCGCCGCGCAAGCTGAACGCGATCAACCAGCTCGCCGCCGCGCTGGTGAAGATCGGCGAATATCAATTCAAGCCCGAGGTCAGCGACCTGACCCGCGCCTATTTCGTGGAGGCCGCGAAATACGAGGATAAGGAGACCGGCGCGGCGATGCGCGCTTTCGCCGCCAATCCGGCGGACAAGGCCGCGATCACGACGCTGACCGCAAATCCTTCGACGATCGGCAAGATCGGCACAACCTGCGTATCGACGATGATCAACGGCGGGCACGGGCTGAACGCGCTGCCGGAACGCGCTACCGCCAACATCAACTGCCGCATCTTCCCCGGCCATCAGCCCGCCGCGATCATGGCCGAACTGCAAAAGGTCGTCGCCGACCCCGCGGTCCAGTTCAAGGATGTGACCGAAGGATCGATCCCCAACGCCCCCTCCCCGATGCGCCCCGATTTCGTCGCGGCGGTGAAGAAGGCGCTGGGCAAAGTCTATCCCGGCGTGCCCGTCTTCCCGAGCCAGTCGTCGGGCGCGAGCGACAGCATGTGGTTCCGATCGAAAGGCGTGCCAAGCTACGGCGCGAGTCCGGTGTTCATCAAGGATTCGGACGATTTCAGCCACGGCCTGAACGAACGCACGCCGGTGAATAATATCGGTCCGGCGGTCACGTATTATTTGTCGCTGATCACCGATTTGTCGAAGTAACAAATCCTCCCCGGGACGGGGAGGTGGCAGGCCGAAGGCCTGACGGAGGGGGCGGGCCGCGAGGTGATCGCTCGCGGCCCGCCCCCTCCACCACGCCGCTACGCGTCGCGGTCCCCCTCCCCGTGCCGGGGAGGATTTAGGATCGCCGCAATCTGTGCCTCCGCGATCCCCCGCGCCTCATCCGCCGCGAACGTTCCCGGCGACAGGCACAATTCCAGCCACAACCCATCGACCAGAGCGGTCACCGCAATCGCCGCCAGCCGCCGCTTGCCCTCACACACCCCGCAACCGGCAAGCAACGCCTCCAGATCGCGCCGATACCCGGCATAAACCTCGTCATGCAGCCGCGCGATTTCCGGGTTGGCGGTGACCAGACTCCAGAACGCGATCCATGTCGCCAACAACGCCGGGTCCGCGATCGGCGGGACGAAGCTCGCCCCGACATAGGCCGACAGCCGCGCACGCGGATCATCCCCCGCCCCGGCGACCGCCGCGTCCAACGCGGCCTGCACCTCCGCCCCCACCGCGGCATAGGTTTCCGCGATCAACGCATCGACCCCGCCGAAATAATGCCCGACCAGCCCCGGCGACACCCCCGCCTCCGCTGCGATCCCGCGCACCGACGCCGCCCCCGCGCCGCCGCGCGCCAGCATGCGCTTCGTCGCCGCGATCAGGCTCGCGCGACGCGCATCGGGTTCGGCGCGGGAATATGCGGGCTTGTGCATCGGCGAACCTTATTATACGATCGTACAACAAGCAACGGGAGGCATCATGGCGCATCGTTACGCGGACCTGTCAGCCCCCGATCCGGACGCCGACTGGAGTCTCCCCGGCTGGCTCTACACAGACCCGGAGTATTTCGAGGTCGAGACACAGCGCATCATTCGCCCGTCATGGCAGATCGTCTGCCACGTCAGCGACCTGGCTAATCCCGGCGACTGGCGCACAATCGCGTATCTCGGCGAGAACATCGTCGTCGTCCGCGGCGAGGATCGCGACATTCGCGCGTTCCACAACGTCTGCCGCCACCGCGCGATGCGGCTGGTCGAGGGCGATGCGGGCTGCGCGAAGAAACTCGTCTGTCCATACCACGCCTGGACCTACGACCTCGACGGGCGGCTGACCGGCGTGCCGATGCGCCGCGACTATCCCGCGCTCGACATGGCCGCGACGGGCTTGGTGCCGGTCGAGACCGAAACTTGGAACGGCTTCGTCTTCGTCCGGCTGGAAGATCAGGGTGGACCGTCCGTCACGCAGATGATGGCCCCCTACGCCGACGAAATCGCGCCGTATCGCTTCGAGGACATGAGCACGATCAGCACCGTCCGCACGCGCGAGCGGCAGGTGAACTGGAAAAACGTCGGCGACAATTATTCCGACAACCTCCACATACCCGTAGCGCACGATGGCCTGTCGCGGTTGTTCGGCAAGAGTTACGCGATCGAGGCGCAGCCGTATGTCGACAAGATGAGCGGGCGGCTGGTCGATCGTCCGTCCGACAATGTGTCCGAGCGCTTCTATCAAAAGCACCTGCCGCGCGCGGCGCATCTGCCGGACGAGAACCAGCGGCTGTGGCTATATTACAAGCTCTGGCCGAACATGGCGTTCGACCTTTACGCCGACCAGATCGACTTCATGCAATGGCTGCCGCTGACACCGACGACGTCGCTGCTGCGCGAGATGGCGTTCGCGATTCCGGACGACCGCAGGGAGATGAAGCTGGTCCGCTACGCCAACTGGCGCATCAACCGGACGGTCAACGCGGAGGACACTTGGCTGATCGAACGCGTCCAGCATGGGATGGCCTCTTCCAGCTATACCGCCGGTCCGATCGGCGCGAGCGAGGTGTGCCTGCGGTCGTTCGCGAAGAAAATCCGCGAGGCGATTCCCGAAGCGCGGCAGCACCGCGCGCCGGTGCCGGGGTGGAGCAGGCGGCCGCGGGCCGCTTGATCGACCAACAACCCCACCTCCGTTCGGCCTGAGCGAAGTCGAAGGCTATGCGGCAAACCATGTGCTTCGACTTCGCTCAGCACGAACGGATGTTTGTACGATGACCAAATCCTACGACGCACTCATCATCGGCGGCGGGCACAACGGCCTGGTCTGCGCCTTCTACCTCGCCCGCGCTGGGCTGAAGGTTCGCGTGCTCGAACGCCGCCACATCGTCGGCGGCGCGGCGGTGACCGAGGAATTTCACCCCGGCTTCCGCAATTCCACCGCCAGCTACACCGTCAGCCTGCTGCGGCCGAAAGTCATAAAGGACATGCGCCTGCACGAGCGCGGCTGGCGGATCATAGAACGCACGATCAGCAATTTCTTCCCACACGAGGACGGCTACCTGAAGCTCGGCGGCGGCACCGCCCGCACGCAGGCGGAATTCGCGCGCTTCAGCAAGAAGGACGCCGAAACCTTCCCCAAATACGAAGAAGCGCTCGAACGCGTCGCGCAAGTGCTCCGCGACCTCGCGCTGAAAACCCCGCCCAATGCGGGCGGCGGCGTCCGCGCGCTGATCGCCGCCGCCACGCAGGGCAAGCGCCTGGCGGGCATGGACATCGAGGCGCAGCGCGACGTGATGGACCTGTTCGTCAAATCGGCGCGCAGCTTTCTCGACAGCTGGTATGAGAACGAACACGTCAAGGCCGCGTTCGGCTTCGACGCGGTGGTCGGCAATTACGCCAGCCCCGACACACCCGGCAGCGCTTACGTCCTGCTCCACCACGTCTTCGGCGAGGTGAACGGCAAGATGGGGATGTGGGGACACAGCGTCGGCGGCATGGGCGCGATCACGCAGTACATGGCAGAGGCGTGCGTCGAGGCGGGCGTCGAGATCAGCCTCGAAGCGCCGGTCGCCAAGGTGCTGGTCGACGGCGGCAAGGTCGCGGGCGTGCGGCTGGAAAGCGACGAGGAGATCGCGGCTGGCATCGTCGCGTCGAACGCAGGCCCGGCGCTCCTATTCCGCGAACTCATCGACCGCGCAGACATGACGCCCGACTTCGCGCGACGGATGGACAACTTCAAGGCGGGATCGGGCACGTTCCGGATGAACGTCGCGCTTAGCGAACTGCCCGATTTCACCGTCCTGCCGGGCAAGGAAAAGGCCGAACACCACACCGCGGGCATCATCATCTCGCCCACGCTCGACTACATGGATCAGGCGTTCACCGATGCGAAGGCGTTCGGCTGGTCGAAGCAACCGATCGTCGAGATGAAACTCCCAACGTCGGTCGACGATACGCTCGCCCCGTCCGGCCAGCACATCGCCAGCCTGTTCTGCCAGCAATTCGCGCCGGTCCTGCCCGACGGCCGCAACTGGGACGACGAACGCGAAGCCGCCGCCGACCTGATCGTCGACACCGTCACGAAGCACGCGCCCAATTTCAAGGGCTCGATCATCGCGCGCCAGATCCACTCCCCGCTCGATCTGGAGCGGAAATTCGGGCTGATCGGCGGCGATATCATGCACGGCCACATGACGCTCGACCAGTTATGGGCCGCGCGCCCGACGCTAGGCCACGGCGACTACCGCGCCCCGATCAAGGGCCTCTACATGTGCGGCGCGGGCACCCACCCCGGCGGCGGGGTCACCGGCGCACCGGGCCACAATGCCGCGCACGAGATTTTGCGCGACCGGAGCTTCGTGGGGCGGATGTTGGGATAACAACTAGCCCTTTCCCGGAAAGCGACTCATAGTCGATTCGAACATGGCTCGGGGATATGACTCGGGCGTCCATTTTTGCCGACCGACGGTCGTCAGTTGACGAGGTTTTCCAAAGCGCGACGTATTTCCGCATTGCTATCCAGCACGAGGCCAAGTGAGTGATGTTTGGTTGCTTGCGATCGTGTTTTCGCCGCTGCTGCTAACGCACGCCGAGCGGATGGCATCGCTTCGTCTTTGGATCCAAGCCCTTCGAGTAGCAGGGCATTCAAACCGAACTGTTTGAACTCGTTCATTGGAAAGATTGGGTTACAATCCCAGAAATCCGCTAATCCAGTCAGCGCATCCTCATAACGACTTAGCATTCTCCTACACCAGACCAGCTCGGCGAAGCTGAAATGTGCGTTTCCCCGAAGGCCAGGATCTACCCGCACACGATCAAGGCTGCTCGCGTAGGTGTCTAGCGCCGGATCGATTTCGCCGAGTGACCGCAAACAATCTGCCTTCTGTTCCAGCAACCAAGCGGGCAAATGAGCCGGGTAATCGGCGATTGTCCGATCGATCATCTTCAACGAGAGATCGTAAGCGCCTGTGGCATATAAGGCACCTGCCTGAATGCGCATATATTCTGGGCGCGACGAGCGCGCACGTTGCAAGCGCCGCTCGAACTCCTGCCTGTCCTCATCTGACAAGCATGGCCGTCTGAACCAATCGTCGTTGGCGCTCAAGGCTTACCCTTTCTCACCCACAGATATACCGGCAACCCCAGCAGCATCAGCCCCAGCCCCCACAAATCCGCCTTCAGCCCCAGCCCCCACACCATCCACAGCACGAATCCAGCCGCGACGACCGACGCCACCACCAGCGGCCGATCCCCCGGCAATAGGCGGATCGCCGCCAGCGCGCTCGCCAGATACGCGGCCATTCCTGCGGCGAGCGAAATCGTCGCGACATCCTGAAACAATTGCCCGGTGCTGCCGGTATAGTTCAGCAGCATCACCACGCTGACCAGCACGCCCGACACCAGATGCGCGCGCGCCGGGGTGCCGCGGCGGCTTTCCTTCCCGAACCACGCGGGGAACACCCCGCCGCGCGCCATCGCCCACGGCATTTCGCCCTGCAGCAAGATGAAGCCGTTGAGCGCCCCGAACGCGCTGATCGCCGCGAACAACGCCACCACCTCCGCCATGCCGGTTCCCAGCGTCGCGCCGAGGAACGCCGCGACCGGCGCGGGCGACGTTGCGGTGACGTCCGCTGGCATCAGCAACGCGACCGCGGCGGCGACGCAGAAATAGACCACCCCGGTCAGCGCGGTGCCGATCAGCGTCACGCGCGGCACGACGCTGGCCGCGTTCGCCACCTTGTCCGCCGGAACAGTCGCCGATTCGACGCCAAGAAAACCCCAGAAGGTCAGCGCCGCCGCCCCCGCGATCGCCCCCGCGCCCAGCGGCACCGGCGTGGCGGGCGCCACTGCGGCGGTCCCATCGCGGAGCAACAGCCAGGCCGCGAGCAGGATCACCCCCGCCAACGGCACCAGCTTCAGCACCGTAGTCACCACTTGCACCCGCCCGGCGAGCGCGACGCCGCGAATGTTGATCACCACCAGCAGCCACACGATCGCCAGCGCCGAGGCTGCCGATGCAATTCCGCTGCCTATCACGGGGAACACCAGGCTGAGCGCGCTGACGACCGCGATCGCGATCGCGCCGTTCCCCGCCCACACCAGCACCCAGTAACTCCACGCGACGAAGAACCCGGTCGTCGCCCCGAACGCGGCATTGGCATAGGCATAGGGCCCGCCCGCCAGCGGCAGCTTCGCCGACAGCCGCGCGAACACGAACGCCAGACACATCGCCCCCGCGATTGTCACGCCCCACCCGATCAGCGCGTTGGCTCCCAGCGGCGCGAGCGTCGCCGGCAACAGATAGATGCCCGACCCGATCATGTTCCCCACGACCAGCGCGAGCGCGGTCCAGAAACCCAATTGCCCTGTCTTTGCGCCTGCCACCTTCACTCCACCCCGTTGGCGTTGGTCGCCCCTTGCCCGCTTGATCCGATCCGCGCCACATGGTTTCTGCGCGCGATGGCCACCGCCCCCGCCCCCCGCTGGCCGACCGCGCTGATGGATGCCGCGCTGGCGCTCCACGACAATCGGTTGCCCGACGCCGAACGCGGGCTGAAGGCGTATCTGAAGCAGAACCCGTTCGACGCGCGAGCAATCCGCATGCTGGCCGAGCTTGCCGGACGGATCGGGCGCAACCGCGACAGCGAGGCGTTGCTGCGCCGCGCGCTGGAGATCGCCCCCGGTTTCACCGCGGCGCGCGCGAATCTCGCGCTCGTCCTGTACCGGCAGAATCGCCCGGCGGAGGCGATCGCGGAACTCGACGCGTTGAACGAGCCGGACCACGTCGGCCACGCCAACCTGAAGGCCGCCGCGCTCGGCCGGCTCGGCGGGTTCGAGGGGGCGATCGGGCTGTACGAACGCGTGCTGGCCGATGCGCCGCAGCAGCCGAAGGTCTGGATGAGCTACGGTCACGTCCTGAAGACGGTCGGGCGGCAGGTCGACGGCGTCGCCGCCTATCGCCGTGCGCTGGCGCTGAAACCTGATCTGGGCGAGGCGTGGTGGAGTCTTGCCAACCTGAAGACCGTGCGCTTCGACGAGGGCGACATCGCCGCGATGGAGGCCGCGCTCGCCGACCCGGCGATCGGCGACGAAGACCGCTTCCACCTCGATTTCGCGCTGGGAAAAGCGTTCGAGGACCGTGCCTACGCCGACGACGCCTTCGCGCATTACGTCGCGGGCAACGAACTCCGCCGCAAGAGTCTGGCCTATGACGCGGGCGAAACCACGGCCTTCGTCGATTGCAGCATCGCGCTCGCGTCCCCCGATTTCTTCACCGCGCGCGCCGGGCAGGGCTGCCCCGTTTCCGACCCGATCTTCGTCCTCGGGATGCCGCGCGCGGGATCGACGCTGATCGAACAAATCCTCGCCAGCCACAGCCAGGTCGAGGGCACCACAGAACTTCCCGACCTGCCGCTGATCGCGCGCCGGACCGACGACTATCCGAACGGCCTCGCCAGCGTTTCGCCCGATCGCCTGCGCGCGCTGGGCGAAGAATATCTCGGCCGCGCCGCGGTGCAGCGAAAGACCGACCGGCCCTATTTCGTCGACAAGCTGCCCAACAACTGGGCGCATTTGTCGCTGATCCACCTGATCCTGCCGAATGCGACGATCGTCGACGCGCGGCGCGATCCGATCGCCTGCTGCTTTTCCAATTTCAAACAGCATTTCGCGCGCGGGCAGGGGTTCAGTTACTCGCTCGACGACATGGGGCGCTATTATCGCGATTACGTCCGCCTTTCCGCGCATCTTGACCGCGTGCTGCCGGGCCGCGTTCACCGCGTGATTCATGAGGCGTTGGTGGAGGATACCGAAACGCAGGTCCGCGCGCTGCTGGCCGCGTGCGGGTTGGACTTCGAACCCGCCTGCCTCGCCTTTCACGAAACCGACCGCGCGATCCGCACCGCCAGTTCGGAACAGGTGCGGCGGCCGATCTCACGCGAAGGTCTGGACGCGTGGCGTGCGTTCGAACCGCACCTCGCGCCGCTGCGCATCGCGTTAGGCGAAGACCTGATCGCCGCCTATCCGGACGCCCCCTTCTCCGCCTGAAACAGATCGTCACGCAAGCGTTGCAATTCTGTCACGCTGCACCGCAAAATCCCGACCTGCTCCGGCCTTGATTGACGTGCGTTGCGCGCACCATCACGTTCACGAAACGATCGATCATATGGGGAATGTTCGCGTGACCAATTCGTACCGTCGGACACTTGCGGCCACTCTGCTCGCGACGACGACGCTAGCCGCGCCGTCCTATGCTCAGACCGCCGAAACACCCCCATCCGCCGAACGGCCCCCCGCCGAACAGACCAACGCGCTTCCCGACGACCGCGACGACATCGTCGTGACCGCGCAGAAGCGCGAGGAGAACGTGCAGGACGTGCCGATCAGCATCCAGGCGATCGGCACGCGGAAACTCGATCAGCTCAACATCTCGAACTTCAACCAATATACGCAGCTTTTGCCCTCGGTCGCGTTCCAGACCGCGCAGCCCGGCGTCACGACGGTCTATATGCGCGGCGTCGCGAGCGGCGGTGACGGCAACCATTCAGGCTCGCTTCCCTCGGTCGGCAGCTATCTCGACGAACAGCCGGTCACGACGATCGGCGGCACGCTGGATGTCCACATCTACGACATCGCGCGCATCGAAAGCCTCGCTGGGCCGCAGGGCACGTTGTATGGCGCGTCGAGCCAGGCGGGCACGATCCGCATCATCACCAACAAGCCCGATACCGCGGGCTTCTACGGCCGCGTCGACGGCGAGCTGAACACCGTCCGCAAGGGCGGGATGGGCGGCAAGATCGAGGGCATGATCAACACGCCTTTCAGCGACCGCGTGGCGCTGCGCGTGGTCGGTTTCTATCAGCGTGACGCGGGCTTCATCGACAATGTGCCGGGGACGCGCAGCTTCCTGCCCCAGCCCGGCGGGATCACGGTGAACAACGACCAGTTCGTCGAGAAGGATTACAACGACACCGAAATCTGGGGTGGGCGCGCCGCGCTGAAGATCGATCTCGACGATACGTGGACCGTCACCCCGACCGTTCTTTATCAGGATACGCGCAGCAACGGCAGCTACGCCTTCGATCCGCTGGTCGGCGATCTGCAGGTGCAGCGCTTCTACCCCGAATATCGGCGCGATCGCTTCATCCAGGGCGCGCTGACGATCGAGGGGCAATTGGGCAATTGGGACGTCACCTATGCCGGTGCGTATCTAGATCGCAAGGCCGCACAATCGAGCGACTATACCGATTATTCCGAAGCCTATGATTCGCTCTATTCATCGGTCGGCGGGCTGGCGGGCTATTTCTATTATCAGGACGCGGCCGGCAACACGATCGACCCGCGCCAGAACGTTCTTTCGACCGATCACTTCCGCAAGCTGAGCCAGGAACTGCGCGTCGCGTCGCCGCAGGACCAGCCATTCCGGGTCGTCGCGGGCGCATTCTATCAGCGCCAGTCGAACCTGATCCATCAGGATTACCAGATCCCAAACCTGGGGCCGAACGTGTCGGTCAACGGTTTTCCCGGCACGCTGTGGCTGACGCAGCAGAAGCGCGTCGACAAGGATTATGCGATGTTCGGGGAGGCGAGCTTCGACCTGACCCCGACGCTGACCGTCACCGGCGGCGGGCGCGCGTATATCTACGACAATTCGCTGATCGGCTTCTTCGGGTTCGGGCGTAATCCGGGCAACGGATTTTCCGATTCGCCGCCGAATGCCGCGGGCAGCAATCGCACCGGGGTCGCGCAATGCTACACCACGGCGTTAGAACGCCTGTATGACCGGGATACCGACACCTACAGCAGTTCTCTGACGCTGCTGCCGCCCGCAGTTTCGGGCAGTCCCTGCACCAATCTTGGGACATTGGCGGGCAATAAAATCGTGCCCGTCCGGACACAGGGCCAAGGCGTCACTTATCGCGCGAACATCACCTGGAAACCGGTCGAGGACGTCCTGCTTTACGGTACGTGGTCACGCGGTTTCCGGCCGGGCGGGATCAACCGCCGCGCCGACGTTGCGGCGTATGACGCGGATTTCCTGACCAACTATGAAATCGGCTGGAAGACGACGTTGCTGGACGGCAAGCTGCGGTTCAACGGCGCGGTCTATCAACAGGCCTGGGACGCCTTCCAATTCTCGTTCCTGGGCGAGAACAGCTTCACCGTCATCCAGAACGGCCCGAACGCGCGGATTCGCGGGATCGAAATGGACGCCAATTTGGGGGTCGGCCCACTGACGCTGACCGCATCTGGCTCTTATACCGATGCGAAGACACGTCAGGGTCTGTGCGAACAAGACGTCTGCGGCCGCCCGGGCGCAGGTGATCTGCTCGCTCCCGAAGGCACGCGTCTTCCGATCACCCCGCGGTTCAAGATCAACGGCACTGCGCGCTACACCGTCCCGATCGGCACCGCGCGCGGCTATGTCCAGGGCTTGGTCGCGCACCAGAGCTCGGCGTCGTCCGATATCCGCGTTGAAAAAGCCGCGGCACTGGGGCGGCTCAAACAATATACCAGCGCCAATGCGTCGATCGGGGTGGAATTCACCAATTTCAACCTGGAGGCGTTCGTCCAGAACATCTGGGACGAACGCGGGCAGTTGACGCGATTCCAGCAATGCGGCGCGTGCGACCAGCGCATCTACATCTTGCCGATCCAGCCGCGCACGATCGGCATTCGGGCGGGGGCGAAGTTCTAGGGTGTATCCGTCGATCCGGCCGAACCCGATCGGGTTCGGCCGCGATGTGAATTAGACTCTAGCGCGATCAGTTTCGGTCAAATCAAAATCTTCCCCTGCAAGGGGAGGTGGCGCGTATCGCCGGAGGGGTATCGCGCTATCGAGAGGGAGTGTCGGATCAAACGCGCCCCGCGCGTTTGAGGATTGCCGGGGGCAATCCGACCCGCCACTCCCCTCCGTCAGCGCTTCGCGCTGCCACCTCCCCTTGCAGGGGAGGATTTACGAGCGTGCACACCTGATCGGCTTCGACTTTAGCGCACCGGAGTAGAAACCTCAGATCATCCCCAACGCCTGCATATACGTCTCCAGGATCGCTTCCTCCTCCTGATATTCTTCCTTCTTCTTCTTGCGGATCGACAGGATCTTGCGGATCGCCTTGGGATCGTAGCCACGCGATTTCGCTTCGCCCATCACATCCTTGATGTCGTCGGCGATGCCCTTTTTCTCTTCTTCCAGCCGTTCCGCGCGCTCGATCAGCAGCCGCAGTTCATCCGCCGCGACGTGTCCGCCGCCCATGCCTTCTTGCCGTTCCTCGGCCATGATCCCGTCCCCGTAAAATGCGCCGCTTGCGCCCGGTGCGTTGTGCGCCGGGCGAGCGGCTGGATTGACCCTGTAGGGTGCGGCGGCGCGTCTAAGCCAGCGTCACGCGCCGCTCAAGCGTTACTCGGTGAGCGGTTTGGCGATCTGCCCCCGATGCATGACGAACGACACCTTTTTCAACCGCTCCACGTCCTCCAGCGGCGATCCGTCGACCGCGATGATGTCGGCCGCCTTGCCCGGTGCGATCGTGCCGACCGTCGCCTCCTGCCCCAGCACGTCGGCCGCGACGACGGTCGCGGCGCGGATCGTTTCCGCCGGGGTCATCCCGACGACGTTGACCAGCAACGCGAATTCCTCGGCGTTGCGGCCGTGCTTCGACACGCCGGTGTCGGTGCCGAACGCGATCTTCACACCCGCGCGATAGGCCTTGCGGTGGCTCGCCTGCATCGCTGCGGCTGCGGCCTCGGCCTTCGGGATCGTCGCGGGCGGCAGCGCCCCCGCGCGCGCCTGCGCCAGCGCGGCGACGGGCGCCATCTCGGTCGGAACCAGATACGCGCCAGTCTTTTTGAACAAGGCGATCGTCTCGTCGTCCAGGAAGCTGCCGTGTTCGATCGTGTCGGTCCCGGCCTCCAGCGCCGCCTTCGTGCCCTCCGCGGCGTGGCTGTGCGCGGCGACCTTGCGGCCCAGTTCGTGCGCGGTCGTCACGATCGCGCGCATCTCCTCGGGCGTGAAGGCGCGGCCGAGACCGCCCGAGACGTTCGACAGCACGCCGCCAGTGGCGGTGAATTTGATGACCTGCGCGCCGAGTCCGACCTGCCGCCGCACCGCGCGCCGGCAATCATCGGGTCCGTCGCAGGTGTTCTCGACCGTCGCCGCGACGGCATGGGCATAGGGTTCGGCCAGGCCATTCAGCGGATCGCCATGCCCGCCGGTCACCGAAATCGCGGTGCCCGCATTGACGATCGTCGGACCGTCGACGTCGCCGCGCTCGATCGCGTCGCGCAGCGCGCGGATGCCGCGCGGCTCCCCGCCCAGATCACGCACCGTCGTGAACCCGGCCATCAGCGTCGCGCGCGCATTGCCCGCACCGTACAGCACGTCATCGGCCTGTTCGTTATTCAGCGCGGTCAGCCGCGCGCGCATCGGATCGCCGCCGATGCCGAGCAGGTGGACGTGCAGGTCGATCAGGCCGGGCAGAACGAATTTCTTCGACAGGTCGACCAATGCCGCGCCCGCTTCGGCCGGGACCAGGCCGTCCCGAATCTCGGCGACCTTTCCGTCGCGCACGACGATCGTGCTTGGCCCCCGTGCCGTTTGACCCGGCCGGTCGAGCAATGCGCCTGCATGAATGAAGGTGACCTTGCCCGCCGCCGTTAAGGGCTGCTGCGCCTGTGCGAGTAGCGGGGCTGCGACGCCCAGCGAAAGCGCCGCAATGACCGATCGAACCATTGATACCCCCTTTGTTATCAGGCGTTCTTCTTCACGCTCTCCGCCATGCGCGCAAGCTGCTCCGGCGTCGCCTCGCCCTGATGATGCGTCTTCCACTCGGCATACGGCATCCCGTAGATCGCCTCGCGCGCGGCATCCTTGTCCAGGGCGCCCGCCTCGCCGATCCAGTCCGACAGGCAGTTGCGGCAGAACCCCGCCAGCCCCATCAGATCGACGTTCTGCGCGTCCTCACGGTGGCGCAGATGCCGCACCAGACGGCGAAAAGCGGCGGCGGCGGTTGCGTCGTCCAGCGTATCGATCGGGTCCATTTCTTCGCTCCAAGGTTGATCGAGGTCAGATAGCGGCTATGGCCACCGCGGCAACGCCCGAGGAACCGTTTACATGACGAAGGCCATCAGTCCCCGCTCGCGCAAGGTGCGTGTGCTCGCGACGCTGGGTCCGGCGAGCAGCACGCCCGAGATGATCGAGACGCTGTTCGAGGCGGGCGCGGACGCGTTCCGCGTCAACATGAGCCACGGCGACCAGCAATCGAAGGTCGCGGTGATCCAGGCGATCCGTGCGCTGGAGAAGAGCCTCGGACGTCCGTCGACGATCCTGGCCGATCTGCAGGGGCCAAAATTGCGCGTCGGGAAGTTCGATGGCGGACGGACGATGCTGGTGACCGGGGCGGCCTTCACACTGGACCGCGACAAGACGCCGGGCGACGCCACGCGGGTCGAGCTGCCGCACCGCGAGATCTTCGCCGCGATCGAACCCGGTGCGCGGCTGCTGCTCGACGACGGGAAGCTGGTGCTGCGCGTGATGGAGCATGACGCCGACCGCATCGTCACGCAGGTCGAGGTCGGCGGGGCGCTGTCCGACAACAAGGGGCTGAACGTCCCCGACGTCATCCTGCCGATGGCCGCGCTGACCGAAAAGGACCGCAGCGACCTGGCGTTCGCGGTCGATCAGGGGGTCGACTGGATCGCTTTGTCGTTCGTGCAGCGGCCCGAGGATCTGGCCGAGGCGCGGCTGCTCATCGGCGGCCGGGCGGCGCTGCTCGCCAAGATCGAGAAGCCCGCCGCGATCGAACGGCTGGAGGAGATCGTCGAGGCGTGCGACGGCGTGATGGTCGCGCGCGGCGATTTGGGCGTCGAACTCCCCCCGCAATCGGTGCCGCCGCTGCAGAAGCGCATCGTCGAAACCGCCCGCCGCCTCGGTCGCCCGGTGATCGTCGCGACGCAGATGCTCGAATCGATGATCAAGTCGCCCTCGCCGACCCGCGCAGAAGTGTCCGACGTGGCGACCGCGGTCTATGACGGCGCGGATGCGATCATGCTGTCGGCGGAAAGCGCGGCGGGCGACTGGCCGGTCGAATCGGTCGCGATGATGAACGCGATCGGCGAAGCGGTGGAACGCGATCCGATGCACGGCGACCGCATCCACTTCACCGTCACGCGCCCGGACCCGACCACCGCCGACGCGCTGGCCGAAGCCGCGAAGAACATCGCCGCGACCGTGTCGGCAAAGGCGATCATCTGCTTCACCACCAGCGGCTCCACCGCGCGCCGCATCGCGCGCGAACGCCCGTCGGTGCCGCTGCTGGTGCTGACGCCGAAGATCGACACAGCGCGCCGCCTTGGCATCCTGTGGGGCACGCACGCGGTCCATACGCGCGACGTCGATTCGTTCGAGGACATGGTCGCGAAGGCCAAACGCATGGCGCTGCGCCACCGCATCGTCGAAGCGGGCGACCGCGTGGTCATCATGGCGGGCGTGCCGTTCAAGACGCCGGGTTCGACCAACGTCCTGCATGTGGTGCGCATCGTCGGCGACGAGTTGAAGGGTTACGGCTGATACGCGAGCGGGTGACTGAATAGCTTGTCGTCACGCGTAACCAGCCGGGCGCGCAGCCGCTGCGCATGGACTAGCAGCATCTCGTCGAAAGGATCGTTGTGGACCAATGGCGCTTCCAGAACTGTCGTGCAGTCCAGCGGGTGCAAAGACGCGATTTCGACATTCTGCGCCTCGTAAAAGGCGGTTAGCGCGACGGGCCCGATCGCCAGGTCGGTGCGTCCCCGCCGCGCCTCCGCCATCGCCTTTGTCCGAACTTCCCAGATCGAAATCACCGAAAGAACAAGGTCGACCGACGGATCGACAAACAGCGCGCGTTCGCGGGCCGTTAGCAAAAGCTCATCCGTCGCCAGCCAGACCGCAATATGGGTGTCGAGCAGCAACCTCACCCGCGATACGGCTCCCAATCGTCATCGAGCCCCAGCGCCTCGCGGGAAAACGCCGGGTCGTCGAACGCGCGACGCCATTCTTCGTCAAGCGGATAGGCAGGCGGCTTGATCCCAAGGCGGGCGCGCGTTTGCGCGGCCTTCGTCCAGTCGATCCCGCCTTTGCGCACCTGCGGCGGACCGATCTCAGCAACCGGCTTGCCATTCTTGGTGATGGTCACGCGTTCGCCGCGTTCGGCGGCGGCTAGCGCGGTGGCGAATTGCGCACGGGCCTCGCGGACGGACAATTCCATGGGACGGCTCCTTGTGGACACCGTGTACACGATCCGCCAACGCTACTCAAGCAGTCCCAATTCAACAAAGCGCGCACGCAACGTCGCGGCATCGACAAAGCGTATACCGGTCATCCCCACCGCATCCGCACCGTCGACATTCTCCTGCCGGTCGTCGACGAACACCGCCTGCCGCGGCTCCAGCCCGAAGCGCTCCAGCGCAAGGCGGTAGATGGCGGGGTCGGGTTTCACCACCTGTTCGTCGCCCGACACCACGATGTCGCGGAAGCGACCGAAGAACGCCGCTTCCTGCGCGCGGAACGGGGCGAAGAACTCGCCCGAGAAATTGGTGATCGCGTACAGCGGCACGCCGCTCGCGTGCAGTTCGTCGACCAGCGCGGGCATCCCCGGCATCGGTCCCGGTATCTGTTCCGAGAAACATGGACCCCAGGCGGCGATGAGGTCGGCGTGTTCGGGATATTCGGCGCTCAGCTCGGCCGATGTCTCCGCAAAGGGCCGTCCCAAATCATGCTGGAAATGCCATTCGCGCGTGCAAACGTCGCGCAGGAACGCGTCGAGCGCCTCACCATCGGGGATGAGGCGCTCGTACAGGATCCGCGGATCCCAATCGTAGAGGACGTTGCCGATGTCGAAAACGACAGCGGCCGAAGCAATTGTCTTGGTCGCGGCACCGGCCCGCTCCCCCTCCCGACCGCCCACAGAATATCCTGAATGGGTGGTCGGGAGGGGGAGCGGGCCGGTGCCGCCCATAACAATCAGCCCTGGCGCGCCTTGAACCGGCGATTCGTCTTGTTGATGACGTAGGTGCGACCGCGACGGCGGATCACGCGGTTGTCGCGATGCCGGTCCTTGAGCGACTTGAGGCTGTTGCGGATCTTCATGAGGGGATTCGCTTCTTCGTGTTTCAGGTGATCTGGAAAGACGCGGCGGTTAGTGTCAGGGCGGTTCCAAGTCAAGCCGGACCCGGCGCGCACGCGGTGCGTTCGGTCACGTGAACAGCGAAGAGGTTGCGGGTGATGCGTAAGGTACTATCGATCGGATTGCTGGCGGCGGCGCTGTCGGCGTGCGCCACCGGCCCGTCGCGCTTTCCGGTGCAGGCGACGCGCTTCCACTATGATCCGATGGCGGCGCGCGGCACGATCCGGGTCGAGGCCCCGCCGAACGAGGAGGGCGTCGCCTTCCGCAGCTATGCCGCGGCGGTCGAGCGCGAACTGGCGCGGCTCGGCTACACGCCTGCCCCTGCAGGCGCGACGCCGCAATTCACCGCGACGGTGGGTTACACCCGCTCGCTCCAACCGCTCGCCCCGCGCCGTTCACCGGTGACGATCGGCCTTGGCGGCGGGGGCTTCAGCGGTGGACGCGGCGGTGGCGGCGTTGGGCTGGGCGGCGGGATCGGCTTTCCGCTGGGCAGCAGCCGCGGACGCGACGGGATCGCGACGAACCTGTCGGTCCGAATCCGGCAGGGCGCGGACGCGAAATGGGAGGGCGAAGCGCGCTCGCTGACCGACGCCGGCGCGCCCGACGCCGATCCCGATTCGGTCGCGGCGCGGCTGGCGGCGGCCTTGTTCGCGGACTTCCCCGGCGAGTCCGGGCGCACTATTGAGGTGAAATGACCCTATCGATCAACGCCGCTTTCGACGGCGGCAACATCCGCGTCATCGGCATCGACGGCGACATCGTGAACCTGGAGATCGTCCCCGATCACCAGAGCGATTTCTACCAATGGTTCTATTTCCGCGTCGCGGGCGCGGCGGGGCGTAGGCTGACCTTCCGCATCCTGAACGCGGGCAAATCGGCCTATCCGCTTGGCTGGCCCGGCTACAAGGCGCGCGCCTCGACCGATCGGCAGGCGTGGCGGATGATCGAGACGCGATACGAAGGCGAGGTGCTGGAGTTCGACTGGCCGGGCGACAGCGACCTGGTGTGGTTCGCCTATTTCGCGCCGTACACGATGGAGATGCACGCCGATCTGATCGCGCGCACGGCGCTGAAGCCGGGCGTCGAACACCGCGAGCTGGGCCTCAGTCTGGACGGTCAGCCGATCGATTACCTGCGTATCGGCAGCGGCAAGAAGCAGGTGTGGCTCTACGCGCGCCAGCATCCCGGCGAATCGATGGCCGAATATTGGATGGATGGCGCACTCGACTGGCTGACCAGCGACGCGGCGGCAGGATTGCTGGCGAAGGCGACGGTTCACATCGTTCCCAACATGAACCCCGACGGCACGCGCCGCGGGCATTTGCGCACCAACGCCGCGGGCGTGAACCTCAACCGCGAATGGCATTCGCCGAGCGACGAACGCAGCCCCGAGGTGAAGTGCGTGCTGGCCGCGATGGACGAAACCGGGGTCGATTTCGCGATCGACGTCCACGGCGACGAGGCGATCGCGGCGAACTTCATCGCCGGGTTCGAGGGCGTCCCGTCGTGGACCGACGTGCACGGCGAGAAATTCTATGAGTTCGGCCGCCGCCTTGCCGAGCGTACGCCCGATTTCCAGACCGAGAAGGGCTATCAGAAATCCGCCCCTGGCCGCGCGAACCTGTCGATGTCGACCAACCAGCTTGCCGAACGCTTCGGCGCGGTGTCGGTGACGCTGGAGATGCCGTTCAAGGACCACGATCCCAACCCCGACGCCGAACATGGCTGGTCGGGCGAGCGATCGGCGAAGCTGGCGGTCGCGTGTCTCGAAACGCTCGACGGGATGATGGACGTCATCTGATGGAGATGCGCGAGGGCATCTTCGACGATCCGCAGGTCGTTGCGCTGCTCACGCTCCATGCCGACGGGATGCTCGCGAATTCGCCGGTCGACAAATGCCATTTCCTCGATCTGTCGGGGTTGCAGGCGGCGGACGTGACGTTCTTCACCTTGTGGGATGGCGAGGCGCTCGTCGCGATGGGCGCGCTGCGGCGGCACGATGCCGAACTTGGCGAGATCAAGTCGATGCGCACGATCCCCGCCCGGCTCGGCGAGGGCCATGCCCGCACGATGCTGGCGCATATTGTCGTGACCGCCAAGCGAAGCGGACTTCGCCGCCTGAGCCTCGAAACCGGCTCTGGCGCACCGTTCGAACCCGCGCTTGCGCTGTATCGCAATCACGGCTTCGTCGCGTGCCCGCCGTTCGGCGACTATGTCGCGACCGATTTCAACCAGTTCATGTCGTTCGACCTCGAAGGAAATTGAATGCCAACCCTCGTCCTGATCCGCCACGGCCAGTCGTCGTGGAACCTCGAAAACCGCTTCACCGGCTGGTGGGACGTCGACGTGACCGAAAAGGGCGTGGCCGAGGCGAAGGCGGCGGGGGAGTTGATGGCGGCGAAGGGCCTCGATTTCGACCTGACCTTCACCAGTCTCCAGACGCGCGCGATCAAGACGCTCAATCTGGCACTGGAGGCGATGGGGCGGCTGTGGCTGCCGACCGAAAAGCATTGGCGATTGAACGAGCGGCATTATGGCGGGCTGACCGGGCTCGACAAAGCCGAAACCGCGGCGAAGCATGGCGACGAGCAGGTCCATGTCTGGCGTCGCAGCTTCGACATCCCGCCCCCCGCGATGGAAACGGGCAGCGATTTCGACCTGTCGAACGACCGCCGCTATGCCGGGATCGCCATCCCGCAGACCGAAAGCCTGAAGGACACGATCGCGCGCGTCCTGCCTTATTGGAACGATCGCATCGCGCCCGCGCTGCAGGATGGTCAGCGCGTCCTGATCAGCGCCCACGGCAATTCGCTCCGCGCGCTGGTGAAGCATCTGTCGAACATTCCGGACGACGAGATCACGTCGTTGGAAATCCCGACCGGGCAGCCGATCGTGTACGAACTCGACGACGCGTTGAATGCGACCGATCGCTATTATCTGAACGAACGATAGGCGCTCAGAGCAGGACGTCGGCGCTGCTGCTGATCAGAAGCAGGAGGTTGGCCGTCATCAGCATCGCGATGTTCAACCGCCGCCGCGCGATGAACAACAATGCGATCAGCAGCGCCAGGATGCCGATTCCGGATACTCCCGCGAGGATAGCCGCAGCGTCGCTCATCGGCGCGGAATCGACCGGGTCGGGGATCAGATTCTCGACCGCGATCTGCCCTGCGATCTGCATCAGATTGGCGGCCAGCACGCCGCCGATCACCAGCCGGTGCTGGCGATCGTAGAAATCGTCGAGATCGCGCCACTCGCCGGGCTCCGCCGGAAAGACCAATGTCGCGACCATATAATAAGTGCCGCAGATCGTCAGGATTCCGAACAAGGTCAGGAAATTGGCCTGCAACTGGTTGCGGAAATCGAACGCAAGCAGCCAGAAGCTGGTCAGGTCGAGCACGACGAACAGGCCGAGAAGCGGGGTCAGCCAGCCGGGCCGCGCCTCGTCGCGGGCGTTACGGCGATAGGCGAGCGTGCGCGAAAAGCCGCTTAATACCTCGGTTATCGCCAGCCCCAGCAACAGGCTGACGAACGCAAACACCAGATCGAACCCGCTCACCCCGCCGCCTCCCCCGATCGACCAATGCGCTGCCGCGTGTGGCGCGGCGGCGCGCCCCGCGCAACCGCAGTTGCCTCCCGCCCTTGCGCTCGCTAACCGCCGGAAATGGCGCACGTCGGCATCATCATGGGGTCACAGTCCGATTGGGACACGATGCGGCACGCCGCGGCGACGCTCGACGCGCTCGGCGTCGCGCATGAGGCGAAGGTCGTGTCCGCACATCGGACTCCGCAGCGGCTGTACGATTATGCGACCGGCGCGGCGGATCGCGGGCTGAAGGTCATTATCGCGGGTGCGGGCGGCGCGGCGCATCTGCCGGGGATGGCGGCGGCGATGACGCATCTGCCAGTGCTGGGCGTGCCGGTCGAATCGAAGGCGCTGAAGGGCATGGATAGCCTGCTGTCGATCGTCCAGATGCCGGGCGGCATCCCCGTCGGCACGCTCGCCATCGGTAAGGCAGGCGCGATCAACGCCGGACTGCTCGCCGCCGCGATCCTCGCGCTGTCGGACGGTGCGCTGACCGAACGGCTGAAAGCGTGGCGCGCGGCGCAGACGGACGGCGTGGCCGAAACGCCTGAATGACTCCCCTCCCCCCCGGCAGCACGATCGGCATCCTCGGCGGGGGGCAGCTCGGGCGGATGCTCGCGTCGGCCGCGGCGCAACTTGGGTATCGCACCCACGTCCTCGCGCCCGACAGTGAAAGCGTGGCGGCGCAGACCGCGTCGTCGCTAACCCGCGCGGATTATCACAACCGCATCGTGCTCGCCGATTTCGCCGCTCAGTGCGACGTGGTGACGTACGAATTCGAGAATATCGACGTCGCGCCGGTCGAATGGCTCGCCGCACGCGTGCCGGTCCATCCCTCCCCCGCCAGTCTGAAGATTGCGCAGGAACGCGTTGGGGAAAAGCGCTTCGTCGAACAGGTCGGCGGCACCCCCGCACGCTGGGCCGCGGTGGCGACACGTCAAGAACTCGACGACGCGATTGCGAGCGTCGGCACGCCAGCGGTCCTGAAGACGACGCGGATGGGCTATGACGGCAAGGGCCAGGTGCGCCTCCAAGCGCCAGACGACGCCGACGCCGCGTGGGACGCGATCCAAGGCCCCGCGGTGCTGGAGGCGTTCGTCGATTTCACGCACGAATTTTCCATCGTCCTCGTTCGCGACGTCGACGGCCGGATGGTCAGTTACCCGCCGCCGTGGAACGAGCACCACGACGCGATCCTGTCGCGCTCCACGCTGCCCGCTCCGGCCGAGATCGCGCAGCATTGGACGCAGGCGGCGGCACTGACCGGGCGGATCGCCGATGCGCTCGGGCATGTCGGGGTGCTGACGTGCGAGTTCTTCGCCACGCCCGACGGTCCGGTGTTCAACGAAATGGCGCCGCGGGTACATAATTCGGGGCATTGGACGATCGAGGGCGCGGTCACCTCGCAATTCGAAAACCACATCCGCGCGATCTGCGGGCTTCCGCTGGGGGACACCGCGCTGACCGCGGCGCAGGTCGAGATGGAGAATCTGATCGGCGACGATTGGGAACGCTGGCCCGACGTACTGGCCGAACCCGGCGCGCATCTGCACCTGTATGGGAAGCGCGAGGCGCGCGCGGGCCGCAAGATGGGGCATGTGACCCGGTTGCGGCGGTAGCCCGGATCGACACGGGGCAAAGCCCCGTGTCGTCAGTCGCCGCCGTGCGGCGCTGGCCGGTCGGGCACGTCCGCTGCGCGGACCGCCCGCGTAGCCGGGCTACGCGGTTCTCGTGCCCAACATCGGAAAACTCCCGAACGCCCCCGCGCCCACGGTGCCCGTCACCGTATCGCCATCGACCGTGGCGGTCATGTCGAGCGTCATCGGCATCGGCACGGTCATTTCCTGCTTCCACGCCAGCGTATCGCCGTCGACGGTGCCGGACACGTCGTTGGACCCCATCGCGCCCGAATTGGTGCCGGTGAAGGTCGCGCCGTCGCTTTTCACGGTCAGCGTCGATTTCTGGTCGCCCAGCGGCGATTTCACGATCACGTCGTAGGTGCCATCAACGGACATCGATCTCTCCTATCTCGCGTCCGCCACGGACGCTGCCGGCATGACCTCGACCGGCAGGCCAATGCTGTCAAGCTGCGGCCGGACGGTCTTCGCATCGCCAACGACCACCCACACAAACCGATCCGGCGCAAAAGTCGCGCGTGCCGCAGCGTCAAGCTGATCGCGGGTCAGCGCACGGTATTTCTGCGTGATCGTCGCATAATAATCGTCCGCGCGCTGGTACAGGTCGTTGCGCTGCATCGCGCCCAGCACGTCGCCCGAGGTTTCGAAATCCCCCGACAGCGACCGAGTCGCGCCCGTGATCGTGCGGTCGAACTCGGCTTGCGTCAGCGGCTTCGCCGTCACGAAATCCTTCACGTCCTGCCGGATCGCGGCGATCGACGCGCCGGTCTTGTCGGCCTGCACCGGCGCGTTGATGACATAGGGCGCGCCGAAGGCGTTGCGATAGAAGCTGCCATAGGCGCCGTACGACCAATGTTTCGTCTCGCGCAGGTCCATGTTGATCCGCCCGAGGAAATCGCCGCCCAGCGCATCGTTGACCGTGATCTGCGGCAGCAGTTCATCGGTCCCGACCAGCCCCGTGCGCAGTCCCCCCGACACGAGCGACTGCGGCGAATCCGGCCGGTCGATCAGCAATATCCGCGGCGCGGGCAGGCTGCGATCGGTGCGGAACACCTTCGTCCCCGCCGCACCGCTCGCGGTCCAGCCCGCAAACGCCGTGTCGAGCGCCGCCTTCACCTCGGCCAGCGGACGATCGCTGACGACGAACACCTTCGCCTTGTCGGGCCGCAGCCATGCCTGCTGGAACGCGACCAGATCGGCGCGCGTCAGCCGCTCGACCGCCGCCGCATCGCCGCTGCCGCGCGATTTCGCATAGGGATTGCCCGCACCGTACAGGATCGGCGGCAGCACGCGCTGCGCCAGGCCCTCGGGACTGGTCATCTCCTGCGCGATCTGCGTCAGTTGCTGGTTCTTGACCCGCGCCAGCTCGCTTTCCGGGAATGCCGGGTTGCGCGCGATGTCGGCGAAGATCGCCAGCGACGGCGTCAGATTGGCGCTGGGGCTGCGGAAGCTGAGCGTCGTGCGATCGGGCGTCGATCCCGTGGAGATGTCGAGCCCCAGCCGCTCCTTCGCCTCCGCCAGCTGGATCGAATCGAGCTTCGCCGTCCCCTCGTCGATCATCGCCCGCGTCAGTTGCTCGGTCCCGAGCGTGTCGGCCACGTCCGCCGCCACGCCCGCATCGAAGCTCAGCACCCCCTGCGTGATGGGCACCGTCGTGCGCTGCGCATAGATCAGCTCGACGCCGTTCGACAATTTCGTCCGCTCGACCTTCGGGAAGGTCAGCCCCGCGACCTCGCCGACGCCCGGCATCGCGCCGCGCGTGCCCTTCACCGGCGCGGGCGGCGCTTCGACCACCTTGGCGGGCGGCGGTGCGATCGCCTCGTCGTACTTGTCGCGCTCACCCTGCACGACCGTCAGGGTATAGGCGGGTCGCGTCAGCCACTTCCCCATCGCCGCCTTCACGGTCGCGGGCGTTTGCGCGGCGAGGAGCGCCAACCGCTTCTTGTAGAAGCCCGGATCGTCCGAATACAGCGCGCCCTCGGCCAGCGCGACCGCCTTGCCGTTCGATCCGCCGACCGATTCCAGCCCGCCGATGCGCCGCGACACATTGGAGGTGACGACCCGCGCGACCTCGTCCGCGGTCGGCCCGGTCTTCACGAAATCGGCGATGATCGCATCCAGCCGCTTCGCCACCAGTGCGGGATCGACGCCGGGCCGAACCACCGCCTGCACGTCGAATGTCCCGACCTGCGCATAGTCGCTATTGCTGGCCCCCACCTGCACCGCCAGTTTCTCGCGCTTGACCAGGATATTGTCGAGCCGTGAACTGGCGAGGCCGCCCAGCACGGACGCCGCGACGTCCAGCGGCACCGCATCCCTGTCGTTCAGCCCCGGCACCGCCCAACTTTTGACGATCAGCGGCGCGGCGACGCGGTCCTTCATCACCTCGGATTTTGGCGCAGCCAGCGTCGGCACCGATACGGTCGGCCGCACGCTTTTCGGCCCCGCCGGGATCGCGCCGAAATACTTCTCGGTCAGTCGCTTCGCGGTCGGAACGTCGATATCGCCCGCCAGCACCAGCACGGCATTGTTCGGCCCGTAATGATCCTTGAACCACGATTTCACGTCGCCCAGGCTCGCCGCATCCAGATCCGCCATCGAACCGATCGTGGTGTGGCCATATGGATGGCCGGCCGGGAACAGCCCTTCGATCAACTTGTATTCGATCAGCCCGTACGGCTGATTGTCCCCTTCGCGCTTCTCGTTCTGGACGACGCCGCGCTGCTCATCCAGCACGCCCTGCGTGATCGCGCCGGTCAGATACCCCATCCGGTCGCTTTCCAGGAAAAGCGCCCGGTCCAGCGCCGCGGTCGGCACGGTCTCGAAATAGTTGGTGCGATCGAAATATGTCGTGCCGTTCAAATCGGTCGCGCCGACCTGTTTCAGCGGTTCGAAGAAATCGCCCGGCGCATTCTCGCTGCCGTTGAACATCAGATGTTCGAATAGGTGCGCGAAGCCGGTCTTGCCCTTCGGTTCGTGCTTTGATCCGACATCGTACCATATGCTGAGCCCAACCACCGGCGCCTTCCGGTCGGTATGGACGACCACGCGCAAGCCATTCTTCAGCGTGAATTGCTCATATGGAATGTCCACCGCGCGGACGAGATCGGCGACCGGCGCGGGCTTTGGCGCGGGGACTTGCGCGAACGCAGGAGCGGCCAGCGCGATCACGGCCGCGCCGGAGAGGGTCAGCACACGCAAGGGGGAATACTCCTGAAACAATTGGCGCGCAGCTTAGCGTCAACGCACACGGCGTAAAGCGGGCAACGTTCAGACACATAAACTTGACGGCCCGCAGAATGGTTGCCAAGGCAACGACATGGCGCATTTCGACGAGTCCAACTTCTTTCCCGACACGTCACCGGGGTATCTCGTCCGCGTCATCAATCAACTCAGCATCGCCGGGATCGACCGCGTCTTCGCCGAAGAGGGCCTGACTGCTACGCAATGGATGGCGCTGGTGTCGATCCACTTCGGGTTCGGCGACACCGGCGCGGCGCTCGCGCGCAGCCTGGCGCACGACAAGGGCGCGATGACGCGGCTGATCGACACGATGGAGGCGCGCGGCTGGGTTCAGCGGACCCGCGGCGACGGCGACCGGCGGCTGGTCAAACTGTCGCTGACCGAGGCCGGGCTCGAGGTGGCGATGCATGCGCGGCGGCAGGTGATCGAATGCTGGAACGAGTGGCTCGCCGACTGGAGCGAGGATGAGGTGAAGGCGTTGCTCGTCACCTTGCACAAACTCCGCACCTCGCTGGAGGCGAAGACCTGATGCGCCGTCTCGCACCGTTCATCGCCGTGCTGCTGGTCGCCGGCTGCACACCGCCCGACACGCGCCCCGCGGTGACGCCGCGCGCGCCGGCCGATCTCGGGCTGAACGGTCCCCCCGCCCCCGCGATCGATGCGACCTGGTGGCGCGCGTTCGGCGATCCGCAACTCGACCGCATCGTCGCGGACGCGCTGTCCGGCAGCCCGACGCTCGACGCCGCATTGGCGCGCGTGCGTCAGGCGCAGGCGACGCTGGCCGCGCGCGATTCGGAAGATGCGCCGCAGGTCGCGTTCGACGGTAATGCGCAGATTTCGCGCCTGAGCGGCGAATCGACCATCCCGCCGCCGTTCCGCGGCACGGTCCGGTCGCAGGGCAATCTCCAGGCCGGACTCAACTGGAACCTCGACCTGTTCGGGCGGCAGAAGGCCGCGATCGAGGGCGCGCGGGCATCGGTCGATGCGGCGCGGCTGGATGCGGCGGCGGCGCGGCTGATGCTCGCCGGGTCGGTCGTCCAGACCTATGCCGAACTCGCGCGCGCCGAACGCCAAGGCGCGATCGCCACGCGTACGATCGCCACGCGCCAGCGCTCCGCGCGGCTGGTCGATGTGCGCCTGCGCAACCGGCTGGCCAGCAAGCTGGATGTGCAGGCGGCGGGCACATTGGTGGCGCAGGCGCGCGTCGCCCTGGTGCGCGCTGAGGCCGCAAGGTCGCTCGCGGCCAATGCGCTCGCCGCGCTTGCCGGGCGCGGTGCGGACTATCCCGCGACGATCGGCGCGACCGATCTGAGCGCTGCACCCGCGCTGGCGCTGCCCGCCACGATCCCCGCCGACCTGCTCTCACGCCGCGCCGATATCGCCGCGGCGCAGGCGCGGATCGCTGCGGCAGCGGCGGGACGGCAGGTCGCGCGGCGGGCTTTCTATCCCAACATCAACCTGACCGCGCTCGTGGGGTTGCAGGCGGTAGGCCTGCAAAATCTGTTCGACATCAACGCCGGTACCGCCGGTTCCGGCGCGGCGATCCATCTGCCGATCTTCGACGGCGGGCGGTTGAAGGCCGACCTTGCGGGGGCGGACGCCGCGCTCGACCTCGCCATCGCCGACTATAACCGCATCGTGGTGGGCGCAGTGCGTGAAGCCGCAGATGCCGTCGCTCAGATCGGCGCGACAGACGCCGAACGCGCGCGGCAGGCAGACGTCGTACGCGGCTACGCCGAAACCGCGCGCCTCAACGCGGTGCGCGTCTCCAGCGGACTCGATTCGCGGCTCGCCGGGATCGACAACGACGTGCGCCAGCTGGAGGCCGAACAGGCCGCCGCCAACCTCGCCACCGACGCGCTGTCGCGCCGCGCTGCCCTCGCGGTCGCGCTCGGCGGCGGCTTCGATCCCTCCCGGAACCTCACGCCATGAACGATATGACGGTCAAGGATCGCGACATGACCGCGCGAACCGCTGCACCGGGCCAGCAGCGCGGCAATCCTGCACTCCGCAAGCGCCTCTTGCTGATCCTCGGCGTCGTGGTGCTGATCGGCGCGATAGTCTGGGCGGTGTTCCATTTCCTGCTCGCCGCGCCGCAGGAGGAAACCGACGACGCTTATGTCGCGGGCGATGTCGTCGCGATCACCGCGCGTGATCCCGGCAACGTACTGCGGCTCCACGCCGACAATACGCAGAGCGTGACGGCGGGCCAGCCGCTGATCGATCTCGATCCGCTGACCGCCGACGTGAACCTGGCTGCGGCCGAAGCTGACCTGGCGCGCGCCGTCCGCAGCACGCGCGCCGACTTCTCCCGCGTCAACGAAAGCGGCGCAGCGCTGGGGCAGGCGCGCGCGCAATTGGCCGCCGCGCAGGCCGACTACACCCGCCGCCGCGGCGCTGCGGCCGAGGGCGCGGTGTCGGGCGAGGAACTCGCGCACGCCGCCGATCAGGTCACCGTCGCACGCGCCGCGCTGCGCCTCGCCGAAAGCCAGCAGGCGCAGACCCGCAGCACCGTCTCGGGCACCAGCGTCTCCACCAACCCCGCGGTGATGACCGCGATCGCCGCCTATCGCCGCGCCGCGATCGCGCGCAGCCACATGCACGTCACCGCCCCGATCGATGGCGTGATCGCGCAGCGCACGGTGCAGGTCGGCCAACAGATCGCGGCAGGCGCCCCACTCATGGCGATCGTCCCGATGACGCGCCTGTGGGTCGACGCGAATTTCCGCGAGACGCAGTTGAAGGACGTCCGCATCGGCCAGCCCGCGACCGTGGTGGCCGACATGTACGGCGACGACGTGGTCTATCACGGCCGCGTCGTCGGCCTGGCGGCGGGCAGCGGCAACGCCTTCGCATTGCTCCCGCCGCAGAACGCCAGCGGCAACTGGATCAAGATCGTCCAGCGCGTCCCCGTCCGCATCGCGCTCGATCCGCAGGAGCTGATGGCCAACCCATTGCGCGTCGGCCTGTCGGTTGCAGCGACCGTGGACACGTCGACCCGGTCCGGCCCACGCCTCGCCAGCCCGGCGACGACGCCATACCGTGGAAACACCGATACGTCGGACCCCGAAGTCGAAGCCCGCATCCGCCAGATCATCGCAGCGAACCGCTAAGTGGCGTCCGCCGCTGTTCCAGCGTCCAATGGAGCATCGGGCACCGGCCCGCTGACCGGCGCCCGCCTCGCGCTCGTCGCGTTCGCGCTCGCGCTCGGCACGTTCATGATGGTGCTCGATACGACGATCGCGAACGTGTCGCTGCCGACGATCGCCGGCAATCTGGGCGTGTCGTCGGACAATTCGACCTGGATCATCACCGCCTTCGCGGTCGCCAATGGAATCTCCGTGCCGCTGACCGGCTGGCTGATGCGACGGTTCGGCGTGGTGCGCGTCTTCTGCACCTCGCTGATGCTGTTCACGATCGCATCGTTCCTGTGCGGCATCGCGTGGAACCTCCCTTCGCTGATCGCCTTCCGCATCCTGCAAGGCGCGGTCGCGGGGCCGATGATGCCGGGCAGCCAGGCGCTGCTGATCTCGGTCTTTCCGGTGGCCAAACGATCGACCGCGATCGGCATCTGGTCGATGACCACGCTGGTCGGACCGATCATGGGGCCGGTGCTGGGCGGCGTGATCTCCGACAATTATCACTGGAGCTGGATTTTCCTGATCAATGTGCCGTTCGGCATCTTCGCCGCGCTGATCTGCTGGACCAATCTGCGCAGCCGCGAAACGCCGACCGCGAAGCTGCCGATCGATACCGTTGGGCTGGGGCTGCTGATCCTGTGGGTCGGGGCGCTGCAGATCATGCTAGACCTCGGCAAGAACGCCGACTGGTTCGCTAACCCCGCGATGGTCGCACTGGCGGTGATCGCCGCGATCGGGTGCGTCGCTTGGCTGATCTGGGAGCTGACCGATGCGCATCCGATCGTCGATCTGACCCTTTTCAAACAGCGAAATTTCCTGATCGGCAACCTCGCCTTCTGCCTCGGTTACGCGGTGTTTTTCGCCAACATCCTGCTGCTGCCGTTGTGGCTGCAGACGCAGCTTGGCTACAATGCGACATGGGCCGGGCTGGTCGCGATGCCCAGCGGCATCCTGGCGGTTGCGCTGACGCCGCTGGTCGCGCGGCTGTCCGGGCGGATCGACGCCCGCATCCTGGCGACCGTCGCCTTCGTCAGCTTTGCGACGAGCTACTGGATGCGATCGAATTTGACGACCACCGCCAGCTTCACCGATTTCCTGTGGCCGATGCTGGTGCAGAGCATCGCGATGAGCACCTTTTTCCTCGCCATGCTCACGATCTCGCTCGATCGAATCCCGCCCGAACGCCTGCCGTCGGCGACCGGCATCGCCAATTTCGCGCGGATCACCGCGGGATCGTTCGCCGCGTCGCTGATCACCACCGGCTGGGACCGGCGCGAGGCGATCCACCAGTCGCGGCTGGCCGAGGCGGTCGGATCGGGCGCGCCATATCAGATGGCGGCCGACACGCTCCAGTCGTTCGGGCTGACCGCGACGCAGGCGGCGGGGGCGATCACGCGGCAGATGGTGGGGCAGGCATATCTGCTCGCCTCGACCGATCTGTTCCGGCTCTCGGCATGGCTGTGCGTTGCACTGATTCCGCTGGTCTGGGTCTGTCGCCGCCCCTCCCCGTCGGGCGCACCAATCGCGGCGGACTGACTTGCGCGAGGCCGGGTCCGCTCGCATAGCCGTTTAAGCGACCCGGCTTAACCGGGCGGGGAGAGCGGCGATGGATTTCAGCCTGAGCGACGAACAGGCCATGCTGCGCGACAGCGTGACACGCTATCTCGCGGACCATCCGTTCGACCCGAAACGGAAGCGCGACGATGTGGCGATGTGGCGCGATTTTGCTGTCCGGCTCGGCATCCTCGGCGCGGCGCTGCCCGAATCCGCTGGCGGGTTCGGCGGCGGCGCGGTCGAGACGATGATCGTGATGGAGGCGCTGGGCGAGGCGTTGGTGACCGCGCCGTATCTGGAAACCGTCGTGATCGCGGGCGGGCTGCTGAAACGCTTGCCGGGCGAACGTGCCGCGTCGCTGCTGGCGAAGATCGTGAATGGCGAAGCAACGGTCGCGCTGGCCGCGTTCGAGGCCGGGGGCCGTCATGCGCTCGAAGCCGTCACGACGACCGCCGCAGCGGACGGTAATGGGTGGGTATTGAACGGCACGAAGGCGGTGATCGTCGGCGCGCCTGCCGCAGACCATTTGCTGATCACCGCGCGCACTGCCGACGGGCTGTCGCTCTTTCTCGCCGACCGCGACGCGACTGGGCTGACGCGCCACGACTATCGCCTGATCGACGATCGTCCGGCGGCCGATGTGACCCTCCACAACGTTCGCGCCGTCCTGCTCGGTGATGACGGCGGCGCGCTGCCGCTGCTCGAGCAGGTCCGCGATGAGGCGATCGCCGCGCTGTGCGCAGAGGCGGCGGGGGTGATGAAACGGATGCTCGCCGACACGGTCGCCTACACCAAGGAGCGCAAGCAGTTCGGTCAGCCGTTATCCAGCTTCCAGGCGCTCCAGCACCGCATGGTCGATATGTTTATGGCGGTCGAGCAAGCCACATCCGCGGCATATCTGGCGACGCTCAACCTCAACGTCGACGCCACCACACGCACCCGCGCAATCGCAGCGGCGAAGGCGACCGTATCCGACGGCATCCGCTTCGTCGGACAGAATGCGGTGCAACTGCATGGCGCGATGGGCATGACCGACGAACTGGCGGTCGGCCACTATTTCAAACGCGCGACCGTGATCGAACAACAGTTCGGCGCGGCGGACCATCATATAAAACGGTACGTCGCACTCGCACAAGCGAGCTGACTTGCGAGCTCGGGGTGACCCCCGCCGTACAGTCGTCATCATGAATTACGTAATTTTCGTATTTCATTAAGGATAACGGTTTATTCCGGTCATCGGCGTCGCAGCTTGAACCAATCATGGGAGACAGCCGATGATCGCATTTCTGAAACGCCTGTTCGACCGGCGTCCTCTGCTGCTGGCCACGCCATCCGATGCGCTCGACCGCACGCACGAGTTGCTCGAGATGCTGCGCGACATGGACCGGATCGACTTTCGCTGAAGTTCAGCCGAGTGTTTCCACCTGCTCCGCCAGTTCGAGCCAGCGCATTTCCGCCGCCTCCTTCTCATCGCGCGCCACCGCGATACCTTTCATCAGCCGGTCGAACGCGCCGGGATCGCGTACGTAAAGGTCCGGGTCGGCAAGCGCCGCTTCATCCTTAGCGATCTTACGATCCAGCGCGTCGATCCGTATCGGTAGTTGATCGTAATCGCGCTGATCCTTGTACGTCAGCTTCGTTCGCACCGCGGCGATAGCCGGTGCTGCAGCCGACTTAGCGGCGGCCTTTTTAGCTTCCGTTCGCGGCTTGCGCTGACGCTCCCAATCCTCGTACCCGCCTGCCACGACGTCGACATGACCGGTCCCGTCCAGTCCCAATGTCACCGTCACCGTGCGATCAAGGAAGTCGCGGTCGTGGCTGACGATCAACACGGTCCCGTCATAGTCCGCGATCACCTCCTGCAGCAGGTCCAGCGTCTCGAGGTCGAGGTCGTTGGTCGGTTCGTCGAGCACCAGCAGGTTCGAAGGCCGCGCGAACTCGCGCGCCAGCAGCAGGCGTGATCGCTCGCCGCCCGACAACGACCCGATCTTCGCATCGATCATGTTCGGATCGAACAGAAACTCCTTCAGGTATCCGTGGACGTGCTTCTTCGTGCCCAGCACATCGATCCAGTCGCCGCCGTCGGCCAGCACCTCGCGCACGGTTTTCTCCGGCGCCATCAGCTTGCGCTGCTGGTCGATCACGATCTCGTCGAGCGTCTTCGCGCGCTTCACGCGGCCGGTATCGGGTTCCAGCTCGCCGGTCAGCAATTTCAGCAACGTCGTCTTGCCCGCGCCATTGCGCCCGACGACTCCGATCCGGTCGCCGCGCGTTACCCGCAACGTCAGGTCGCGGATGATCTCGCGCTCGCCGAACGATTTCGAGATGCGCTCGGCGTCGATCACGACCTTCGACTTGGCGTCGTCATTCCCCGCGCTCAGGTTCGCCGACCCTTGCGGTCCGAGCATCGCCGCGCGCTGTGCACGCATCTCGTGCAGCTTCGTCAGTCGGCCCTGGTTGCGCTTGCGCCGACCGGTGACGCCGCGCAGCAGCCAATGCTCCTCCAACTTCAGCTTCGCGTCCAGCTTCTCCGCCGCGCGCTGTTCCTCGGCGTGGACCTGTTCGGTCCACGCCTCGAACCCGCCGAAGCCGATCTCGGCGCGCCGGATCGTTCCGCGATCGAGCCACAACGTCTGGCGCGTCAGCCGCGTCAGGAACGTGCGGTCGTGGCTGATGACGACGAACGCGCCCTTGAAGCGCGCCAGCCAGTCCTCGATCCATTCGATCGCCGCGATGTCGAGGTGGTTGGTCGGCTCGTCGAGCAGCAGCACGTCGGGGTTCTGCGCCATCGCGCGCACGATCGCGGCGCGGCGGCGTTCGCCCCCCGACGCGGATGTAGCGTCGCGGGTCAGGTCGATGCCGAGCTGATCCGCGATCGCGTCGGCCTCATGTCGTTCCGGCGCATCGTCGCCCGCCATGACGTAGTCGGCGAGCGTCGCATGGCCAGACAAATCGGGATCCTGTTCCAGCAGCACGACGCGCGTGCCCGGCACGATCGTCCGCCGCCCCTCGTCGCAGTCGATCGATCCGGCGATGAGTTTCAGCAGCGTCGTCTTTCCCGCGCCGTTACGCCCGATCAGCGCGAGCCGGTCGCGCGGCTGGACGTGCAGGTCGAGATGGCGGAACAGCCAGCCCGATCCCTGGATCAGGCCGAGGTCTTCGTATGCAAGGATTGGGGCAACCATGGCCGCGCCAGATAGGCGCGCGCGGGCGAACCGCCAAGCGTTCAGTCGCGGGCGGGGTTCCGTATTGCTGCCAACCAACAAACAAAGGGCCGGGGTTGCCCCCAGCCCTTTGCTTTCGATTGATCGGAGCGGAAGACGAGCACCGGCAAAGCCGGTGCTGGCACGTCGGACGGGTTCGGCTTGGCCTGCCCGCCGGCCGTTCTGATTTCGTGTCCGGGGCAGCTTTCGCTGCCCCGGTCCGAAATCAGAAGTCCATGCCGCCCATGCCGCCCATGCCGCCGCCGCCCATGGGCATGGCGGGCTTGTCTTCCGGCATTTCGCTCACCGCCGCTTCGGTGGTGATGAGCAGGCCAGCGACCGAGGCCGCGTCCTGCAGTGCGGTGCGGACGACCTTGGTCGGGTCGATCACGCCGGCAGTGACGAGATTCTCGTACACGTCGGTCTGCGCGTTGAAGCCCATCGACGGATCGTTGCCCTCGAGCAGCTTGCCCGAGATCACCGCGCCGTCATGGCCTGCATTAGCCGCGATCTGGCGAACCGGCGAGTACAGCGCCTTGCGGACGATATCGATGCCGCGGGTCTGGTCGTCGTTCGCACCCTTCATGCCCTCGAGCGCCTTCGTGGCGTAGAGGAGCGCGGTGCCGCCACCAGGGACGATGCCTTCTTCGACAGCTGCGCGGGTCGCGTGCAGCGCATCGTCGACGCGGTCCTTGCGCTCCTTCACCTCGACCTCGGTCGAACCACCGACCTTGATGACCGCAACGCCACCGGCGAGCTTGGCAAGACGCTCCTGGAGCTTCTCGCGGTCGTAATCGCTGGTGGTGTTCTCGATCTGCTGGCGGATCGCTTCGGTGCGGCCCTTGATCGCGTCGGAATCACCCGCACCGTCGACGATGGTGGTGTTGTCCTTGTCGATCTGGACGCGCTTGGCGGTGCCGAGCATGCCGAGCGTCACGGTCTCGAGCTTGATGCCCAGGTCTTCCGAGATCATCTCGCCCTTGGTCAGGATCGCAATGTCCTCGAGCATCGCCTTGCGTCGATCGCCGAAGCCAGGCGCCTTGACCGCTGCGACCTTCAGGCCGCCGCGCAGCTTGTTCACCACGAGCGTGGCGAGCGCCTCGCCCTCGATGTCCTCGGCGATGATCAGGAGCGGACGGCCCGACTGGACGACGGCTTCAAGGATCGGGAGCATCGCCTGCAGGTTCGACAGCTTCTTCTCATGGATCAGGATGTACGGATCGTTCAGTTCGACCGACATCTTTTCCGGGTTCGTGATGAAGTACGGCGACAGGTAACCGCGATCGAATTGCATGCCCTCGACGACGTCGAGCTCGAATTCGAGACCCTTCGCTTCCTCGACGGTGATCACGCCTTCCTTGCCGACCTTTTCCATCGCTTCGGCAATCTTCTCACCGACGACGGTGTCGCCGTTTGCGGAGATGATGCCGACCTGCGCGATTTCCTTGGTGCCGGACACCGGCTTCGAGCGCGCCTTGATGTCCTCGACGACCTTCACGACGGCCAGATCGATGCCGCGCTTCAGGTCCATCGGGTTCATGCCGGCCGCAACCGATTTCATGCCTTCGCGGACGATCGCCTGCGCCAGCACGGTCGCGGTGGTCGTGCCGTCACCGGCGACGTCGTTGGTCTTCGACGCCACTTCGCGCAGCATCTGCGCGCCCATGTTCTCGAACTTGTCTTTCAGTTCGATTTCCTTGGCGACGGTGACGCCATCCTTGGTGATGCGCGGTGCGCCGAAGCTCTTGTCGATGACGACGTTGCGGCCCTTCGGACCCAGCGTCACCTTCACCGCGTCGGCGAGGATGTCGACGCCGCGCAGGATGCGTTCACGCGCATCGCGGCTGAATTTCACGTCCTTGGCTGCCATGGTGGCTACCCTTTCAAATGTGGAAAGTTAGGGGAAGGTTAGACCTAAATCAGGCCTCGACGATGCCCAGAATGTCCGATTCCTTCATGATCAACAGCTCTTCGCCATCGACCTTGACCTCGGTGCCCGACCATTTGCCGAACAGCACCTTGTCGCCGGGCTTCACTTCGAGCGGGTGGACTTCACCGGCTTCGTTGCGGGCGCCGGTGCCGGCGGCGACGACTTCGCCTTCCTGCGGCTTTTCCTTGGCGGTGTCGGGGATGATGATCCCACCCGCGGTCTTCTCTTCAGCCTCGATACGGCGGACGAGAACGCGGTCGTGCAACGGACGAAAGTTCATTGCTGATGCCCTCTTTACAGGTTGTGACAGTTTTTTGGCACTTGAGTCGGTCGAGTGCCAGCGGGGCGGATATGTGACCGCTGGCACTCCACGTCAACGGGTGCCAACGTACTATCGCGGAACTTTTCGTCAGACCGTTCGCGCGATCAGCCCAAGCCGTTCGCGCGCGCGCCAGCGCCACAGCAGCAGGATCGACACCGCCAGCAGTCCCGCCGCGAGGCCGAGCCATATCCCGACCCCCTCCAGCTTCAGTCCGAAGCCCAGCAGGATCGACGTGCCGAACCCCACCACCCAATAACCGAACAGCGCGACCAGCATCGGCACGCGCGTGTCCTGAATGCCGCGCAGCACCCCCGCCGCGACCGCCTGCGCGCCATCGAGCAACTGGAACATCGCCGCGACCAGCAGATATTGCAGCGCGAGCGCCACGACGCGCGCGTTGCCCGGCGCATCGACGTCGATATAGGCGCTGATGAACAGCCGCGGCATCGCCCAGATCAGCGACGCGGTGACCACCATCGAACCGATCCCGACCCACAAAGCGACGCGACCCGCGCGCGCGATCCATTCGCGGTCCTGCGCGCCGTATCCCATGCCGACGCGGATCGTCGCGGCCTGCGCCACCCCGAACGGAATCTGGAACGCGACCGCGGCAATGTTCAGCGCGACGGCGTGCGCCGCGACCTGATCGACCCCGATCAGCCCCATCAGGATCGCCGCCCCGCCGAACAATGCGCCTTCGAACATCCACGTCAGCATGATCGGCACGCCGAGCCGCACGATATCGCGAAAGCGCGACCATTCGGTGCGCCACCAATGGCCGAACAGCCGGTAGCGCCGCAGCCGCCGGTCGCGCGTCAGGATCACCCAATACGCCAGCGCCATCATCGTCATGCTGATGACGCTGGCCAGCGCCGATCCCTCCAGCCCCAACGCGGGAAACCCCGCATTGCCGAACACCAGCAGCCAGTTGCCGAGAATGCCGGTCAACAATGCGAGGCCCGTGACGACGAACGCCCAGCCCGGCCGCCCTAGCGCCGCCGCGCTGGTCCGCATGATCCCCGCCGCGACGCCGGGGATGGTGGCGAACAGGATGATGTCCATGAACGTGCCCGCGCGGCGTGCGACCTCCGGATTTTGTCCGGCGAGCAGCAGCAATGTCTCGCCATGCGCCAGCATCAGGATCACCGGTGCCGCCCCGGCCGCGCCGACCCACAACGCCATCCGCACGCTGCGCCGCACCTCGCGGACCGCATGTGCCCGCGCGCCGAGTTCGGCGGCGATGATCGGCGCGGCGGCGCTGGTCAGCCCGATCAGCGCGTACATGCTGAGGTTGAACAGGAACACGCCGAGCGTCGCCGCGGCCAGATCGACCGTTCCCAATCGCGCGACGAAGATCACATCGACCGCGCTGACCGCCATCTGCAGCAGGTTCGCGCCGACGAGAGGCCCCGCCAGCCGCGCGAGCGCCGACAGTTCCGCGCGGTCGCTGCGCGGTTTCGGGCCGGTCAGCGGCGGAGTGGCGGTCAGGTCCATGGCCGGGCGGCGTTAAGGGGTTCCGGCGCGTTCGTCACGCGGTCCACCCTCCAAAAAAACCACGGTCATTCCCGCGAAAGCGGGAACCCATGGCCGGAACCGTCCGCGGGCTCTACTCGACGTGCACGTGGCGCACGCGCGTTATAGGTTCCCGCTTTTGCGGGAATGACCGGGTTTGGTACATTGTCCCGACGCACGGCGTATTGCTCGCGCCATACACTTCGCGCTATTGGCGTATGCTGATCCCTCGGAGTTCCCGTTCCCATGAAGCTCGTGCGCGGCGCCTGGAAATTGCTGGTCGGCATCAAGGACGCGCTCGTGCTCGTCGCGATGCTGTTGTTCTTCGCCCTCCTCTTCGCCGCGCTGAACAGCCGCCCGTCGCCGACGACCATCAAGGACGGCGCGCTGGTGCTCGATTTCAACGGCCCGATCGTCGAACAGCCCGAAGAGATCGCGCCGACCGCATTCCTGTCCGGGCAGGAGGTCGGCCAGCAATATCGCCTGCGCGATGTCGTCCGCGCGATCGACGATGCGAAAAGCGACGCGCGGGTGAAGGCGATCGTGGTCGACCTCGATCGCTTCGGCGGGGCGTATCCCGCGGTGCTGGGTGAGGTCGCCGACGCCCTGACTCGTGCGCGGACGGCGGGCAAGCCCGTTCTGGCCTACGCCACCGGCTACACCGACGGCGGATACCGGCTGGCGGCGGCGGCCAGCGAAATCTGGATGGACCCGATGGGCGGCACATTGTTCGCCGGACCGGGCGGCAACCAGCTGTATTACAAGGGCCTGATCGACAAGCTGGGCGTCAACACGCACGTCTATCGCGTCGGCAAGTTCAAGGCCGCGGTCGAACCCTATACCCGCGCCGAGCAGAGCCCCGAATCGCGCGAGGCGAACGCGGCGCTGTACGGCACCTTGTTCGACCAGTGGAAGGAAGCGATCGCGCGGTCGCGGCCCAAGGCGCAGGTCGCCAACTGGCTGACCGCGCCCGACCGGGTCGTGCAGGCCGCGAATGGCGACATCGCACAGGCAAACCTTGCCTCGGGACTGGTCGACAAATTGGGCGACCGTGTGGCGTTCGGCAGACGGGTCGCGCAACTGGCCGGGACCGACACGAAGAAGCCCGCAGGGTTCTTCAACACGATCAAGTATGACAATTGGCTCGCCGCGCATCCGGTCGCCAAGACCGGCGAGATCGGGGTCGTGACGATCGCGGGCGAGATCGTCGACGGCAAGGCCGATCCGGGCACCGCTGGCGGCGATACCATCGCCAAATACATCTATGACGGGCTGGCCGAGAACAAGCTGAAGGCGCTGGTCGTGCGGGTCGATTCGCCCGGCGGATCGGTGCTGGCGTCGGAGAAGATCCGGCTGGCGATCCTGGAGGCGAAGCGCCGCGGCCTACCGATCGTGGTGTCGATGGGCGGGCTCGCCGCGTCGGGCGGCTATTGGGTGTCGACCCCCGCCGACGTGATCTTCGCCGAACCCGGCACGATCACCGGATCGATCGGCATTTTCGGGATCATCCCGACGTTCGAAAATGCGCTGGCCAAGATCGGCGTCACCACCGACGGCGTGAAGACCACCGCCTTGTCGGGCCAGCCCGACGTGCTGGGCGGCACGAACGCGGTGACCGATGCGGTGCTGCAATCGGCGATCGAGAACGGATACCGCCAGTTCCTGATGCGTGTGTCGCAGGCGCGCAAGCTGCCGGTCGAGCGCGTGAACGAGATCGCGCAGGGCCGCGTGTGGGTCGGCGGCACCGCGCGGCAATTGGGGCTGGTCGACCGGTTCGGCACATTGTCCGATGCGGTCGCCGAGGCCGCGAAGCGTGCCAAGATCGACCCCGCGACCGCGAAGATCGCGTATCTGGAGAAGAAGCCCGGCTGGGCGGCGGAACTGGCCAAGCAGATCGCGGCGCGCGAAGAGGACGATGACGCCGCCGCGCCCGCCGACGCCTTCGCACGGATCGCGTGGGAACGCCGCCAGACGCTCGCGCGGGCATTGGGCGACGTGCAGAAACTGGTGTCGGGCGGCGGGGTGCAGGTGCGCTGCATCGAATGCGCCGCGATGGGGCCGGTCGCGGCGGGTGGCGGCGATATCAAGTTGCTCGATCTGGTGCTCGCCAAGATCGGGCTGTGAAGACCAGGCTGTGATGTTGGCGGTCCTGTTGGTGCAGGCGGCGGTGGTCGCCGCGCCGACCGCCGCGTCGCCGCGCACGCTGTCGGGGCGGTTCGTGTGTGGCGCGCACGCCTATGACGTCGCGATTACCGCGACGCCCGCCGATCCGGCGCGCGCGGCGACACTCGACCGGCTGACGGTGAACAATCGTGCGCCCGATCCGGTGCAGATGGTGGAGATCACGCGGGCGGTGGGTCGGCTGTCGGACATCCGCTCGCTCGACCTGCGCTGCCTCCCCGACGGCGGCGAACTGTCGCTCTACGGCGTCGATCCCACCTCCCGGCGCGCGCGCATCCGGGCGCGGGTCGGCGCGGGTGGCGTGCGTGATGTGGGTTTCTCGGTCGAACAACCGCGGCGTTGAACCGCGCCGCGCACGCGGCTAGCGATAGTATTCGGAACCACAGGAGACCCGCATGGTCGCGATCCGCGCCGCCCGCCCCGAAGACGCCGCCGCCATCGCCGCAATCTATGCGCCCTATGTCCTGACCGGCACCGTCTCGTTCGAGACCGAAGCGCCCGACGCGGCCGCGATGCGGGATCGGATGACGGCGTCGGACGGGCTGTACCCGTGGCTGGTCGCGACGACCGGGGACGAGCCCGACGCGGGTGTCCTCGCCTACGCCTACGCGACCAAATTCCGCGATCGCCCAGCGTATAAATATGCGGTGGAGACCTCGCTCTACGTCGCGGGCGCGGTGCAGGGTCAGGGCGTCGGGCGGTTGCTGTACGAGGCGCTGATCGACACGCTGCGCGCGCAACGCTTCGTCCACGCGGTCGGCGTGATCGCGCTGCCCAACGAACAATCGATCCGCGCACACGAAGCCGCCGGCTTCCGACGCGGCGGGGTCTATCGCGAAATCGGCTACAAACAGGGCCGCTGGATCGACGTCGGCTTCTGGCAATGCGAACTGAACAATCCGGTCGTGCCACCGGTCGAGCCGAAGCGGTTTGCGGATGTGGGGGTGGTGCGGGATTGAGGCGGGATCGGTTATCAGAGAGAGAGAGAGAGAGAGAGAAAGAGAGAGAGAGAGAGAGACGACCCACTTGCGTTAAACTCAAGTTTACCGCGATAATTTCGTCGATGCCCAACCTCTTAAGAAGGACTGTCCGAGCGAAATGAGCAACGTCGTTACGTGGCTTGAAAATCACGACAAATTGGCAGGGTGGGCGCAATTTTTTGGTGCGACCTTCGCCCTTTTAATCACCTACCTCACCGCATTTGCGCCTGTCTGGCGGCGAAAAAGGCAGATGAAGAAGTCAGCCGACCGCCTTTTGTCTAACGGCTACGAAACCATCGAAAGCTATCATCGGACGTCCGCCCACTTTCTCCCTTTTCCGCTATCCCTTCGACAAGCTGCGCTTACTATGACCATTGTCGCCGAGGAAATTAGCCGTTTTCCTGTTTTTGAGCTGGACGACCAAGGAAGTCGATCGGCGGCTCGTCACCTTTTAGCGACAAGCGCCACGCTAAGCGCGCTAAGGCTTTTTCTCGAAACCATGGCGGTAGAACTCGACGGTCGAGACGGTACGGTGGAGGATCAAGAAGCAATCAGATCTTTTGTTGGCGACCGACTAGAAGCTATTCGAACAATAATAACCGGGTCTGAAATCAAGCGTCCTGTGTGGCCTACTTCGCCTGACGGATTGTTTTCGACATCCCAATAGAGGGAAATCTTACCGCCGCCCGCGATACGCCGGCAGGTGAAGATGCCACCGGATCGCCGCCGCCCTGAGCGCGAACCCCGCGCTCGCCGCCACCGCCGCCGCCAGCGGCACCGGCACGCCCGCCACCGTCAGCACGACGTGCAATGTCGACGCCAGCGCCGCGGCGGTGACGTATAGCTCGGGCCGCATCAGGATCGACGGTTCGCCCGCCAGCACGTCGCGGATGATGCCGCCGACGCAGGCGGTGACGACGCCCATCACCGCGGCGGGGACCGGGGGCACGCCGTAGCTGAGCGCCTTGGTCGCGCCGTACACCGCATAGGCCGCCAGTCCGACCGCATCGAACCAGTCGAGCGCCGCGCCGCGCCACCAGCGTTCGGGGGTCACCCAGATCAGGAACGCGACCGACAGGCAGAGCGCCGCCACCCGCGCGTCGTGCACCCAGAACACCGGCGCGCCGATCAGCAGGTCGCGCACCGTCCCCCCGCCGACCCCGGTGACGAGCGCGAAGAATGCCAGCGTCACCGCCGTCTGCCCGCGCTGCGCCGCCGCCAGCGCCCCCGACGCGGCGAATACGGCGAGGCCCGCGAGGTCGAGCCACGGGGCGAAGGCGGGAAGGAGCGCGACGGGCTGCATCCGGGCGGCGGTAGCGTGATGCGGACGGTGCGGAAAGGGTTGCTGTAGATCGCCAGTGCCACGGCCCGTCTGCCCTCGCTCGCATACTAATCCTCCCCTGCAAGGGGAGGTGGCAGGCCGAAGGCCTGACGGAGGGGTGTAACCCTTTCGATAGCGTGACACCCCTCCGGCGCTCCGCGCCACCTCCCCTTGCATGGGAGGATCAGAAGGAAACGAAAGTGGGTAACGTATCCGGCTTCAAAGCTTCCCGCCCAAAAAACAAAAAAGGGACCGGCATCGCTGCCGATCCCCTCTGTCACCTGGCGTCTCCGCTGAACGGGAGTCCGAAGACGGCCGTCCGCATCCTGCCTGGCGGCCCGTACATCCCTGACCACGAACGGCCGTGGGACGATACGGTGTGGCGGCGGGGGCTGAGCCGCGCGACCGCAAGGGTTGCGCGTTCACCTGATCCGTCCACCCACGCTGTCACCGATCCTCCGGGGGGAGCATCGGATCGGCGGTTTGGTCACCGGGGCCGACCTGTTCCGCTCCCTCGAAAGGCAGCGAAGGCGGTCGACCCGCGGCGGCCTGCTCCGCCAGCGCACCGAAATGCTCCTGGCATCGCGTTTCGGCCGTCGTTTGCCTGGGTCGGTCGTCGCATCCACAGTCCCGAAGGCCTGTTTCCCGCGCCGTATCCGCGCCCATCCGCGTGCGGCCCGCATCTCCGTTTCGACCCTTTCGGGCCGCATCGGCGATGCGTCGGTCCACCGTTCCTTCTCGAAAATCCGTACCCGCCTGCACCGTTTTCACGGATCGTGCGGAAAAGTTTTCCTGCCCGGTTCGGCTTCCCACCCGGCCAGTCGAACTCGGCCTCCCTTGCGGGTGCCCACGTCCTTCCGATCGGCATAGAGTGTTGCGATGTCTGGAGAATTCTCGCCTCCAACGCTTCCCTCTACACAACGGATGCTGTCACCCTTCGCGAGTCGCACCAAGCACGATTCGGGAGGATGGGCTGTGGATAACGGGGATAATTCGGGTATCCCCCGCATCGATGAACGGCACGTTGTTTCTGGTTCATGCAACTTCGATCAGAATGCACCGTTACGTAGCCGATATTGTTTCTCACCAACGATTTTTAATGAGGGAGTTTAGTTATGCGTAAGTTCATGTTGGCGCTGGGCGCCACCGCGATGGTCCTGCCTGCGCTCACCGTCGCGGTCCCGAATGCCGACGCGCAGAAGCGCTATAAGTATCGCGAATGGCGCGGCAATGACGGCCGGATGCGCTGCCGTAAGCCGAACGGCACCACCGGCCTGATCGTCGGCGGCGTTGCGGGTGGTCTGCTCGGCCGCACGATCGACACGCGCGGCGACCGGACGCTCGGCACGCTGGGCGGCGCCGCAATCGGTGCGCTGGCCGGTCGCGAAGTCGAGCGCAGCACGAGCAACCGTCGCTGCCGCTGAGCGTTTGACGCCACGGTTACCCGCGGGCGCGGTCCACACCGGACCGCGCCCGCTTTTCGTTTTCGGGAGAATGAAGATGCCTGTTCACAGTGGTTCGGCGCGTTACGAAGGCCTCGGCAAGGACGGCAAGGCGTGGGTGTCGACCCAGTCGGGCGCGCTCGCCGATCAGCCGTATGGTTTCGCGACACGGTTCGAGGACGAACCCGGCACCAATCCCGAGGAACTGATCGCCGCTGCGCACGCCAGTTGCTTCACGATGGCGCTGAGCTTCGCGCTGGCGAAGGCGGGGCACAGCCGCGGGACGCTGGATACGACCGCCAACGTCACGCTGGACAAGGACGGCGACGGGTTCAGGATCACGAAGTCGGCGCTGGAACTGCGCGCCAATGTGCCCGGCATCTCGGGCGACGATTTCGCCACCATCGCTGAAGACGCGAAGAAGAATTGCCCTGTTTCGAAGTTGATGACCGCCGAGGTGACGTTGGCGCACAGCCTGTCCGAATAATGGCCACGCGGTGAACGGAAAGTAGTTTTCCGTTCACGCAACTTGCCGCCGACCGGACTGTTCTACCCTCGCACTGTTCAAGGAGTTTCAAGGTCATGCGTTTCGTTCTTGCCGCGGCCCTCGCCGCTACGACTCTTACCGCCGTACCCGCGATGGCGCAGAACAACCCCAACCGCGAGTATCGCGAAGACCTGCGCGAGGCTCGTCAGGAGCGTCGTGAGGATTTGCGCGATGCCGATTCACGCCGCGACGTTCGCAATGCGCGGCGCGAATATCGCGGCAATGTGCGGGAGGCGCGGCAGGACCGCCGCGAGAACGTTCGCGACTGGCGGCAGTATCGCAACTACGATTACAATCGCGGCCCGCGCGGCCAGCGCTATTTCGCCGACAATTACTATCGCGACGGCCGTTATTATCAGCCGCGCCGCCTGAGCCGCAACGATCGCATCTATCGCGGCAACAACGGCCGGTATTATTGCCGTCGTTCGGATGGCACGACGGGCCTGATCATCGGCGGCATCGGCGGCGGTCTGGCGGGTAACCTGCTGACCAATGGCGGTTCGCAGACGCTGGGCACGTTGATCGGCGCAGGTGCGGGCGCGTTGCTCGGCCGGTCGATCGACCGCGGCGGGGTCACCTGCCGCTAAGACTTCGGTTTAGTGAAGCGTAACGGAAGGCCCCCGGCGAGCAACTCGCCGGGGGTTTTTTGTGTTTGACGCCCTCGCGGGCGTAAGTCGGTGCCAGCCCGCTCCCCCGCCCGGCCACCCACAGAATATCCTGAATGGGTGGCCGGGCGGGGGAGCGGGCTGGCGCCGACTATCGGCGTGAGCCGATCAAATCAGATAATCCCGCCGCCCAGCGCAAGCCGGATACCGAAGATCACGATCAGCACCAGGTTCAGATTGCGTCCGCCATTGCTGGACGACAGCGCACCGATCGCCGCGCCGACCACCGCGATCGGGATGACGAACCAATATCCCCACGCGAAAAACGGCAGGAAAGGCACGATGCCCAGCACGAGTGCGACGAGGCCGATCAGGATCGAGACGATGTTCAACATTGCACAGACATGGCGAAACCGCCGGTGTATTGCAAGAGTGATACGCACTCGCACGAACGCTTCGTTTACGCGCCAGCTGGTATGGTGACGCGACGATCACTTAATTGACCGAAAAGGTGCGGACATGGCCCGCCATTCACGCTGGACCCCGACCATCGCCGCGCTGCTGCTGGCCGCCTGCGGCACGCCGCCCGGCAATCAGGCCGCTGCGATCGACGATCTCGACAATCAGCTGACCGCCAACGCCGCCGATCCGGCCAACGATCCGGCGCTGAAAAGCGCACTGAAGGACCAGATCATGGTCGATCCGGCGCTGGTGCAGCAGGCCAACGACGGCGCGGTCCGTCCGCCGGTCCAGCCCGCGTCGGGCGCTCTCCCGCCCGATGACATTGCGGCGCGGTCAGGCCTCGCGGAGGCCGACACGCTCCGCGCCGCCCCCGCGCCGACCGGCAACTGCCGCGAATGTGCGGCCGCGCGGCGTTCGCTGACGCTGGGCGCGCTGGCGGAGGCGCAGGGGACGAAGGGCAATTGCGCCGCCAATATCGGTTATTCGAACGACTGGGCGAACCGCCTTCCGCGCGGGGTTCAGCTCTATCCCGACGCACGCGTGCTGGAGGCGGCGGGCGCGGACGGTCAGGGCTGCGCGCTGCGCGTCGTCAGCTTCGCCAGCGCCGCGCCGATGCAGCGCCTGCTAGATTATTATTACACCAAGGCGGGCGACGCGGGATACGCCGCGCAGCACAAGGCCGACGGCGCGGAACACGTCATCGCGGGCACGAAGCGCGGCGGCGCGGGCGCGTTCATGGCGATCATGCGCGCGCGCAAGGGCGGCGGCACCGAGGTCGATTTGATGGCCGACGGCGGAAGCTGACCCCCTTCCCTTCCGCTTTCGCGCGTTTGCCTCTAGGGGCACGCGATGCAACCGCTTCTTCTCGTGATGGCCGGCGGCGCGGTTGGTTCCGCGGCGCGCTATCTCACCGGCCGCGCGATGGGCGTGTGGCTCGGCCCCGATTATCCGTGGGGCACGCTGACCGTCAATCTGGTCGGCGGATTCCTGATGGGTCTGCTGGTCGGCGTGCTTGCGCGCAATAATGCCGGGGAGAGCTGGCGACTGTTGCTCGGCGTCGGTGCGCTCGGCGGGTTCACCACCTTCTCCGCCTTCGCGCTCGACGTGGTCGTATTATTCGAACGCGGAGCGATGGCCAGCGCGGCGCTATACGCGATCGCCTCGGTCGTCGGGGCGATCGTCGCGCTGTTCGCCGGGCTGTCGCTGGTGAGAGCAGTCGCATGACCGACGCCGTGCGCCAGTTCACCATCGCCCCCGACGACGACGGCATCCGCCTCGATCGCTGGTTCAAGCGGCATCTGGCCGATACCAGTTTCACCACGGTCGCCAAATGGGCGCGCACCGGGCAGATCAGGCTTGACGGCGCGCGCGTCGGCCCCGGCGACCGCATCGTCGCGGGGCAGGTGCTGCGCGTGCCCCCGCCCGAAGCGGTGCGCGTCGACGCCCCTGCGAAACGCGAACGCCCGCCGCTGAGCGACGACGAAGCATTGTTCGCGCGCGAGATGGTGATTCACAAGGACGCGCAGGCGCTCGTCCTCAACAAGCCGCCCGGCCTCGCGACTCAGGGCGGCACCAAGACGGTGCAGCACGTCGATGGGCTGCTCGACGCGCTGCAATATGAGGCGGAGGGCCGCCCGAAACTGGTCCACCGGCTCGACAAGGACACCAGCGGCGCGTTGCTCGTCGCGCGCACGTCTCGCGCCGCGGCGTTCTTTGCGAAGACGTTTTCGGGGCGGTCGGCGAAGAAGGTCTATTGGGCGCTGGTCGTCGACGTGCCCTCGATCGACGACGGCACGATCGACCTGCCGATCGCGAAACAGCCCGGCACCGGCGGCGAGAAGATGCACGTCGACGAGGCCGAGGGCAGCACCGCGCGCACGCGTTATCGCGTGATCGAACGCGCCGGAAACCGCTGCTGCTGGGTCGAATTGCAGCCCTTCACCGGCCGCACGCACCAGTTGCGCGTCCACATGGCGGCGATCGGCCACCCGATCGTCGGCGACGGCAAATACGGCGGACCCGCGGCGTTCCTGACCGGCGCCATTTCGCGAAAGATGCACCTCCATGCGCGGCGCCTGCGCGTCGATCATCCCGACGGCGGGCAGATCGATATCGAGGCCGAATTGCCGGCACATTTCGCCGAAAGCCTCGCCAGCCTCGGTTTCGAACAGATGTCGGGCAACAACATGCCGCTCGACGATTTCACGCCCGAGACGCGCGAGGAAAAGAAGACCAAAGCGCGCGCGCACGCCAAGAACATCCGCAAGGAACGCCGCGGTGAGCGGCGCGGTCGTGGCGATCCGGACCGCGAGCGGAAGCGGTGAGCGATCCCGCCCGCAACCGCTGGCTGGCGATCGTGGGATCGCGCATCGCCGGCGCGATCGGCGGGGCGTTCGGGGTGGTGCTGCTCGGTCGCGCCGAGACGCTGGGGCCGAAGCTGCTCGGTGTCGCGATCGTCCTTTCGGCGCTGGCGATGATCGCGATCGTTCCGCGCAGCCTCGCGCGGCGCTGGCGGACGCCGCCCGAATGAGACGGTTCTGGAAGAGCGTCACGATCGACGCCGACCGCGTGATCCGGCTCGACGACAAGCCAGTACGCACCCCCGGCCGCGTGCCGCTCGCGCTGCCGACCGATACGCTGGCCGACGCGATAGCCGATGAATGGCGCGCGGTCGGCGATAAAGTCGATCCGCGCGCGATGCCGCTGACCGGCCTCGCCAACGCTGCGATCGACCGCATCGCGCCCGATCCCGCCACCTTCGCCGCGGGCCTGGCGCGCTACGGGGAAAGCGACCTGCTGTGCTACCGCGCCGAATCCCCCGAACAATTGATCGCACGGCAGGAGGCGGCGTGGGATCCTTTGCTTGGCTGGGCGCGTGACCGCTACGATGTGCATTTCGAGACCGTCGCGGGCGTCATGCACCGCGCGCAGCCCCCCGCGACGATCGCGCGGCTGGGCGAAGCGACCGCCGCCCGCGACGCGTTCGCGCTCGCCGGGCTGTCGCCGATCGTCACGATCACCGGTTCGCTGATCGCCGCGCTTGCGCTGGTCGAGGGTGTGGCCGACGCGGACACGGTGTGGACCGCGGCGCAGGTGGACGAGGACTGGCAGGCCGAATTGTGGGGCGAGGATACGCTGGCGGCCGAGACGCGCGCGCTGCGGCGGCGGGAGTTCGATGCGGGGGTGCGGTTCTTGGGATTGCTGGGTTAGGATAGTAACAAATCCTCCCCTGCAAGGGGAGGTGGCAGCGCGAAGCGCTGACGGAGGGGTGTCGCGCTATCGAGAGGTCGATACCCCTCCGGCGCTCCGCGCCACCTCCCCTTGCAGGGGAGGATTAAGATTAAGCGTTCCGCCGCAGCTTGCGGATGAACCCGATCAGCCCGGTCTGGCGCGATCGCTTCAACCGCTCCGCCGCCAGGATCGTCTTCACGTGCGCGAAGCATTCCTCGACGTCGTCGTTGACCAACACGTAATCATAGCCGTCCCAGTGGCTGACTTCGTTCGCCGCGCGGCTCATGCGGCGGTCGATGATTTCGGTCGAATCGGTCGCGCGGCGCTTCAGCCGTTCGTGCAGTTCCTCCATCGACGGCGGCAGGATGAACACGCGCACCACGTCGCCGCCGGCGATCTGGTGCAGCTGCTGCGCGCCCTGCCAGTCGATGTCGAAAAGCACATCCTTGCCCTGCCCCAGCATCTCGTCGACCGGCGCGCGGGGGGTGCCGTAACGTTCGTCGAACACGTGCGCCCATTCGAGGAATTCGTGGTTCGCCGCCATGTCGCGGAACCGGTCGAGCGTGACGAAATGATAATCGACGCCGTCGACTTCGCCCTTGCGGATCGGCCGCGTCGTCGCGGACACCGACATTTCAAGCTCAGGTTCCGAGGCCAGCAGCTTGCGCGCGATCGTCGATTTGCCCGCGCCTGACGGCGAAGAAAGGACGAACAGCACGCCGCGGCGTTTGAAACCATGGTCGTCGTGCGAGATGGGCGAATCCATCCGCGCTACTGAAGGCGTGGGCGGGGGCGCGTCAAGCGCGACGCGCCCGGGACACGGTTACGGCCGCTGCGTATAGTCGCGCGGCATGACCTTCGACGCCTTGTGCCGGTCATACGCCTTTTTGGCGATATAGCCGCCGCCCAGGATCATCCCGAGCGGCCCCATGCGCGTCGCGGCGCGCGCGGCGATCGCGCCGATCGCCGCACCCCTCAGCCCGCCGCCGCGGCCGTTCTTGCGCAATTCGCCCCCGATGAGCGCGCCGATGATGCTGCGAATCATGCCTTCGTTCCCTTTTGAAATACTGCGTCGCCCATCGCGTCCTTGGCCTTGCCGATGCCGTGCAGCACCAGCCAGCCGACCGCATAGGTCATCACGACCGGGGCGAGTCCGCGGATGAGCGCCCCCGCCAACGCGCCGCCAATCGCGCCGTCCAGCGTCGAATCGTCGCCGTCGGCGCCATCGATCGCGCTGCCGATCGCCGCGCCGATTATCGAACTGAGCATCAAGTCCTCCGCTTCGAGCGGGATAAGTCCCGGCGCGGCCACAAGTTCCGTCGCGCGCTCTGGTTCGGCTCTCGCCGAACGAGGCGGTGCCAGCCCGCTCCCCCGCCCCGCCTCCCATTCAATATACTGTTGTGGGAGGCGGGGCGGGGGAGCGGGCTGGCACCGCCTCACGCGCGTGAGCGCGTCGGACAAATCACCTGCCCAGCATCGCCTCCGGCCGAACCACACGATCGAACGTCTCCGCATCGACCAGCCCCAGCGCCAGGCCCGCCTCGCGCAACGTCTGGCCATGTTCGTGCGCGTGCTTGGCGATCTTCGCGGCGTTATCGTACCCGATCTCGGGCGCGAGCGCGGTGACGAGCATCAGCGAGCGGTCGACCAGTTCGGCGATGCGCGCCCGGTCGGGCTCCAAGCCGTCGACGCAGCGTTCCGCGAACGTCTCCATCCCCACCGCCAGCAGGTCGATCGAGCGCAGCACGTTCGCGCCGATCAGCGGTTTGAAGACATTCAGTTCCAGATGCCCCTGCAAACCGCCGATCGTGATCGCGGTGTGGTTCCCCATCACCTGTGCGGCGACCATCGTCAGCATCTCGCATTGCGTCGGGTTGACCTTGCCCGGCATGATCGAGCTGCCGGGTTCGTTGGCGGGCAGGATAAGTTCCCCCAGCCCCGATCGCGGGCCGGAGCCGAGCAGGCGGATGTCGTTCGCGATCTTGGTCAGCGCGACGGCCAGCGTGTTGAGCGTTCCCGACAGATGGACGAGCGGATCGTTGGACGCGAGCGCCTCGAATGCGTTCTCCGCAGGAACGAAGGGGTGGCCGGTGATATCACGCAGCGCGCCGCCAAACGCCGCGGCGAACCCGGCGGGCGCGTTCAGCCCCGTCCCGACCGCGGTACCGCCCTGCGCCAGCCGGTTCGTGCCATGCTCCACCGCGGGCTCGATCCGCCGCCCGCACCGATAGAGCTGATTCGCATAGCCTGAAAATTCCTGACCCAATGTCAGCGGCGTCGCGTCCTGCAGGTGAGTCCGGCCGATCTTCACGATATCGTCCCACGCCGCGGCCTTGGCGGCGAGCGCATCGGTCAGCCGATGAAGGGCGGGAAACAGCCGGGTCGTGACGGCGATCGAGGCGGCGATATGCAAGGCCGTGGGAAAGCTGTCGTTCGACGACTGCGCCCGGTTCACGTCGTCGTTGGGATGAACTGGCGACTTGCCGCCGCGCGCGCCGGTCAGAACCTCGTTCGCACGCCCCGCGATGACCTCGTTCACGTTCATGTTCGATTGCGTGCCGCTCCCGGTCTGCCAGATCACCAGCGGGAATTGATCGTCGAGCTTGCCCGCGACCACCTCCGCCGCCGCCGCTTCGATCGCATCGGCCTTTTCCGCGCCCAAAGCATCGCGGTTCACCCGCGCCGCGGCCTGCTTCACCAGCGCGAGCGCATGGACGATCGCGATCGGCATCCGCTCGATCGGCGGAAAGGGGAAATTCTCGATCGATCGCTGCGTCTGCGCGCCCCAATAAGCGTCGGCGGGAACGTCGATCGGGCCGATCGAGTCGGTTTCGGTGCGGGTTTGTTTGGTCGTGTCGGTCATGCCGCCCCCAATACGTCATCCCCGCGCAAGCGGGGACCCATCGCCTGCGCTAGGGTGCAAGCACTACGGGCGTATGAATGGTTAACGCCCGAGATGGGTTCCCGCTTTCGCGGGGATGACGAAGGGATCGAGGAAACTCAGGGCCGTCACGGGAGTAAATCCCGTCACGTCGGGCGCGGCTTCGCCGCGTCGGCCGGCGTTCGCGTCGCTGCGCGACCGGCGATTAGCTTTGGCTAATCGCCTCGCTTCCGCTTGAAATCCACAGCCACCACGTTCGACCCGTCCTCCGCGCCAACGTTGGTATCGCCGTCGTTCTCGGCCGGATCGTGTCCGCCGGGGCCGTCCTCCGGCCCCTCCTGCGCCTGGAACCGCAGCTCGAAATTGACCGCAGGATCGTGGAAACCCGTGATCGCCGAATAAGGGATGACCAGCTTCGACGGCACCTGATTGAAGCTCAATCCCACCGAGAAGCGCGTGCCGTCCACGGTCAGATCCCAATAGCGGTTTTGCAGGACGATCGTCATCTCGTCCGGGAACCGCTCGATCAGCCGCTGCGGGATGTCGACGCCGGGGGCCTGCGTCTTGAACGTGATATAGAAATGATGCTCGCCGGGCAGCCCGCCAGACTCCGCCACGGTGCCCAGCACGCGCCCGACGACCGCACGGAGCGCCTCCTGGACGATCTCGTCATAGGGAATCAGGCTGTCTGCTGCGTGGTCTTCCATCCTGCGCATGGGTAGCGGGCTTACCGGCGTGGTCAAGATTGCATGAACCCACCCAGCCGCTATGGGAACGGCCATGCGCACCGCCACGATCAACCGCGACACCAGCGAAACGAAGATCGCCGTCACCGTCAACCTGGACGGCACGGGGCAGTACGATATCGCGACCGGGGTCGGTTTTTTCGACCACATGCTCGAACAACTCTCGCGCCATTCGCTGATCGACCTGCACGTCCGCACGCAGGGTGATCTGCACATCGACCAGCACCATACGGTCGAGGACACCGCGCTGGCGATCGGCGCGGCGGTGGCGCAGGCGCTGGGCGACAAGCGCGGCATTCGCCGCTACGGCGACGCGCTATCCCCGATGGACGAGACGCTGACCCGCGTCGCGCTCGACATTTCTGGCCGCCCGTGGCTGGTGTGGAAGACCGAGTTTACCCAGAAGCGGCTGGGCGAAATGGATACCGAGTTGTTTCAGCACTGGTTCCATTCCTTCGCACAAGCCGCCGGGATCACGCTGCACGTCGAGACGCTGCACGGCGACAACAACCACCACATCGCCGAAAGCGCGTTCAAGGGCCTCGCGCGCGCATTGCGGCAGGCGGTAGAGATCGACGCGCGCAAGGCCGACGCGATCCCGTCGACCAAGGGGACGCTGTAGGCCGATGCTAGCGCTGATCGACTACGGCGCGGGAAATCTGCATTCGGTCGAGAACGCGTTGCGGGCGGCGGGTTGTGCGGACCTACGGGTGACCGCCGATCCAGACGTTGTCGCGAAGGCGGAGCGCATCATGCTCCCGGGCGTCGGCGCATTTGGGGCGTGCGCGTCGGCGCTGCGCAGCGTCGACGGCATGGTCGCCGCGCTGAACCGTCGCGTGCGGGATGAAGGCGCGCCCTTCCTCGGCATCTGCGTCGGGATGCAGTTGATGGCCGATGCGGGCGAGGAGATGGGTACGCACGCAGGGCTCGGCTGGATCTCCGGCCGTGTGCGGTTGATCGACGCCGCGGGCACCGACGCGAAGGTGCCGCACATGGGCTGGAACGACGTGGTTCCCGCCGCCCACCATCCGTTGATCGAGCGCGGCGAGGCGTATTTCCTCCATAGCTATGCGTTTGAGGGCGCGGACGTGATCGCGACCACCGACCACGCGGGGCCAGTCACCGCCGCGATCGGTCGCGACAATCTGATCGGCGTGCAATTCCATCCCGAGAAGAGCCAGCGCTACGGGCTGGCGCTGCTGGAAAGGTTCCTGACATGGCGGCCGTGATCGCGCTCGATCCTCTCCTGCAAGGGGAGATGGCGCGCGCAGCGCGACGGAGGGGTGCCCCCCCCTCGATAGCGCGACACCCCTCCGTCAGCCCTGCGGGCTGCCACCTCCCCTTGCAGGGGAGGATTGGGTGACCCTCATCGTCTTCCCCGCGATCGACCTGAAGGCCGGGCAGGTCGTGCGTCTGGCCGAGGGCGATATGGATCGCGCGACCGTCTACGGCGACGATCCCGCGCGCCAAGCGATGCTGTTCGCGGATGCGGGCGCGCAGCACCTCCACGTCGTCGATCTCGATGGAGCGTTCGCAGGCAAGAGCATCAATGGCGAGGCGGTAAAGGCGATCGTCGAACGCTTTCCCGGTCACGTCCAGCTCGGCGGCGGCATCCGCACCCCGGACAGCGTCGCGCGCTGGTTCGATCTCGGCGTATCGCGCGTCGTGATCGGCACCGCCGCGCTCGACGACCCCGATTTCGTCCGCGACATGGCGCGGGAATACCCCGGCGGCATCGTCGTCGCGGTCGATGCGAAGGACGGGATGGTCGCGACCAAGGGCTGGGCCGACGTCTCGACCGTCACCACCACCGACCTCGCGCGCCGCTTCGAGGACGCAGGCGTCGCCGCGGTCCTGTTCACCGACGTCGGCCGCGACGGGATGCTGAAGGGCTGCAACGTGGAGGCGACGGTCGACCTCGCACGCAGCGTCGACATTCCGGTCATCGCCAGCGGCGGCGTGAAGGGCATCGCCGACATCCACGTCCTGGCGCTCCACGCACGGGATGGCGTGGAGGGCGTGATAACGGGCCGCGCGCTGTACGACGGGCGGCTCGATCTGGCGGCGGCGTTGAGCGTGGCTGCCGCGGCGTGAGGGGCAATTGCGTCTTCTCCCTCTCCCCTCCGGAGAGAGGGTTGGGGAGAGGGGCATATCGGTACGCCGACGCGACAGGCCCCTCTCCCGGCCTCGCTTCGCTCGGCCACCCTCTCCCCGCCAGCGGGGAGAGGGAGAGATGACCCTCCGCGCGCGCGTCATTCCCTGCCTCGACGTTTCGAACGGCCGAGTCGTGAAGGGCGTGAACTTCGTCGACCTGATCGACGCGGGCGACCCGGTGGAGCAGGCGCGCGCCTATGACGCGGCGGGCGCGGACGAACTCTGCTTCCTCGACATCGGCGCGAGTCACGAGGGGCGCGACACGATCCTCGACGTCGTGCGCCGCACTGCGGCGGTGTGTTTCATGCCGCTGACCGTCGGCGGCGGCGTGCGCAGCGCCGAGGACGCGCGCGCGCTGTTGCTGGCGGGGGCGGACAAGGTCGCGGTCAATTCCGCCGCAGTCGCGCGGCCCGAACTGGTCGCCGACATCGCCGAACGCTTCGGCAGCCAATGTTGCGTCGCCAGCATCGACGCGCGGCGTGTGGGGGATGCGTGGGAGGTCTTCACCCACGGCGGTCGACGCGCCACGGGGATCGATGCTGTATCGCACGCGCTGCGGCTGGCCGAACTGGGCGCGGGCGAATTGCTCGTCACATCGATGGACCGCGACGGCACGCGCGACGGATACGACCTGGCGCTGACCCGCGCGATCGCCGATCGCACCAGCGTACCGGTAGTGGCGAGCGGCGGGGTCGGATCGCTCGAACACCTCGTCGCGGGAGTGGTCGAAGGCCACGCCTCTGCCGTCCTCGCCGCGTCGATCTTCCATTTCGGCGAAGCGACGATTCGCCAGGCGCACGCCGCACTCGCCTCAGCGGGCGTGCCGGTCCGCGCTCACTGAAGCGCCCGCCGCACCGCAGGCATGATCCGCCGCACGATGATCGCGACCCCGCGCGCGGTCGGGTGCAGCCCGTCGCGCTGGATCAGCGCGCGGTTCCCTGCCACGCCGTCCATGAAAAACGGATACAGCGGCACACGGTGTTTCCGCGCCAGCCGCGGATACATCCCCTCGAACGCGCGCGCATAAGCGGGGCCGAGGTTCGGCGCGGCGCGCATTCCCGCCAGCAGCACAGGTATCTGCCGCCGTTTCAGTTCGGTCAGGATGCGATCGAGGTTCGCCTCGGTCTGCGCCACCGGCAACCCGCGCAGCATGTCGTTCGCGCCGAGTTCGACGATCACCAGATCGGGCGTCGCTTTCAACCCGCGCAAGCCCCACGCCAGCCGCGCGCGCGCCTGCGCCGCGGTATCGCCCGCAACGCCGCCGTTGCGCACCGTCGCCGCCACGCCCGCCGCCCGCAACGCGGCCTGCAATTGCGCGGTGAAGCCCTGGTTCGGCGGCAGGCCATAGCCCGCGGTCAGGCTGTCGCCGAACGCCCAGATCAGCGGCCGTCGCGGGTCCGCGGTCGCGGGCGCGGCGATCAGCATCGCCAACAGCAGGTGGACAAGCCAGCGCCCCACCCCATATCGCATCACGCGTGACATCCCTGATCCTTCCGGCAACAGCCACCGGCGTTAGCAGCGTCATTTCTGCGCGCAACGTGACGCTGACGCTCGGCCGCGCGCCGGCGAGCGTCCAGATCCTCCACGGCATCGACCTGGACGTGGCCGCCGGCGACACCGTCGCGCTGCTCGGCCCGTCGGGATCGGGCAAATCGTCGCTGATGGCGGTACTGTCGGGATTGGAACGACCGACGTCGGGCGAGGTGATCGTCACCGACCTGGATTTCGCGCAGCTCGACGAGGACGCGCTGGCCAAGGCGCGGCGCGGGCGGATCGGGATCGTGCTGCAGGCGTTCCACCTGCTCCCGACGATGACCGCGCTGGAGAATGTCGCGGTCCCGCTCGAACTGGCGGGCGACCCGGATGCGTTCGATCGCGCCGCCGCCGAACTCGCCGCGGTCGGCCTCGCGCACCGCACCGATCATTATCCCGCGCAGCTATCGGGCGGCGAACAGCAACGCGTCGCGATCGCCCGCGCGCTGGCGGGGCGACCGCGACTGATCTTTGCCGACGAACCGACCGGCAACCTCGACACCTCAACTGGCGCGGCGATCATGGACCTGCTGTTCGCCCGCCAGCGTGACGCGGGCGCGACGCTGTTCGTCATCACGCACGACCCAAGCCTCGCCGAACGATGCGCGCGCGTCATCACGCTGGCCGACGGCCGCATCGCGACCGACCGGCGGAGCGTGTGACCCTCACGCCATGAGCCTTGTTGGGCGGCTGGCGCTCCGCGATCTCCGCCGCGGCGGGCGCGGGTTGTTCCTCCTGGCGTTGTGCCTGTTCTTCGGCACCGCCGCGCTCGCGGGAATCGGCAGCCTGTCCGCCAGCATGATCGCCGCGCTCGACGCGCAGGGGCGGCAGATGCTGGGCGGGGATGTCGAGCTGCGCGTGTCGCAGCGCCGCGCGACCGTCGAGGAAGCTGCCGCCTTCGCCGCGCGCGGGCCGCTGTCCGAAACAGTCGGGATGCGCGCGATGGCAGACGCCGAACGCGGCGACGCGCCGGTGTTGGTCGCGCTGAAGGGCGTCGACGCGCGCTGGCCGCTGATCGGCGATTTCCGCCTCCAACCCGGCGCGCTCGCCCCGCGCCCGGCGGGCCTGCAGGCCGCCATCGCCCCCGCGCTCGCCGACCGGCTGGGGGTAAAGGTCGGCGACAGGCTCCGCGTCGGCGCCGCGCGCCTCACGGTGATCGGGATCATCGCCACGGAACCCGACGCGCTCGGCGAAGGCTTCAGCCTTGGCCCGCGCGTATTGGTCGACATGGCGGGCCTGGACGCGACCGCCGCGGTCCAGCCCGGCAGCCTGTACGACAGCCGCTATCGCCTCCTCCTGCCGGTCGGCGCGAACGCCAAGACGATCGGCGATGGCCTGAGCGACCGATTTCCCGGCGCCGGCTGGTCCACCCGCACTCCCGACCAGGCCGCGGGCGGCCTGCGCCGCGGGATCGCGCAGCTCGGGCAATTCCTGCTGCTCGTCGGCCTCTCCGCGCTCGCTATCGCGGGGGTCGGGGTTGGCAGCGGCGTCGCGGCGTACCTTGCGGGCAAGACGCGGATCATCGCGATGCTGAAGGTGCTGGGCGCGGAATCGCGCACGATCGCCGCGATCTTCCTGACCCAGCTCGCCGCGGTCGCCGCGATCGGCATCGCGCTCGGGCTGATCGTCGGCGCGGCCGTGCCGGCGATCGTCACGGGAGTCGCGGGCGATGCGCTCCCGGTCGTGCCCCGCCTCGCGCTCTACCCCGTTCCGCTGCTGACCGCGGCGGCGCTCAGCGCGCTCGTCGCGCTGCTGTTCGCGCTCCCCGCGCTGGCGAGGGCGCGCCGCGTTCCCGCCGCCAGCCTGTTGCGCGATGTGGTCGCCAACCGCCGCTGGCCCTCGCTGCGCACCGCCGCCGCGATGACCGGCCTGCTGGCGCTGCTCGTCGCGCTCGCGGTGCTGACAGCCTCCGACCGCATCCTCGCATTGGGCTTCGTCGCTGCGATGGCTGTGCTGGTGGCGCTGTTATGGGGCATCGGCATCGCACTCCGCCGCGGGCTCGCGCGCCTGCCGCGCCCGCGCCGCCCGCTTCTTCGCCTCGCGCTCGCCAATCTCCACCGCCCCGGCGCGCAGACCGACCGTCTGGTGGTCGCGCTCGGCCTCGGCTTCGCACTGTTCGTCGCGCTCGCCACGATCGACACCAGCCTGTCCAGCGAGATGGCCAGCCGCGCGCCCGCGAAAGCCCCGCGCTTCTTCGCGATCGACCTTCAGCCCGACGACGCCCCCGCCTTCCGCACCGCGGTCACCCGCGCCGCACCGGGCGCGCGGATCGAGGCCACGCCGTCGCTGCGCGGTTCGATCGTCGCACTGAAGGGTCAAAGCGTCGCCGACATGAAGACCGTGCCCGAAGGCGCGTGGGTGCTGCGCGGCGACCGCACAATCACCTGGGCGAAGTCGCTCCCGCCGCGCAACGAGATCACCGCCGGACGCTGGTGGCCCGCCGATTACCGCGGCCCCCCGCTCGTCTCGATCGAGGATCGCGCTGCGGAAGCATTGGGCCTGAGGATCGGCGACGAGATAACCGTGGCGGTGCTGGGCGTCGATGTGACCGCGCGGATCGCCGCGACGCGAAAGATCGACTGGAGCGGCCTTGGCCTCAACTTCGCGATCGTCTTCTCGCCCGGCCTGATCGAGGAAGCGCCGCACAGCCTGCTCGCCAGCGTCTATGCCCCGCCCGGCGGCGACGGGGCAATCGCGCGCGACGTCGCGCGCGCCCTCCCCTCGGTCACGATGATCCGCGTCGGCGATGTGATCGGGCAGATCGGCGAATTGCTCGGCCAAATCGCGCTCGCGATCCGCGTCGCCGCCGCGGTGACCGTCGCCGCCGGACTCGTCGTATTGGTCGGCGCGATCGCCGCCTCCGCAAGGGCACGGCGCACCGACGCGGTGATCCTGAAACTGCTCGGCGGCAGCTCGGGCCAGGTATTGGGCGTGCAGGCGATCGAATACGCTCTGCTCTCCGCCTTGCTTACCGGCGTCGCGCTGGCCGTCGGCGGCGTCGCGGGCTGGTACGTCGTGACGCAGGTGTTCTCGCTCGGCTGGGCGCCCGACTGGAGCGTCGTCGCACTGACGCTGGCCGCGTCCGCTATCGTCACGCTGGGGATCGGCGTGCTCGGCAACCTCCCGCTCCTCCGCACCCGCCCCGCCGCCGCGCTACGCGCCGACTAGCATCCGACCACGCCGCGCCCTAAGTCACCGCTATGCTGACCCCAGATCAGGCGCGCGATCGCGCCCAGGACATTGTCGCCCGCGCACAGAAGGCGGGCGCAGACGCCGCCGACGCGGTGTTCGCCGCCGACGCCTCGACCGAAATCTCGATCCGCCTCGGCAAGCTGGAGGACGTCGGCCGCTCCGAAAGCGGTGACCTTGGCCTGCGCGTCTTCGTCGGCAAGCGTTCCGCCAGCGTCTCCACCTCGGACCTGTCCGACGACGCGCTGTCCGCACTCGTCGACCGCGCGGTCGCGATGGCGCGCGAAGCGCCCGAGGACGAATGGGCCGGTCTCGCCCCCGCCGAACGCCTGATGCACGGCGCCCCGCCGCTGCTCGACCTCGACGACGGCGGAGAGATTGCGCCGACGTTCCTGCGCGAGGTCGCGCTCGCCGCGGAGGACGCCGCGCGCGCGGTCCCCGGCGTCACCAACAGCGAAGGCGGCGGCGCAAGCGCAGGGCGCAGCGTCTGGGCGCTCGCCACCAGCCACGGGTTCGCTGGCTCCTACGCCACCACCAGCTACGGCCTGTCGGCCAGCGTCATCGCGGGCGAGGGCGGCGGGATGCAGCGCGACTACGCTTATCATTCCACGCGCCACCTGAACCGGCTCGAAGCGGCGGACGACATCGGCCGTCGCGCAGGAACTCGCGCCGTCGCGCGTGTGAACCCCGCGAAGGTGCCGAGCGGACCGATGCCTGTCGTGTTCGATCCGCGCGTCGGGGCCAGCCTGCTCGGCCACCTGACCGGTGCGATCTCGGGCCAGGCCATCGCGCGGAAGACCAGCTTCCTGCTCGACGCGCTTGGCACACAGGTCTTCGCGAAGGGCGTCAGCATCCACGACGATCCGCACCGCCCGCATGGCTTGCGCTCGCGCCCGTTCGATGGCGAGGGCCTGCCCGTTTCGCCGACCGCGATCATCAATGACGGCATGCTGGAGATGTGGCTGCTCGAATCCGCCGCCGCGCGTCAGCTTGGCCTCGAACCGACCGGCCACGCCGCGCGCGGCGTCGGCGGCGCCCCGGGCGTCACGACCAGCAACCTGTACATGGCCGCGGGCCGCGTTCCGCCCGCGACGCTGATCGCGGACATCAAATACGGCGTGTTCGTGACCGAGTTGATCGGCATGGGCGTCAACGGCGTTACCGGCGATTACAGCCGCGGCGCGGCGGGTTTCCTGATCGAGGATGGCGAGGTCACCACGCCGGTCGCCGAATTCACCATCGCGGGGAATCTGAAGCCGATGTTCGCGAACCTGACGCCTGCGAACGACCTGGAATTCCGTTACGGCGTCAACGTGCCGACGATCCGCATCGACGGGATGACGGTGGCGGGTGGCTGACGCCCTCGCGGACGCCGTCGCGGCCATCGCGCGCGAGGCCGCGGCGATGGCGCATGCGCGCTCCGCGACCGACTTCGCGCGATCGGAAAAGATCGACGGCAGCCCGGTGTGCCAGGTCGATCTCGACGTCGACGCGATGCTCCGCGCGCGGCTGTCGGCGCTGCTGCCCGACGCAGGCTGGCTGTCGGAGGAAACCGCCGACGCGCCCGATCGCCTGTCGCGCGAACGCGTGTGGGTGGTCGATCCGATCGATGGCACGCGCGACTATATCCGCGGCCGTCCCGGCTGGGCGGTGTCGATCGCACTGGTCGAACATGGCCGCCCGACGATCGGTGTGCTCGACGCCCCCGCGCGCGGCGAAATCTGGCGCGCGACTGCAGGTGGCGGCGCGACGCTGAACGGCGCGAGTATCCACGTCGGCGGCCGCGTGGACTTCCCCGGTTCACGTGTCCCGACAGACAGTCTGCCCAAAGTCGACCGCGATCTGGTCGCGGTCGAAAAGCCCAACTCGATCGCCTTGCGCATCGCGATGGTCGCCGCCGACCGCGCCGACCTCGTCGCGACGCTTCGCTGGGGCAACGAATGGGACATCGCCGCCGCCGTCCTGATCGCTGCGGAGGCGGGTGCGGCGGTAAGTGACGCTCTCGGCGCACCGCTTAGGTTCAACAAACCCGACCCCCGCGCCTTCGGCGTGCTGGCCAGCACCCCCGGCATCCACGCCGCCGCGGTCGAACGCCTCAGCGACCGCGCGAAGGTGATCTTGGCGGCTTAAAAATCCTCCCCTGCAAGGGGAGGTGGCGCGTAGCGCCGGAGGGGTGTCGACCTCTCGATAGGCAGACACCCCTCCGTCAGGCTTCGCCTGCCACCTCCCCTTGCAGGGGAGGATTGGAAGGTCACTTCCCGCACGCCACCACCGTCGCGATCACCGCCAGCGTGTCGCCCGGATCGCGCACGCGGACCGTGTCGAGCCCCAGCTCCTTCGCCGGATAATCGTTGCCGCCGGGGAAGATCGCGTCGCCGACAAACATCATCGCGTCCAGCGCGATCCCGCTGGCGTCGCGCAGTTTCTTCAGGCCATACGCCTTGTCCACGCCCTCGCGCGTGATGTCGATCGAGGTCGCGCCGCCCATGTTGATCGACAGGCCCGGCAGGCGCCCCCGCAGGTCGGCCTGGATTACCTTGCGCTTGGCGAAATCGGGATCCCAATGCTCCTTCGCATCGATCGGGGCCTGCTGGCCGAGCGCGGAGAAGGTGATCTGGCTGCCGCGGTCCTCGATCCGTTCGCCCCAGGTCTGTTCGGGCTGAAAACCGGTCGCATCGAGACTCTCGTTGAACGCGGAGATGATCTTCGCGCGTTCTTCGTCGCTGAACAATTCGGCATAGACCGGCGACCATTGGCCGTCCTTGTGCGTGTACAGTTTCGTCCCCGTCGTCGGCATCAGCCACAGTTTCGTGAAGTCGGCGCGCGCCGGCAGGCGGCTGGCGACCTGCTTGTCGAACTGCGGCCAGTCCCCGCCCGAGATCACCGCGACGTTCACCACGCCCAGCAGGTCGGCCAGCGCCTCCGCCATATCGTCCTTGATCGCCTGCTTGCTCTCGGCCAGCGTTCCGTCGAGATCGAACGCAACTAACTCTTTCATCTACGAAACTCCGCTCAGGATAAGGGTGTCGATGGCGTGCGCGACACCGTCTTCGTCATTGCCGCGGGTCACGTCGTGCGCGACCGCCTTCACCGCATCGGGCGCATTGCCCATCGCGATCGACCGGCCCGCAAGCTTCAGCATGGGCAAGTCGTTGGCCTGGTCGCCGATCGCGGCGATGTTGGCGAAGTGCACACAGAACGCATCCGAGAGCGCGCCGAGACCCGCGCCTTTGTCAGCACCCAGCGCGGTGACGTCGAGGTAATAGGTCTGCGACTGCATGATGGTCGCTAGGTCGCGGAATTGCACACCGACGCGTTCGGCAAGCTGCCGAAGTTGTCTCTCGTCATCGCTGACGAAGGTGATCTTGTCCGCGCGATCGAGCAGCGGATCGAGGTCGGTCACCGCGACCGGTTCCTGATTGGCCGCGATCCGCTCGCTCGCGGTGTGCGGACCGTTGGGGTCGGTCGCGTACCAACGATCGTCCGCGAACACCCACGTCTCGACCGGCGCATCCTTGGTGAGCGCGACGATCCCGCGTGCGACCTCGGGCGTGATCGTCAGGTGCCTGGACACGCTGCCGTCGCGGCGGAATACGATGCCGCCGTTGAACGCCGCCATGTCGCCGTCGAGCGCCAGCGCCTCGGCGATCGGCAGCATCCCCGACATCGGCCGCGCGCTGATGATCGTGAACGCGATGCCCGCCGCGCGCAGCCGTTCGACCGCGGCGATCGTCGCGGGGGTCACCTTTTTCTGCTTGTCGACGAGCGTCCCGTCGACGTCGCTCACCACCAAGGCTATACTCATTGCGGAATCTCGACGTGACCGCCGAAGCCGTAGCGCATCGCCGACAGCAATTTGTCCCCGAACATATCGTCGATCCGGCTGCGATAGCGCGCGAACAGCGCGGTGGTCAGCACGTTGACCGGCGTCGCCTGTTCCATCGCGGCGTCGATCGTCCAGCGGCCCTCACCCGAATCCGCGACATGGCCGGAGAATTGTTCGAGCTTCTGGTCCTTGGCCAGCGCGATCGCGGTCAGATCGAGCAGCCAAGACGAGATCACGCTGCCGCGCCGCCAGACTTCGGCCACGTCGGTCAGGTTGAAATCGAAGCGTTGATCGTCGGGCAGCCCCGGCGCACCGCGGCCGTAGAGCACGTCGAACCCCTCGGCATAGGCCTGCATCAGGCCGTATTCGATGCCGTTGTGGACCATCTTCACGAAATGCCCCGCGCCTGCGGGACCGGCGTGGATATAGCCCTTTTCCGCGCGCGGATCTTCGCCGTCATGCTCGTCGCGACCGGGGGTGCGCGGGATCGTGCCGACGCCGGGCGCGAGCGTGTCGAAGATCGGATCGAGCAGGTCGACCGTTTCCTTGTCGCCGCCGATCATCATGCAGTAACCGCGTTCCAGACCCCACACGCCGCCCGACGTGCCGACGTCGACATAGTGATGCCCGTGGTCGGCCAGTTCCTTCGCGCGGCGGATATCGTCCTTCCAAAAACTGTTGCCGCCATCGATGATGATCGTGCCCGCGGGCGAGGCCTTGCAGATAGTCTGGATCGTCTGTTCGGTCGGATCGCCCGCGGGCAGCATGATCCACCAGATCGCGGGCGTACCCAGCTTGCCGCGCATGTCATCGAGCGAATCCGCGGTGATCGCGCCCTCACCGCCCAGCGCCTCGACCGCGGGCGCGTTGCGGTCCCACACGACGACCTCATGGCCCCGACGCATCAACCGCCGCGCGATATTGCCGCCCATCCGGCCGAGGCCGACGATGCCGATCTTCATGCTGTATCTCCGTGAGGCCGACCCCAACTCCGCTCATCCTGAGGAGCCATTGAGCTTGTCGAAATGGCGTCTCGAAGGGCGTGGACCGTCCTTCGAGACGGGGCTTCGACAAGCTCAGCCCCTCCTGAGGATGAGCGGGTGTGAGGATTCGAGTGCAGAACGGTTCAAGCAGCCGCGGGTTGCTTGTGCGCGATCGCGGCCAGCAGGGTGTCGAACGACTTCACGAACGACGCCACGCCTTCCTCCACCAACCGATCGGTGGTCCCGCCCAGATCGAGCCCCAGCCGCTCCGCCTCGGCCAGAACATGACGCGCGTCATCCACATCCGCGGTCAGCGTTTCCGCCGCCACGCCGTGGTCGCGGAACGCGTCCATCGTTGCAGGCGGCATGGTGTTGACCGTGTCGGCACCGATCAGCGTGTCGATGTAGAGCGTGTCGGGATAGGCCTTGTCCTTCGTGCCGGTCGACGCCCACAGCAACCGCTGCGGCATCGCGCCCTTCGCGGCCAGCGCCTTCCAGCGGTCGCTTTCGATGAAGTCGAGATACCATTGATACGCCAGTTTCGCGTTGGCGATGGCGACCTTGCCGCGCACCGCTTTCGCGTCGTCCGACCCCAGTTCGTCGATCTTCTTGTCGATCGCGCTGTCGATCCGGCTGACGAAGAAGCTGGCGACGCTGGCGATACGGTCGATCGGCTGCCCTTCGGCAACGCGCTTTTCCAGACCCGCGGCATGGGCCAGCGCGACCGCCTTATATGCTTCGATCGAGAACAGGAGCGTCACGTTGACGTTGATCCCGTTCGCGATCGACGCGGCGATCGCCGGTACGCCTGCGCGCGTGCCCGGAATCTTGATCATCAGATTGGGCTTGTCGACCCGCCCCCACAGTCTGCTCGCCTCGGCGATCGTCTCGTCGGTGTCGTCGGAGATATAGGGCGACACCTCAAGGCTGACGTAACCATCCTTCGCGTTCAGCCGGTCGTACACCGGGCGGAGGATGTCGCACGCCGCCTTGATATCCTCGATCGCGAGATGTTCGTATCGCGCGATCGTCGCGGCTTCCGGGTGCGCGCGGTCGAACGCGGCGAGGCTGTCATCATAGGCGGTACCCTGCCCCATCGCCTTTTCGAAGATCGACGGGTTGGAGGTCACGCCGGTGAGGCCGTCTTCGTCGACAAGTTTCTTGAGGCCGCCGTCCGCGAGGAATTTGCGGTCGACGAAATCGAGCCACACGGCCTGGCCGAGGTCTTCGAGTTGGTTGAGGGTAGTCATCACGTTCACTCCAAAATTCGTCCGTACCCCTCACTCCGCTCATCCTGAGGAGGGGCTGAGCCTGTCGAAGCCCCGTCTCGAAGGACGGCCCGTGTCCTTCGAGACGCCATTTCGACAAGCTCAATGGCTCCTCAGGATGAGCGGGGTGGGGTAACCCGCCGCTCAATGCGTGGGTGGGGGTAATCCGTCACCCGACAAACCGATGCGGGCCTTCTGGTCTTCTACGAACCCATCACCTGCTTCGCCACCTTCACGATGTTCTCCACCGTAAAGCCGTACTTGTCCTGCAGCTTGGCGATCGGGGCCGATGCGCCGAAGGTCGACATGGTGATCGTCTCGCCCGACAGCCCGACATAACGGTCCCAGCCGATCTCCCCCGCCATCTCGATCGCGACGCGCGCGCTGACGCCCTTCGGCAGCACGCTTTCCTTGTACGCGTCGGATTGCAGTTCGTAGCGATACCAACTCGGCATCGACACCACCCGTGCAGCGACGCCGTCTGCGGTCAGCTTTTCATACGCCTCCACCGCCAGCGACACTTCGCTGCCGGTCGCGATCAGGATCACTTGCGGGTTTTCGGCGCTGGCCAGCACGTAGCCGCCCTTCGCCAAACCGTCGGCGCTGGCATATTTCGTCCGGTCCAGCGTCGGCAGCGCCTGCCGCGACAGGACCAAAGCGGTCGGATGCTTGCCGTCCTCCATCGTCGCGCGCCATGCGGCGGCGACTTCGTTCGCGTCGGACGGGCGGATCGTGTCGAGCCCCGGAATCGCGCGCATCGTGGCCAGATGCTCGATCGGCTGGTGCGTCGGGCCGTCTTCGCCGACGCCGATCGAATCGTGCGTGTAAACCCACACCGATCCGATTTCCATCAGCGCCGACAGCCGAACCGGCGCGCGCATGTAATCAAGGAACACCAGGAACGTGGAGCCGTAAGCGCGCAGCCCTGACAGCGCCATGCCGTTCACGACCGCACCCATGCCATGTTCGCGCACGCCGAAATGGAAGTTCGCGCCGCCGTAATTGTCCGCCTCGAACGACGCCGCGCCCTTGATGTCAGTCTTGGTCGACGGCGCGAGATCGGCCGAACCGCCGAGCAGCCACGGCACGCGCTTCGCGATTGCGTTCAGCACCTTGCCGCCCGCGTCGCGGCTGGCGACGCCCTTCGCATCGGCCTCGAACACCGGAATGTCCGCGTCCCAGCCATCGGGCAACGTTCCGCCCATCAGCGCGTCGAGTTCCCTGGCGAGATCGGCGTGCTCGGTCCGGTATTTCTCACGCAGTTCGTCCCACGCCTGACGCAGCGGCGCGCCGCGGTCCGAGATCGACTTCTCGAACCCGGCCTGCACGCCGTCGGGCACGTAGAAATCCTTGTCGACCGGCCAGCCGTAGGCTTCCTTGGTCTTGACGATATTCTCCGCGCCCAGTGGCTCGCCATGCGCCTTCTCGCTGCCCGCGCGGGGGCTGCCCCAGCCGATCACCGAATGGACGACGATGAAGGTCGGGCGGTCGTTCGTCGCCTTGAACGTCTCGAATGCGGCGGTCAGCGCGGCCACGTCGTTCGCGTCGTCGACGTGGATGACGTTCCAGCCGTACGCCTCGAAACGTTTTCCCACATCCTCGTCGAACGCGAGGTCGGTCGCGCCCTCAATCGAGATATGGTTGCTATCGTAGATCCAGCACAGGTTCGACAGCTTCAGATGCCCGGCGATGCTCGCCGCTTCGCCGCTGACACCCTCCATCATGTCGCCGTCGCCGCACAGCGCATAGACGTCATGGTCGAACAGGTCGAAGCCCGGCTTGTTATAGCGTCCCGCCATCCAACGTTCGGCGATCGCCATGCCGACCGCATTGCCGCAGCCCTGCCCGAGCGGGCCGGTGGTCGTCTCCACGCCGGTGGTGTGGCGATATTCGGGATGGCCGGGGGTCTTGGAACTCAGCTGGCGGAACTGCCGGATATCCTCCAGGCTGACCGCCTCCGCGCCGTCCTTTTGCTTTACGCCGGCGAGGTGGAGGAGCGAATAGAGCAGCATCGACGCGTGGCCGACCGACAGCACGAAGCGGTCGCGGTTGGGCCAGTCGGCGTGCGCGGGGTCGTAGCGCAGGAACTTCGACCAGAGCGTCCAGCCGACCGGGGCCAGCGCCATCGGTGTGCCGGGGTGCCCCGAATTCGCCTTTTGCACCGCGTCCATCGACAGCGTGCGGATCGTGTCGATCGCCAGGCGTTCGGGCGAGCCGTCCTCGTGTACCGTGGACAGGGTGGCGGTATCGGTCATGAAAATCCTCGCTCGGCTCATCGGTCGAACGAACGTCCGCCCGATGCGTTGCCCTTTTATAAGAGTCGCCGCCGCTTTAGCCGCTCGCACCGGCGCGTTCCACCCGCGTAACGACACCATCATGGGCGATGTACGCCGCGTCGATCTCGTCGAGGAACAGCCCGTGCCCGAGCGCGCCGGGGATTGCGTCGATTTGCGCGGCGAGGGTTCGGGGATCGTCGAGCGTGGGGAAACGGCAATCGGCGATCAGATTACTGTTGTCGGTCAGGCCATCGCGGACGATCACGATCGCACCAAGCCGTTCCAGCGCCGCGACAACGAAGCTGAGCGCGAACGGCAAGACCTCGACCGGCACCGCCGCGCGGCCGATCGCCGCGACGTGCTTCGATCCATCTGCGATCACCACCATCCTCCGCGCCGCGCTCGCCACCGCCTTCTCGCGCAGCATCGCCCCGCCCGCCCCCTTGATCGCGAAGAGTCGCGCGTCGATCTCGTCCGCCCCGTCGATCGCCAGGTCGATCGCGGCCACGCGCGCGAAGTCGACGACGTCGATCCCCGCCGCCCGCGCCGCCGCCTCGGTCGCAATACTGGTGGCGACCGCGGTGATGCCTAGTCCTTCGGAGACCCGCCGCCCCAGCGCCGCGATCGCGTACGCCGCGGTCGACCCGGTGCCGAGCCCGACCAGCATCCCGTCGCTCACCTCGGCCACCGCAGCCTCCGCGGCGAGGCGTTTGTCGTCGTCGATCATACCTCAGCTATACCGCTGCTCTTCCCACCACGGAAAATAATCCGGCATTCCGCTCGACACCTTGTCCGGATAGACCGGCGTCCGCTTCTCCAGAAACGAGGTCACCCCCTCCTTTGCGTCGCCCGACCGCCCGCGCGATAATATGCCGCGGCTGTCCACCTTGTGCGCGTCCATCGGGTGCTGCATCCCGAGGCCGCGCCACAGCATCTGCCGGATCAGCGCGACCGAGACGGGGGCGGTATTGTCGGCGATCTCGCGCGCGATTTCGTGCGCGCGGGCCTTCAGCCGGTCGCCCGGCACCACCTCCTTCACCAGGCCCCCCGCCAGCGCCTCGTCGGCGGGGAACACGCGCCCCGAATAGCACCATTCCAGCGCCTGGCTGATGCCGACGATGCGCGGCAGGAAGAACGACGATCCCGCCTCGGGTACGATCCCGCGCCGCGCGAACACGAAGCCGAAGCGCGCGGTGTCGCTCGCCAGCCGGATGTCCATCGCCAGCGTCATCGTGCTCCCGATCCCGACCGCGGGACCGTTGATCGCCGCGATCACCGGCTTCAGGCATTCGAAGATGCGCAGCGTCAGCCGCCCGCCCCCATCGCGGGCGCTTTCGCTGCCATAGCGCAATTCGCCATCCGGCCCGACCGGCGAATCCGCGCCGCGCCCTTCATAGTCGAACGTTTTCCCCCCGCCCGACAAATCCGCCCCGGCACAGAAGGCGCGCCCCTCGCCCGTCACAATTACACAGCGCACGGCGTCATCGGCGTCGACCTGATCGAACGCGTCGATCATCTCCGCCATCATCTGCCCCGTGAAGGCGTTCAACTTCTCGGGCCGGTGCAGCGTGATCGTCGCGATCCCGTCGGCGATGTCGTAGCGGATCTGTTCGTAAGCCAAACCGGTTCTCCTGTTGTTTGATGCGCTCACGCGCATGGAGCGGTACCAGCCCGCTCCCCCTCCCGGCCGCCCACAGAATATCCTGAATGGGTGGCCGGAAGGGGGAGCGGGCTGGCACCGCGACAATTCACAACGTCTGTCCGTCGTCGATCGTCATCACCGACCCCGTCACCTCGGCGCTGGCGTCCGAACACAGATACAGCAGCATCGGATCGAGCGCGCCGGCGCTCATGATCCGCGGGCGGGCGAAGCGGGCGAGCAGCTTCTTGCCCTCGGCGTGCTCCCACAGATCGGCGTTGATGTCGGTCAGGATATAGCCCGGGCAAAGGACGTTGACGTTCACGCCGCGCAGCGCCCAGTCCTTGGCGAAGCTGCGGCCCATCTGCATCACCCCGGCCTTGGTCGCGGCATAGGCGCCGGTGTGCGGTGAGACGTGATGCGCGGTGATCGAGGAGATCAGCACGATCCGCCCCCGCCCCGTTTCGGTTGATCCCGCGGCGATCATCCGTTTCGCCCCTTCGCGCGCGGTCAGGAACACGCCGCGCAGGTTCACCGCGACCGTCTGGTCGAACGCCTCCATTTTCATGCCGAGCGAACTCGCGCCGTGCGCGATCCCGGCATTGGCGACCACGGTATCGACCGTCCCGAACGCGGCCTCCGCCGCATCATACGCCGCGATCGTCGACGCCTCGTCCGCCACGTCCATCGCCACCGCCAGCGCTTCGCCGCCCGCCGCCTCGATCGCGGCGCGCAGTTCCTCCAGCAAGGCGGTTCGCCGCGCCGCGATCACCACCTTCGCCCCGCTCGCCGCCAGTTGCAGCGCGAACCGCCGCCCGATCCCCGACGACGCGCCCGTCACCAACGCAACACGCCCGCTCAGATCGAACGAAAATCCCGCCACGCACCTCTCCTCGGCATCACCATAACATTATTTATGGTGGGCAAGGCAAGCCCGCTCTACCCCAGCACCGCGTGGAGCAGGTGGATCGCATCCGCCTCGCGATTGACCCCCAGCTTCGCGAACAGCGTGCGCAGGTGCGTGCGCAGCGTTTCGCGCGTGATGCCGCGCGCGGCGCAGATTTGCGCGCGCGGCTGCCCCATCAGCAGCGCCAGCGCGATCGCCGCCTCCGCCGCAGTCAGACGGTACGTGTCGCGCAGCACGCTCGCATCGATCGGGCCGGGATAAAGCGAGCGTTTCACCACCAGGATTGCAGCGGGCGCGAACCCCATGCTCCAGTCGCGCGCGGGCAGGCAGTGGAGCTTCAGCGTCATCACCCCGCCGGTCCCGCCCTCGACCTCGTCCGGCACGACGACATGCCCAGCCAGCGCGCGGCCCGATGCGACCGCATTCATCGCCGCCGACAGCCGCCGCTGATCCTCCGCGATGGGCAAGGCGACGCGCCCGTCCGCCAGTCTCACCACCCCGGCGCGCAGCAACCCTTCTGCGCTGACTGTCCGCGCGCGCACCCTCAGGTCGGCGTCGAGCACGAAACACGCAGTTCCCATCGCGTCGAAACTGCCCGCGATCAGATGGTGCCCCTGCCGCTCCAACGCCACCTGCAGCGCCGCTGCGGCGACCGCATAATCGCGCAGTTCGGCGAAATCGGCGCGCACCGCCGCCGTGGTCGGCCCGGACCGCGCCGACCGCAACAGCGCGAAGCCCAGCAGATTGTGCTCGTCGCGCCGCAAATTTGTCTGGCAGCCGTGCGGGATATCCACATCACGCGTCAGATCGAGATAGGCGTCATTGACCAGCCCGCTCCGCGCCGCGGCGTAATGCGCCTCGTGCAGCACCGCGTGCGGGCCGGCCGCCACGCTGGCGGCGACGCGGTAGTTGATCAATGGCGATCCGTGATCGATCGCGTCGAACCGGCGCAGCGCGCCCGCATCGATCCCGCTGACGAAGTTGAACGCGACATCGTAATCCGGCCCGAACCCGATGATCTGCGCATGATCGGACCGGCACGCCGCCGCCACGTCGGACAGCACGCCCAGCCACCGATCGGGCTCGATCGCAGCCGCCAGCAACTTGTCCGCCAGGCCATGATGCCGCCTCACCGGAATCCCCCTTCCCGGTTGCCAACCCCACCGAACGTGCTGCGCGCGCCCGATAATTCCTTATTATTACATCGTTTCCTAACGTGATACGATCGATTTTACGTAATCATTATCCATAATGGGTAAGATCAGACCGGATCGGATCGAATCAACCGGGTCGTCTATTGGCGAACAGCCGCGTCAGCAGCGCGCCCGCCGCATCGCCGATCGCATCGGCGACCGCCTGCGGATCGATCGCTTGCGTCCCGCCGACGCCAGGCTGTGGCGGGACCGGGGGCACGGGCGGAACGGGCGGCGCCGGAGGAACGGGAGGTGTCGGCGGAACGGGAGGGGCCGGCGGAACAGCGCGCTCTTCGCCCGCGTGCGGCGACTGCCGCCGTTGCCGCCCCGCACTCGCCGCCGCCGCGGTCGCCGCCAGCGCCAGCCCGGACGCGATCATCTCGCGCCCCTGCGGCGAATTCGCCTTCGCGATCAACGCCTCGCCCATGCGGCGCAACTCGTCCGGCACCTCGAACCCCGGCGCGCCGCGTCCCGCCGACCCGCCTGCCGAAGCCTCCGCCGCCATCCGCGCGGCATAGGCCGCAGCAGCAGCCTCCGCCGCCTTGCGCGCCGCCTTCTTCGCGTCCTTCTTCTTGCCCATCGTCAGCCTCTATCGTGTGTATCGCAGATATAATACACCGCCCGGCGTTTCGCTAGGCCCGGTCGTTCGAAAAGCGTTGCCGCGATCATCGCAGCCAAAGCGCCAACCGCATCGATACGGCCGCAACATCGCGCAATTCGCATTCCCACACCGTCATGGCGGACCAGCCAAGGCGGTCCAGCGCGGCCGCTACATCCAGGTCGCGCGCGCGGTTGCGAGCGATCTTCGTGCGCCAATATTCAGGGTTGGTCTTCGGCGCACGACTTCCCCGCGCGCAATTATGGCCGTGCCAGAAGCATCCATGTACGAAGAGCGCCTTGCGCCGACCGATAAAGGCGATGTCCGGCGTGCCCGGCAGATCGGCCCGGTGCAGGCGATAACGATAGCCGAGGTCGGTCAGGATACGGCGAACCGCCCGTTCCGGCGACGTATCGCGCGACCTGACCCGCGCCATCGTCTCCGATCGGGTCAGGGGCTTTTCGGCTTCAGGTCGTTTCGCCGTGATCGCCTTCATCGTCCGGTTCGTCCGTCTCGCGTTCTTCGACCGCCGCTTCGCCCCCAAGCGCGGCGAAGCGCTTGTTGGCGAGCCACGCCAGTCTATCCGCCTGCGTCGCCAGCGCGCGACGCAGGCCGGCCTGAACGTCGCGACCGGCGATGATCTGCGAGAGCCGTGCGATCGTCTGCGCGCGTCGCGCGATCCGCAAATCCGGATGTTGCCGGATGCGCCGGACGTCCTCGCTTACGATATCGCCCCTGATGCTGGGCGGCGTCTCGCAGACCGGGACGTCTGGCGGATCCTTCTCATTGAGAATTTTGCCGAACTTGCTTTCGGCGACGAGCTTCAGGAAGATGGTGCGCTCCAACGCGTCGAGATGCTTCGCCGCTTCGACCGCGCCAGCAGTCTTGCCGCCCACCTCTTGATATTGCGGCAGCGGCCATACAGCGATCGATCGAACCTCGAACGGATCTAGCACCGCCATCGCCACCGCATCGGTGCGCTGGTTGGTCAGGTGCCGGGCGATCCGTTGTCCCAGGCTTTCGCGCGTTTGGCCCACGTAGATCGGTTCGCCGTCATAATCGAAGAATGCGTAGACGCCCCACTTCACCGCACCGACCGTTATCGACGCTCCCTTTCGAGTCTGCGGTGCGTCAGTGTGAAAGCTCGACAGCGATTGGGAAACGAACTGTTGCAGCCCGCGCCTCAGTTCAACCGTTTCGCTCGGCGGACTCTTGGTGGCGAGGTCGGCAACGGGGCCTTCATCGTTACGCCGCGACAATACGAACCTCACGCTGGTGCAACACCGGCTCCAATATCGTCTCCGCGATATGCCGCACCACGGGCACCGCCACGCCGTCCCCGGTCAGGTGATAGGCATCGTTGTATCGCAGCGGCAGCCGATATTCCTCGGGCAGCCCCATCAATCGCGCGGTCTCGCGCGCCGAGATCAGCCGGGTCCGGACCCGCCCATCCTCGACCGCGACAATCGTCTGCCGGCTCGATCCGCCGCCGGGCGTCCGCAGGCATCCTGCGAGGTCGAAACGCACTTCTGCGCGCTGCATCTTGCGACCCTGCTCGATCCGCGTGCGTTTGTAGACCGCGCCGACGCTTTTGCCGCCGTTCGCCGCGACCAGATCGATCTTGGCGCGATTGACCGGGGTCATCATCGCCAGAATCTTTGCGGTTTCCGCGTCGCTGCGCCACGCCACGTCGTGCGGTTCGTCTTCGATCAGATCGATCAGCCGCGCATTTCGCTTTGGCGGTTGGGGCGGCGCAAACCATAGCCACATCGACCGCAATTGTTCGGGCAAGGCGGCCTGCGCCGCGCGGAGGCGCGCGGGATGCCAGCGATCGAGCGCCCACGGACTCTGGATATGGCCCGGCACCGGCAGCGAATCGTCGATCGCGACGACGAACAGGCGCGGGCGCGATTGCGGCAGGAACAGTTGCGCATCGACCACCATCGCGCCGATCCAATATCCCGCCTTCGCGACCGTCGCGCACAGCGCCGCAAAGTCCGCGCCGTCGTTCGACGTCAGCAGCCCACACACGTTCTCCAGCACGATCGTCCGCGGTTTGCGACCCTCAGCGCGCAAACCCTCGATCAACCGCCAGAACGGCCAGAACGCACCCGACCGACCACCGCTCAGCCCAGCGCCCGCACCCGCCAACGACAAGTCCTGGCACGGAAACGAAGCCCAGACGAGATCGGCCCGCTCCGGCAATTGCGCCGTCGTCACCGCGCCGACGTCGCCGACGTGCAACGCCGCATCGCCCCAGTTTTCTGCGTAAGCCGCGCCCTTCTTCGGATCGAAATCGTTTGCGAACAAGCAGTCCCAGCCCGCGCCTAACCCGGCGCGCGCCATCCCGCCGCCGGCGAAAAACTCGTAAAAGACAGGTCGTTCGTCCATCATCGTCACCATGCCGATCCCCGCTCGCCACGCAACCCCGCTTGCCCGGTCGCGCGCCTGACCCCATCTGTCGGCATCGTGCCGTGCTCCCGCTTGCGGATCAAGAACAAATATGGAACACTCCTTCCCATGCTGACCCACATCTCCGTCCGCGGCGCGCGCGAGCATAATCTGAAGGACGTGAGCGTAGACATTCCGCGCGATACGCTGACCGTCATCACGGGGCTGTCGGGCAGCGGCAAATCGTCGCTCGCGTTCGACACCATCTATGCCGAGGGGCAACGCCGCTACGTCGAATCGCTCAGCGCCTATGCGCGGCAGTTTCTGGAGCTGATGCAGAAGCCCGACGTCGATCATATCGAGGGGCTCAGCCCCGCGATCTCGATCGAGCAAAAGACCACCAGCCGCAATCCGCGATCGACCGTCGCGACCGTCACCGAAATCTACGATTACATGCGGCTGCTGTGGGCGCGTGTCGGCATCCCCTATTCCCCCGCGACCGGCGAGCCGATCGCCGCGCAGACCGTCAGCCAGATGGTCGACCGCGTAATGGCGCTGCCCGAGGGCACGCGGTTGTTCCTGCTCGCGCCCGTCGTGCGTGGGCGGAAGGGCGAATATCGCAAGGAAATGGCCGAGTGGCAGAAGGCCGGCTTCACCCGCGTCCGCATCGACGGCGAAATCCACGAAATCGACGAAGCCCCCGCGCTCGACAAGAAATACAAGCATGACATCGAGGTCGTGGTCGACCGGCTCGTCGTGCGCGGCGACATCGGTACGCGGCTGGCGGAATCATTCGAGACTGCGCTGAAACTCGCCGAGGGGCTGGCGTATGTCGACCCCGCCGATCCGGTCGAACCGCATACGCCGAAATCGATGATCCTCGGCGATCACGCGCCGCCCGGCCGGATCGTGTTCAGCGAAAAATTCGCCTGCCCGGTCAGCGGCTTCACGATCAGCGAGATCGAGCCGCGGCTGTTCAGCTTCAACGCCCCGCAGGGCGCGTGCCCGGCGTGCGACGGCCTCGGCGAAAAACTGATCTTCGACGAAGACCTGGTCGTCCCCAACCACGCGCTCAGCATCAAGAAAGGCGCGGTCGCGCCGTGGGCGAAATCGAACCCGCCCAGCCCCTATTATATGCAGGTGCTCGGCAGCCTGGCGCGCGAATTCGATTTCAGCCTGGAAACGCCGTGGGAGGATCTGCCCGAGGAGGTCCAGCGCGTCATCCTGCACGGGACGAAGGGCAAGCCCGTCACGCTGACCTTCATCGACGGGCGCAAGAAATACGACGTGAAGAAGCCGTTCGAGGGCGTCGTCGGCAACCTCAACCGCCGCCTGCTCCAGACCGAGAGCGCGTGGATGCGCGAGGAACTGGCAAAATACCAAAGCTCGCAGCATTGCGAGACCTGCCACGGCGCGCGCCTGAAGCCCGAGGCGCTGGCGGTGAAGATCGCGATGCAGAACATCAGTTACGCCACCCATCTGTCGGTGGTCGACGCGCTGGCGTTCTTCACCGACCTCCCCAGCCACCTCGGCGATCAGCAGAAGGCGATAGCCGAACGCATCCTGAAAGAAATCGTCGAGCGCCTCGGCTTCCTCAACAACGTCGGGCTCGACTACCTCAACCTCGATCGCACCAGCGGCACGCTCAGCGGCGGCGAGAGCCAACGCATCCGCCTCGCGTCGCAGATCGGCAGCGGCCTGTCGGGCGTGCTCTACGTCCTCGACGAACCCAGCATCGGCCTCCACCAGCGCGACAACGATATGCTGCTGAAGACGCTCCGCCGCCTGCGCGACCTCGGCAACACCGTGCTGGTCGTCGAACATGACGAGGACGCGATCCGCACCGCCGATTACGTCATCGACATGGGGCCGGGCGCAGGCCTCCACGGCGGGAGCATCGTGGCGCAGGGCACGCTGAAACAGCTCCTGAAATCGAAGGGCAGCGTCACCGCGGACTATCTCAACGGCACGCGCTCGGTCCCGCTCCCCGACGAACGCCGGACCGGCAACGGGCGGAAGGTGACCGTCCACAACGCCACCGCCAACAACCTGACCGGCGTCACCGCCAGCATCCCGCTCGGCACCTTCACCTGCATCACCGGCGTGTCGGGATCGGGCAAGTCCAGCTTCACGATCGACACGCTCTACGCCGCCGCCGCACGCGCGCTGAACGGCGCGCGCATCCTGGCGGGCAAGCACGACAAGATCACCGGCCTCCAGCATCTCGACAAGGTCATCGACATCGACCAGTCGCCGATCGGCCGCACCCCGCGGTCGAACCCCGCGACCTACACCGGCGCCTTCACCCAGATCCGCGACTGGTTCGCCGGCCTCCCCGAAAGCGCCGCGCGCGGCTACAAGCCCGGCCGCTTCAGCTTCAACGTGAAGGGCGGCCGGTGCGAGGCGTGCACCGGCGATGGCCTGCTCAAGATCGAGATGCACTTCCTCCCCGACGTCTATGTGACGTGCGACGTCTGCCACGGCGCGCGCTACAACCGCGAAACGCTGCAGGTGAAGTTCAAGGGCCACAGCATCGCCGACGTGCTCGACATGACGGTCGAGGACGCGGCGGAATTCTTCAAGGCCGTCCCCCCGATCCGCGACAAGATGGCGATGCTGGTCGAGGTGGGGCTGGGCTACATCAAGGTCGGGCAACAGGCGACGACGCTGTCGGGCGGCGAGGCGCAACGCGTGAAGCTCGCCAAGGAACTCAGCCGCCGCGCCACCGGCAACACGCTCTACATCCTCGACGAACCGACCACCGGCCTGCATTTCGAGGACGTCCGCAAACTGCTCGAAGTCCTCCACGCGCTGGTCGAACAGGGCAACACCGTGGTGGTGATCGAACACAACCTCGACGTCATCAAGACCGCCGACTGGGTGCTCGACCTTGGACCAGAGGGCGGCGTGAAGGGCGGCGAGATCGTCGCCCAAGGCACCCCCGAGGACGTCGCCGCCGAACCCCGCAGCTTCACCGGCAAATACCTCGCGCCGCTGCTGGAGCGGGCCGAGCGGGCAGCGGCCGAGTAAATTCCTCCCCGGCACGGGGAGGGGGACCATTCGCTACTTCAGCGAATGGTGGAGGGGCCGCCGAAGGCGGTGGCGGGAGCGTGAAATCAATGCCCGGATACAGACCAGAATTCGAAGCCGCCCTCCGCCTCTTCGCCCGCCTCAGCGAGGCGATGAAGGCGCGCGGTCTGCCGCGGCCGATCCTCGTCGGCGGCGCGGCGGCGGAATATTATTCGGGCAGCGCAGTCAGCACCGGCGACTTCGATATGTGTTCCCCCGCGGAGCCCGAGCTTGAAGAGGAAATGGAGCGCCTCGGTTTCATCCGCCCGATCGGTCCCGGCCACACCACGCTCGGCTGGGTCCATCCCGAACTGAAGCTGGGTTTCGAGATCGTCGCCCGCGTGCCGATGGACGGCAACATCCCGCAGGACCGCATCCTCCTGATCGAAAATGTCGACCCCGGCGCGTCCTTCGCGATCATCTCGGTCGAGGATCTGATCGCCGACCGCATGGGCCAATATGCGTCGGGCACCGCAAAGGACCGGCTTGAGCAGGCGCGCATCCTGTTTCGGCTTAACCCGCAGATCGATCTGGACTATCTCGATCGACGCGTCCGCGAAGAGAGTTCTGGCGATCATGGCATCGAAGACGTCCGAGACTGACCCCGAGCCCTGGCCCGGCCCCCGCGTCGATTTCACCGATTTCGCCGCCAGCCTCGCCGCGCGCCGCGCCGAACTCGGCGAACCCGACCTGCCTCGCAACTCCGGCACCCACCGCACCCCGAGCAAGCGCGCGTTGCTGAAATCGATCGAGGATGCTGGGGGAAAATGGTAACAAAGTAGGATAAGTCAGCAGGTGAAAGCGGTAAATTGAAAGACGGTGATGCATATTTAGAATCGCCAGTTTTCTCCGATTGGCCCGCCGACGATGACATCCTGATCGAGCTAGGCCGTCTCATGACGATTTGGGGTGGCCTTGAGTCCGGATTAAACGTCGCGATCGGTAAGCTCGCGGGATTCGACGCAGTTGCCGATGTTCGACCGATGATACTTATCGCTCATGGCAGCTTCCCGCAGCGCGTGGATAACCTTAGTTCACTATGTCATCAGCTACAGGATCAGTTTGATAACTTGCGCGTCTATCAAGAGGTTGTGTCGGCACTTAGGGCGGTTCAAGCCCAAAGAAACAAGTACGCGCACAACATGGTCGTTAAAGATCCTTTGAACTCAATCCATGTTATGTCACGCTTTTCCGCTAGAAACAAAATATTGTATGACGTTGAGACGGTCAGTGCGAGAGACATTCGAAAAGTAACTTTTCAAGTCCACGCTGTCTCGCTGAAGCTTCATGCGTTGGTAACTGGAAAAGTTTATCCTCCGATTTGGGACCGCTTTCAGCCAAAAGAACCCTGATCATCTAAACTCCGATCACAACCCCGCCGCCTTCCGCAGCGCCTCATTGATCCGCCCCTGCCACCCCGCCCCCCCCTCTCGAAACCGCTCAATCACATCGGGATCGAGCCGCAGCGTCACCTGACGCTTCGCGCGATCGCGCAGCGGCGGTCGCCCGCGCACCACGCCGTTTGGCCCGAGATAGCCCGTCGCCGGACGGATCACCTTCCCGCCGATGGAAAACTCGGCGACGTCCAACATTTCGTCCGTCAGCTCCGGCGCGTCGTCGGCCGGGTCAAGCCAGGCGGTTCCGGTATCTGGCTTGCTCTCGCTCATTTGCCTTCCTCATCGAAATGACACGGCGTCCGTCCGCCGCTTCCGCCCAGACCACCGCCATCAACCGTCCGTCGAGCAGACCGTAGGTTACGATCCGCCGCTCCGGATAGGCGAAGCGATCATCCTCGAACTCGAACACCGGCCCGTTGAACACTTTGGCGGCATCGGCGAAGTCCAATCCCCGGTCTGCAAGCGCGAGCGCTCGCTTCGCCGGATCAAAGCTGATTTTCAAGTCCGCCCCTTATGTAACTACAAAAAAGAAACCGTCAATCGTCACGTCAGATGCCGCGCCCAATGATCCTCGGAAACGATCGCGATCGGGATGCCCGCCTCGCGGAAATCGACCGCCTTCACGATCTTAGTTCCGAACGACGAATGCTTCCACGACTCCGTCGCATACATTCCGATGACGAGGACATTCGTCTTCTGCGTCAGGCTGCCGCACACGCCGCCCCGCCATGTCACCGCAGCCTCGCAATCCGCGCGCTGGCCGAAGTTGAACGTGCCGGTAAGACAGTAGCGTCGGCCACTGAAATCCAGCGTCGGCGCGGGATCGCAAAGCGGCAGACTGGTCGATTTCAGCACCTCCCCCAGTTCGAAATCGCGGCTCGAAAAGCTGTTCAGTGTATCGAGCAGATCGCGGCATTCCTCCGCATCTGCGATACCGTCTGCCAACACAGCGTTGATGCGGTGATATAGTCTGGCAATCATCGGCTGATTGCTGATCGCCATATTCGCGGCGAGCCATTTCTGCAGAAACTCGATCTCCGCCTGATTCAATGTTCCATCCGCCGCGACACCGCGTGCAAGACCGACCAGTTCGTCGATCTGCCGCGATGTGATGCGGTCGTTGCCGATCAGATTGAATCTTTCTTCCGTCATGTTTCCCCCTCGCGATCCGCAATGCTGTCCGCTTCTTTCTGGAAAATCAATCGCTTCAGTTCAAACTTACGATTGATCGGCACACGAACACACCAAGAACAAACATTTTCCTACACGCCCGAAATGCGATAACTGGTCTCCCCTCACCGAACTGAGGGGGAACGAAAATGCCGACCGACATCAGCCACCTGCCGCCCGCCCCGCGCCGGGTAATCCCGTCCAGCACCCCGCAACCCGACGACCACCGCACCCCCCTCACCGACTGGCTCGCGCACATCGCCGCCGGGCGGATCGGCGCGAACCCGCCCGCGTCCGCCGCGGTCACCGCCAACCGCGACGCCAGCGCCGCCCTCTTCACCGCCCGCCGCCGGGAGCAACGCGCATGACCGCGCTCCTCGCCGCGCCGCACGCAACCGAGCGCCCCGCCCTCCCCACCGAAACCTTCCTGCCGCAGGACGAGACCCCCCACTTCTCCTCGCGCCGTCACGACGGCTGGTCCGCCGCCAACCAGCGGCTGTTCCTCGAAGCGATCGCGGAGGGGCATGGGGTCGACGCGGCCAGCCTGCGGGTCGGGCTGTCCGCATCCTCCGCCTACGCCTTCCGCCGCACCGCAAAGGGCGCGGCGTTCGCGCTCGGCTGGCGCGCGGCGGGGCTGGTCGCGCGCGACACGATCGCCGAAACCCTGCTGGTCCGCGCGCTGGAGGGGCAGGTCGACACGCTCGTCCGCGCCGACGGCACCACCGTCACGCGCCACCGGCACGACAACCGCCTCGCCATGAGCCTCCTCGCGCGGCTCGACCGGCAGGTCGAAACCGCCGCCGATGCCGACGTGAAGGCCGCGCGGCTGGTTGCGCAGGAATTCGACGCCTTCCTCGATCTGGTCGCGCGCGACGAAGGCCCTGCGCGCGCCGGACTCTTCCTCGCGCGGCGTAGTGGAGGGCTCGATGAATGCGCGGACGACGCGCGCGATCTCGCCCCGATCTACGCGCTCGCCGCCGCCGACCGCCTGGTCCGCACCGGGGTCGCGACCGCACAGGAGGTCGACGTCGCCGATCTCGATCCGGCCGCCCGCGCGCACTGGACCGCCGAACAATGGGCGCGCGCCGAAGCCGCCGGGCTGGTCGCGCTCGCCTGCCCCGCCGACGAACCGGAGCCTGAAGAAACCTCGCCTCCAGAAACCTCGCTCTCAAAAACCTCGCTATCTTATCAACATTCTCAACATTCGCCTGCCGAAACCGCCACCGACGACATCGAGGATCACATCTGGTGGGATTATGAAGCGAAGGAATGGCGCACCGATTTCCCCCCGACCGACGATTTCGACGGCGACGAGCACGGCGACCTCGGCCATGTCGACTATCAACGCACGCTGGGCGAGGACGAGGCGGCGGTGATGGGCGCCGGCCCGGATCACTATGACGACGAAGACCTCGCCGATCTGGAACGCGCGCGTGACGCCTTCTTCGCGCAATTCGCCGTCCCTGACGATGATCGCGCGGAACCCGCTCACCCCGGCTCGGAAACGCCGCCATCGCCTGCACTCGCGCAAGAAGCGGCTGGCGTCCCCGCCGGACGCACCCTAGCATCGCCGTCATGACCACAACTCGCCTCGCCACCCCCGCGCTCCTGCTCGCGGCCTTCGCCACATCCAGTTGCGCTACGATCGCCGGGACGGTCGGCGAAAGCTTCACCACCGCGCTGGTCGGCGCGCAGGAAGTGCCCGGCCCCGGCGATCCGCAGGCGACCGGCACTGCGAAGGTCACCGCCGATTCCGCGACCGACACGATCTGCGCCGACGTCCGCACACAGCGGCTCGCGCCGGCTACGATGGCGCATATCCACAAGGGCGCACGCGGCGTCGCGGGGGCGCCGGTGCTGACCATCGACACCCCGACCGGCGGCCGGTCGAACAGATGCTATTCGGTCGACAAGGCGCTGGCCGCGGCGATCCTGGCCGATCCGGCGGGCTATTACGTCAACGTCCACACCGCGCAGTTCCCGAAGGGCGCGATCCGCGGGCAGCTTCGGTAAGCGGCTGGAATATTTGGTGTGCGCCGGACCCGATCGGCGCGGCGCTTCGTTAGGCCAACTCCAATCACGTACCCGGAGTAAGACACCATGGCCGACACCAGCCACGACATCCGCACGCTCAACGGCCTGATCGCCACCACGATCGACAGCGTCGACGGGTACACCGAAGCCGCCAAGGATTCGGACAGCGGCCGTTTCGCGCAGATGTTCAACGATCGCGCGAGCGAACGCCGCCAGGTCGCGACCGCGCTGCAGGGCGAAGTCTCGCGGCTCGGCGGCAATCCTGAGGACGACGGCACGATCCTGGCCGGCGCGCACCGCGCGTTCCTGAACCTGAAGTCCGCGGTCACCGGCAAGGACGACAAGGCGATCGTCAACGAGGTCGAGCGCGGCGAGGATCACATCAAGGCCAAGTTTGAGGAAGCGCTGGCCGACGGCGAGGTCTCGGCCGAGGTCAAGACCGCGATCCAGCAGGCATACGGCTCGGTCCGCGAAGGCCACGACCAGATGCGCGACCTGAAGCATTCGATGGAAGCATGACGGGCCGGCCGGGCGGCGTGATCGTCGCCCGGCCTGATAACCGCCTGCTCATCACTTCGCGGTAATGCGCGAATGGTGAGATATTCCCTTCCCCTCCTGCTGCTGCTCGCCAGCCCCTCGCTGCTGGCGAACGGCCATACCGGCACCGCGACGCCACGCACCGCGCCCGAACTCTCCGACCTCGCGCTGTTCGCCATGGCCGCCGCCGGAATCTGGTTCACCCGCCGCGCGCTCAGAAATCGCGCGCGAAAAGATTGACCGCAAGCGCCAGCCGGGGCAGCGAGGCGGGCATGGCCGACGACATCCTCGACCGTCTCGAAGCGACGATCCGCACCCGGAAGGACGCCGAGGCGCTGACGTCCTACACCGCGTCATTGTTCTTCCAGGGCCGCCACAAGATCGCGCAGAAACTGGGCGAGGAAGCGGTCGAAACCGTCATCGCCGCGTGCGCGGGCTATGACGAGGGCATCGTCCCCGAAGCCGCGGACCTGCTGTACCACCTCCTCGTCCTGCTCGCCGACGCCGGCCTGACGCTCGACGATGTGCGGACCGAACTCGCCCGCCGCGAAGGCCAGACCGGCCACGACGAAAAGGCCGGCCGCCCGCTCTCCTTCCGCCCCGAATGAGGTAGCTCATGTCCGTCGACGCGACCAAGCCCTACGACGACAGCAACATCTTCGCAAAGATCCTGCGCGGCGAAATCCCGTCGAAGCGCGTGTACGAAGACGAATACGCACTCGCCTTCCACGACATCGCGCCGTGGTCCCCGACGCACCTGCTGGTGATCCCCAAGGGCCACTACGTGTCGTGGGACGATTTCAGCGAGCGCGCCTCCGACGCCGAGATCGCCGGTTTCGTCCGCGCCGTCGGAAAGGTCGCGCGCGACGCCGGGCTGGTAGCGCCGGGCTACCGTCTGCTCGCCAACACCGGGTTGGACAGCCACGCCGAGGTGCCGCATCTCCACGTCCACATTCTCGCAGGCCGTCCGCTCGGCCCGATGCTGGTGCGGAACGATACCGCCCAGAAAAGCGGCGACGCGTGACCCAAAAGCCGCACGCCGCCACCGACCGCCGCTAAGGGATTGCGCGTCACACAATTGCCACTAGGCTCGCGCGCTTAACGCATTTCGGGCCGCCGGGGGGTGGCCAAGGGAGAATTATGGCGACCAGACCCGTACCTGGGCTTATCGGCCGAATGCTGCTCCGCAAGACGGTGGAACAGGTCCAGCGCGAAACCGAGCAGAGCGAATTGAAGCGTACGCTCGGGCCGTGGAACCTCGTTTTCTTGGGTATCGGCTGTATCATAGGCGCTGGCATCTTCGTGCGGACGGGCAGCGCCGCATCGCTCCATGCCGGCCCCGCGGTGCTGCTGTCGTTCCTGATCGCTGGCGTCGTCTGTGCGCTAGCGGGCCTGTGCTACGCCGAACTCTCCTCGACGCTGCCGGTGTCGGGTTCGGCCTATACCTACAGCTACACCACGATCGGCGAATTCGCGGCGTGGATCATGGGCGCATTGCTGTTGCTCGAATACGGGCTCGCGGCCTCGGTCGTCGCGGTCGGCTGGGCGGGGTATGTCGTCAGCCTGCTCGGCGATTTCGGACTGGTCATCCCGGTCGAGTTGACCGGTCCGTCGGGCCATACCGTCATGCAGACGGTCGGCAATGCGATGGTGCCGGTGGTCGTGAACGGCGCGCCGGTGACGTATCTGTTCAATCTGCCCGCCTTCCTGATCTGTATGGCGATGACCGCATTGCTGGTCGTCGGCGTGTCCGAAAGCGCGAAGGTCAACAACGTCATCGTCGCGATCAAGGTCACCGTGATCCTGGCCTTCATCCTGATCTGCGGCGGTTACGTGATCGCGCATTTCGACACGCTGAAAGCGAACTGGGACCCGTTCATCCCGCCCGCCACAGGCGGCGAGGGCGAATTCGGCTGGGGCGGCATCCTGCGCGCCGCGTCGATCGTGTTCTTCGCCTATATCGGGTTCGAGGCGGTCTCCACCGCGGGGCAGGAAGCGAAGAATCCGAAGAAGGACATGCCGATCGGCCTGCTCGGGTCGCTCGCCGCGTGCACCGTGATCTATATCCTGGTGTCGATCGTGATGACGCTGATCGTCAACTACAAGACGCTGAACGTGCCCGATCCGGTCGCGGTCGCGGTCGATGCGCTCGGCCCGCAATGGGCGTGGTTCGCAAAGTTGGTTAAGGCGGGCGCGATCGTCGGCCTGACGTCCGTGGTGCTGGTGCTGATGTACGGCCAGACGCGCATATTCTACACGATGGCGCGCGACGGGCTGTTGCCACGCGTCTTCGCGACGGTACATCAGAAGTTCAAGACGCCGTGGGTCAATACGATCCTGGTCGGCCTGATCACCGCGTGCGCGGCGGCGTTCTTCGACATCAACACGCTGGGCGACATGACCTCGGTCGGGACGCTCGCGGCGTTCGCGATCGTGTGCCTGTCGGTGATCTGGCTGCGGCGCACGCATCCGAACATCCCACGCGGGTTCACCGTGCCGTTGTTCCCGATCCTGCCTGCGCTCGGCATCCTGGCTTGCGTCGCGTTGATCTTCACCGTCGAGACGCGCGTACTGGTCTTCTTCGGGTGGTACACATTGGGCGCGGTGGTGCTGTATTTCGTGTACGGGATGCGCAACAGCCGCCTGTACAAGGGGCTGGACCAGGAAGGCGGACCCGCGATGGGTGAATATGTCGCGCCGGTCGGACAACAACCCTGACCTGACGATGGTTCGAGCAACGAAAGGCCGGGGGCGACCCCGGCCTTTTTCGTTTCCGTGCTTGGCGGCGTTTCGCGCCTCGCCTAATCCACAGCCATGACCGCGCTTCCCAAGACCGACGCCGAGGTCGCCGCCGAGCTGGAGACGCTCGCCGCCGAGATCGCGCGCCACAATGCGCTGTACCATAATGACGACGCGCCCCAGATCAGCGATGCCGATTACGACGCGCTCGTCCGCCGCAATGCGGCGCTGGAGCGGGCCTTCCCGCACCTGATCCGCGCCGATTCACCCAGCCATCAGGTCGGCGCGGCCCCCGCCGGGCATCTGTCAAAGGTTGCGCACGCGCGGCCGATGATGAGCCTCGACAATGCGTTCGACGATGGCGAGGTCGAAGAGTTCGCAGCGCGGGTCAGGCGTTTCCTGAAACTGCCCGCCGACGCCCCCGTCGCGCTGACCGCGGAACCGAAGATCGACGGCCTGTCGTGTTCGCTGCGCTACGAGGCCGGAAAGCTCGTCCAAGCGCTGACCCGCGGCGACGGCACGACCGGCGAGGACGTGACCGCCAACGTCCGCACGATCGGCGATATTCCCACCACGATTCCCACCACGATCGCCGATGCCCCCGCCGTCTTCGAGGTGCGCGGCGAGGTGTATATGGCGAAGGCGGATTTCGCCGCGCTCAACGCCCGCCTGCTGGCCGAGGCGGAAACGACGGGCAAGGAAGCGCGCCAGTTCGCCAACCCGCGCAACGCCGCCGCCGGATCGCTGCGGCAGAAGGAAGCGACCATCACCGCCAGCCGCCCGTTGCGCTTTCTGGCGCACGGTTGGGGCGAAACATCGGACCTGCCCGCCGACACGCAATCGGGCGTCGTCGCGGCGCTCAAGGACTGGGGCTTCCCCGTCGCCGCTGGTTTCGCGCGGGTCGAAACCACCGCCGACGCGCTCGCAATCTATCGCACGATCGAGGCCGCGCGCGCCGATCTGCCGTTCGACATCGACGGCGTGGTGTACAAGGTCGATCGGCTCGACTGGCAGGCGCGGCTAGGTCAAGTGGCGAAGGCCCCGCGCTGGGCGATCGCGCACAAATTCCCCGCCGAACGCGCGCAGACCGAACTCGTCGCGATCGACATCCAGGTCGGCCGCACCGGCGCGCTCACCCCGGTGGCACGGCTCGCCCCCGTCACCGTCGGCGGGGTCGTCGTCACCAACGCGACGCTTCACAACGCGGACGAGATCGAGCGGCTGGGCGTCCGCCCCGGCGACCGCGTGGTCGTTCAGCGCGCCGGCGACGTGATCCCACAGATCGTCGAGAACCTGACCCCCGACGAACCGCGCGACCCGTGGACCTTCCCCACGCATTGCCCCCAATGCGGATCGGCGGCCGAACGCGGCGAGGGCGAAGTCGTCTATCGCTGCACCGGCGGGCTCATTTGCCCCGCGCAACGCGTCGAACGGTTGATCCATTTCGTCTCGCGCCACGCCTTCGACATCGACGGGCTCGGCGCGACGCTGATCGAGGCGTTCTTCACCGACGACCTGATCGCCTCCCCCGCCGACATTTTTCGGCTTACCGAAGAGCAACTCGCCGCACGGAAAAAGGATGGCCGCACCTGGTCGGCGAACCTGATCGCTGCGATCGAGGCGAAGCGCCAGATCGCGCTCGACCGCTTCCTGTTCGCGCTCGGCATCCGCCACGTCGGCGAAGTCACCGCGCGCGACCTCGCCCGCCGCTATCGCTCAGCCAGGGCGCTCGGCCGCGCGCTGCGTCATGCGGTGTTCCTCCACCACCGGACGCAGCCCACGCTGGGCGAGCCCGAGCGCAAATTCGTCCTCCGCCGCGACAAACTGCTGGTCGCCGCGATCGAGACCCCCGGCATCGGTCCCGAGGTGGCGGGCGCGCTGATCGGATTCGCCGCCGAAGCACACAACCGCGCCGTCGTGTTCGACCTTTTGCGCGAGGTCCGCCCGGCCGACGTGATCCACGAAACCCGCACGTCCGAGGTATCGGGCAAGACGGTGGTCTTCACCGGCAGCCTGGAAACGCTCAGCCGCGACGAGGCCAAGGCGCAGGCCGAATCGCTCGGCGCGCGAGTCGCGGGATCGGTGTCGGCGAAGACCGACCTGGTCGTCGCCGGGCCGGGCGCGGGATCGAAGGCGAAGAAGGCCGTCGACCTAGGCATCCGCGTGGTGAACGAGGCAGAGTGGGCGGAAATCGTCGCTTCCGCCGGATAACCGGCCCGCGCAACCTGTCGCCTTTTTGCAACGCCCGGCCAAGGAGTCGCACCCCCGCCGGAATCGACTCGCCCGTGTAACGCAACCGACATAATGCCGGTGCACGGGCGCGCCATCGGCACAGAAACGAGCCGCGACCAGAGCCAGGGCTCTCAAGGGGAATATAGATGCGTAATAACCTGCTTTTGGGTGCGGCCGTCGTCGCGCTCGTCGCTCCGGTCGCGGCGATGGCCCAGGAAACGACCTCGGTGATCCGCGGTACGGTCACCGCCGGCGGCGCGCCGATCGCCGGCGCCAAGGTCACGATCGTCAACGTGCCGTCGAACACGACCAGCATTGTCACGACCGACGCGACCGGCGCGTTCAACGCATCCGGCCTGCGCATCGGCGGCCCGTTCTCGGTGATCGTCGCGGCCGAAGGGTATCCGCAGACCACCGTAACCGACATCTATACCGTGATCGCCCAGGCGTATGACCTGCCAATCGACCTGCAGCCGGGCGAGGGCGCGGAAGTGGCCGCCGGCGGCGACATCGTCGTCACCGCGTCGCGCCTCGCGAACGCGCGCACCGTCAGCCAGGGTCCGGCGACGGTCCTGAACGCGGCGCAAATCGCCAATGTTGCGACGATCAACCGCGACGTGCGCGATCTGATGCGCCGCGATCCGATGGCCCGCCTCGACGACACGCCCGGCGGCGGTCGCGCGGTCAGCTTCGCGGGCCAGAACGCACGCTTCAACCGTTTCTCGGTCGACGGCGTGCCGGTCACCGACAATTTCGGCCTCAACCCCGACGGCCTGCCGACCCGCCGCTCGCCCGTGCCGCTCGATGCGATCGGCCAGTTCCAGACGAAGGTCGCGCCGTATGACGTGCGCGAAGGCAATTTCCAGGGCGGCGCGATCAACGCCATCCTGAAATCGGGCACCAACGAATTCCACGGCACCGGCTTCTACGCTTATTCGGACGACGGCCTGACCGGCAAGAAAACCAAGGCTGGCCCCGGCGTCACCACCGGACGCATCACGCTCCCCGATTTCAAGGTCGAGAATTACGGCGCCGAACTGTCCGGCCCGATCATCAAGGACAAATTGTTCTTCATGGTCGCGGGCGAGCGCATCCGCGCGGGCACGCCGATTCCGGAGGGCACGCCGGGCAACAACGCCGGTACGATCATCCCTAACATCACCGACGCGCAGGTCACCGACATCCAGTCGATCGCGCAGTCGCGCTACGGCTATGAAACCGGCGGCGTGCTCAACAATTCGAAGGACAGCGACGACCGCGTCGTCGCGCGCCTCGACGCGAACCTGTCGGATACGCAGCGCGCGTCGCTGACGTATCTGTACACCAAGGATTCGATCCAGTTTAACCAGAACAGCTTCGTCACCGGCACGCCGGGTCTTGGCCTGGAATCGAACGGCTACGTGTCGTCGAACCGGTTGCACACCGGCGTGTTCCAGTTGAACTCCGACTGGTCGGACGAATTCTCGACCGAAGTCCGCGGCTTCTACAAGGATTACAAGCGCGGTCAGGATCCGATCCTGGGTCGCGGTTTCGCGCAGTTCCAGGTCTGCACCGCGCCGACCTCGGATCGCACCGCGCCGGGCAGCGCCGGCGCAGGCGCGTCGACCGCCTGCCAGCCGGGCTTCGGTCAGGTCAGCTTCGGCCCTGATGTGTCACGCCAGTCGAACGAACTGACCAGCCGCACCTTTGGCGGTCTCGTCCAGGCTCGCCTGACCCGCGACGGCCACGACCTGCGCGTGTTCGCCGACGTTCAGGACACGAAGATCTTCAACCTGTTCCTGCAGCGCACCGCAGGCGATTATTACTTCGATTCGATCGCCGATTTCCGGGCGGGCAATGCGCAGCGCCTGCGGTACCAGAATGCGGTGCCGTCGCTCGATCCGGCGAACGCCGCCGCGGCGTTCCGCTATCAGTCCTACGCCTTCGGCATTCAGGATAACTGGACGGTCAGCGACATCTTCACGCTGAACTACGGCGTCCGGTTCGATATGTACGGCGGCAACAGCCGTCCGGCGTTCAATCAGAGCTTCACGCAGCGCGTCGGCTTCCCGAACACGTCGTACATCAGCGGCCGTTACGTGATCCAGCCGCGCGTCGGCTTCGATTTCAAGCCGGTCAGCGACATCAGCCTGCGCGGCGGCATCGGCATCTTCTCGGGCGGGTCGCCCGACGTGTACGTGTCGAACAGCTTCTCCAACACGGGCTTCCTGTCGAATTCGATCGACATCCGCCAGAACAACGACGGCAGCTATTCCGCCCCCGGCGCCACCAACCCGGCGGCGGTCGGCACGGCCGGTCTGGTCAACGTCAACGGCACCACGATCCCGGGCACGATTAACAGCTATCTCGCCAGCGTGACGACGTCGGCGGCATCGCCTGCGCCGACCAACGCGCTGGACAAGGATTTCGAGCTGCCGTCGCAGTGGCGCGGCACGTTGTCGGCCGACTGGTCGCCGTCGTTCGGCGACAGCGCGTTCGGCACCGGCTGGAACTTCGGGGCCGATTTCTTCTGGTCGAAGGTTCGCAATCAGGTGTTCTTCACCGATGCGCGCGTTCGCCCGAACGGCCTGCTCACGCCGGATGGTCGCACGCGTTACAGCCCGGTCACGACGTTTGCCGACAACAATTTCGACATCATCCTGACCAACACCAACAAGGGCCGCAGCCTGATCGGCGTCGCGCGCGTCAGCAAGACGTTCGACTGGGGTCTGGAAGCAGGCGTCAGCTACACGTACCAGGATATCAAGGATCAGGCTCCCGCGACCTCGTCGACCGCCACCTCCAACTATGGCAACGGCGCGTTCCTCGATCCCAACGGCGCGGCGTACGGCATCTCGAACGATCAGGTCCGCCACAATCTGAAGTACAATCTGACGATCAACCCGGCGCTGTTCGGCGACTATAAGACGACGTTCGCGCTGTTCGGCGAAACCCGTATCGGCCGTCCGTACAGCTACACGATGCAGGACGCGTCGAACAACCGCAGCCCGGTGTTCGGCACGGTCCAGTCGTCGTCGCGGTACCTGCTGTACGTGCCGACCAGCGGCACCGATCCGCTGGTGTCGTATGACAGCACCGCCACCCAGACCGCGTTCGAGAACCTGATCAGCTCGACCGGCCTGGCCAAGTATCGCGGCAAGATCGCACCGCGCAACGCGTTCAATTCGAAGTGGTTCACCCGCTTCGACCTGCATCTGGCGCAGGAAATCCCGACCTTCGTCGGCAAGTCGCGGGTCGAGCTGTTCGCGGATATCGAGAACTTCACGAACTTCATCAACAAGAACTGGGGTCAGATCCGGGAATATCAGTTCCCGTACACAATCCCCGCCGTGCGTGTTCAGTGCCTTGCCGCGCCCGTCGCGACCGGCACCGCGGCGACCGCGATCACCAATTCGTCGCAGGCGTGCGCGCAGTATCGCTATCTCGCGCCTAACTCGACGCCGACCGACACGATCTATTCGCGTCAGTCGCTTTATGCGATCCGCGTCGGCGCGCGCTTCACCTTCTAAGCGCAGCCTGCACGAAAGCACTCGGGGCCGCCGTCCATACCGGACGGCGGCCCCTTCTTTTTGCGCCAGCGTCGCACCCGGTGTAGAGGCGCGGGCCTATGGCGACCACGCTTCCAAACCCGGCCACTCCCACGTCTGCGTCCGCGGATACCGCCGTCGCCGCGGCAATCCGTACGCGGACGATGTTCGCGCGGCCGTTCTTCGAGGACAAGGCGCGCGCGTTCTGGATGCTGCAGGCGGCGGGCTGGTCGGGGTATCTGATCCTGCGCTCGGTCTCGACGCTGTCGAACGGCTTCAGCCTGCAACTGATCGTGCCGGTCATCATCGAATCGATCGTCGGCTATTGCATCACGCTGCTGCTCTCGACGCTCTACGGCCTGTATCGCGGTTTTCCGCGGATCACCGGCGCGTTGCTGTCGATCTTCACGCTCGCGGCGGCGACGTTCCTCTATTCGGTGCTCGACGCCTTTTCGTTCAGCTTCATGCGCGACGCTGCGCCGGGGGTGAATTTGACGCTTTTGCTCGGCACCGTATTCCTCAATTTCACCGTGCTCGCCGGATGGTCGGCGCTCTATTTCGGGATCAATTTCTATCTGATTGTCGAGGAACAGATCGACCAGATGGAGCATCTGGAAACGCAGGCGTCATCCGCGCAACTCGCGATGCTGCGCTATCAGCTGAACCCACATTTCCTGTTCAACACGCTCAATTCCATTTCGACGCTCGTGCTGCTGAAACAGACCGAACGCGCGAACGCGATGCTCAGCCGCCTTGCCTCGTTCCTGCGCTATACGCTTGCGAACGAACCGACCGCGCACGTTACGATCGCGCAGGAGGTGGAAACCCTGAAGCTGTACCTCGAAATAGAAAAGATGCGTTTCGAGGACCGGTTGCGCCCGAAATTCGAGATCGATTCCGCAGTGGAAAAGGCGCGCCTGCCATCGCTCCTGCTGCAGCCGCTGGTCGAAAACGCGATCAAATACGCCGTGACGCCGAAGGAAGACGGCGCCGAAATCTGCGTCACCGCGCGGCTCGCCGGGGAACGGGTGCAGATCGGCGTATCCGACACCGGACCGGGATTGCAGGGAACGACGAACCGTCCATCCCTTTCAACCGGTGTCGGCATTGCCAATATCAGGGAACGGCTGGCGCAGGCCTACGGAACGGATCATCGTTTCACGGTTCGCGCGATGCCGCTTGGCGGGTTCGGGGTCGAGATCGAATTCCCGTTCCAGCTCGAATGAAAGAGTGAAAGAGACTAGATGACCATTCGCACCATCCTCGTCGACGACGAGCCGCTCGCGATCCAGGGGCTCGAACTGCGTCTGGAGGCGCATGACGACGTCGAGATCATCGCCAAATGCCAGAACGGGCGCGAGGCGATCAGCGCGATCAAGACGCACAAGCCCGACCTCGTCTTCCTCGACATCCAGATGCCCGGCTTCGACGGCTTTTCGGTCGTGCAGGGGTTGATGGAGGTGGAACCGCCGCTGTTCGTGTTCGTCACCGCCTACAGCGACCACGCGCTTCGCGCGTTCGAGGCGCAGGCGGTGGATTACCTGATGAAGCCGGTCGAGGAATCGCGCCTCGCCGACACGCTCGACCGCGTCCGCCAACGCTTGTCCGAAAAGCGCGGCGTCGAGGAGGTCGAGAAGCTGAAGGAAGTGCTGGCCGAGCACGCGCCCGAGGCTGCGGCGGAAATGGTCGATGGCGGCGATCAGGTGAACGCCAGCCGTTTCGAAAAGCTCATCAACATCAAGGATCGCGGGCAGATCTTCCGCGTCGACGTGGACACGATCGAACGCATCGACGCAGCGGGCGACTACATGTGCATCTACACCGGCGACAACACGCTGATCCTGCGCGAGACGATGAAGGATCTCGAAAAGCGCCTCGACCCTCGCCGCTTCCAGCGCGTCCACCGCTCGACGATCGTCAACCTCGACCTGGTGAAACAGGTGAAGCCGCACACCAACGGCGAATGTTTCCTGGTGCTGGATTCGGGCGCGAGCGTGAAGGTCAGCCGCAGCTACCGCGACGTGGTGGCGCGCTTCGTCCATTGATCGCAAGAATCGGATAGCCCGGTACGGCCGCGCTCGGGCAACCGGCGCGGCGAGGGAGACAAAACATGTCAGCCAAGTTCGACACCTTCGCCGCACTCCATATCGCGGGCGACCCGATCGTCCTGTTCAACGTCTGGGACGCGGGCAGCGCGCAGGCGGCGGAACGCGCGGGCGCAAAAGCGATCGCGACCGGCAGCTGGTCGGTCGCCGCCGCGCACGGGCTGAGCGATGCCGAGGCGCTTCCGATCGACCTCGCGCTCGCCAGCGCGGCGCGGATCGTGGGCGCGGTGACGCTGCCGGTGACGATCGATTTCGAGGGCGGCTATGCGGTCGATCCCGCCGCGTTCGCCGCCAACGTTGCAAAGCTGGCCGCGACCGGCGCGATCGGCTGCAATGTCGAGGATCAGGTGATAGGCGGCAAGGGAATCCACCCCGTCGACGCGCAGGCCGCGCGCATCTCTGCGGCGCGCGCCGCTGTCGGCCCGGCCTTCTTCATCAATGCGCGCACCGACATCTTCCTGCAGGCCGCGCCCGAAACGCATGACAAGGCCAAAGTCGACGCCGCGCTGGACCGCGCCCGCGCCTATGCCGATGCGGGTGCCAGCGGCTTCTTCGTCCCCGGCCTCGCCGATCTGGCCTTGCTCAGGCGCGTTTGCGAAGCGTCGCCCCTGCCCGTCAACGTCATGGCCTCCCCCGGCGCGCCATCACGCGCGGCCTTCGCCGAGGTCGGCGTGGCGCGGATCAGCCACGGCCCCTTCCCCTACCGCGCCGCACTCGCGTCGTTCGAGGAAGGCGTGAAAGCCGCAATGAGATGATCCGCGTCGCCGCGCTCTGCCGGTTCGTCCACTAAGGACAATCGCTTAGCCCCTTGCGGCCTGCCCTGCGTTGCGTCAGCAAGGTGTCGGGGCGCGCCTGCGCGGGGGGGACAAGATGATTCGACGGGGCCTGACGCTGCTCGCGCTTGGGGGATTGGCGATCGGCGCGGTCATCAGGGTCGATGCGGAGACCCCCGCACCGCCCGCGCGGCATACGGTGGCCGACTTCGCGCAACTGCCGCTGGTCGAGAACCCCACGCTGTCGCCCGACGGGACTCAGATCGCGGCCAAGATCGCGATCAGAGGAACACAATATTTCGCGATCCTGCCAGTCGACGGCAGCCCCAAACGCATGGTCGCGCTGGGCGACAACGACCTCAACTGGTGGCGCTGGGTCAACGACGACTGGCTGGTGATCGGCATCGGACAGACCACCGATGTGCAGGGCGACGATTGGTACATAACGCGCGCGTTCGGCGTGAATGCGAAAGACACGAAAATCGTGAAGTTCGCGGCCACGCAGGCGGGGCAGGATGCCGACGACGTGATCTGGACCGCGCATGACGGCAGCCCGCGGATATTGCTGTCGTATCAGACGTCGATCTATCTGAGCGACCCCGGATATTGGCCGCGGATCGACGAATTCGACGTCTCCACGGGCAAGCGGCGGCGCGTGCTGGATGCGCATGAGGGCGTACGGCAATGGTACGCCGACGGCGACGGCATCGTGCGCATGGGCATCGGGCACAGCGCCGATGGCCGCGCGACCCGCGTCCTCTACCGTCCGGCGACGGACAAATCGTTCCGCGTGATCGATCGTGCGAAAACGCGCGACGACGCCGTGATGGCGCCCGCCCTGTTCCTGCCGGGTGGCGACAAGGCGCTGATGATCGCCGACGACGATGCCGGGCTCAGCGCGTTGTACGATTTCGACCTGACGACGCTGGAACGCGGCAAGCAATTGTTCGCCAGCAAGAGATACGACATCGGCGGGCTGGAAACCGACCATACCGGTTATCGCCTGCTCGGCGTGCGGGTGAACGAGGAGGCGCCCGCGATCCGCTGGACCGACCCCGACGTCGCTGCGCTGGAGGCGGAAGCGGGAAAGCTGGTGAAGGGCGCGACGGTGCGGGTCGTCTCGCTCAGCCGCGATCATCAGCGCGCGATCGTCCGCGCGGGCAGCGCCGAAGCGCCGGGGCTGCTGCTGTTGTTCGATCGCAAGGCGGGCGTGCTCGATTCGCTCGCCTTCACCAACGAAACCTTCCGCAGCCGCCGGCTGCATCCGGTCCGCACGATCCGGTACAAGGCGCGCGACGGGCTGGAGATCGCAGCGGTCCTCACCCTGCCCAAGGGGCGCAAGACCGGATTGCCGCTGATCGTCCTGCCGCATGGCGGCCCGTTCGCGCGCGATACCGAGGAATGGGATTGGTGGACGCAGTTCCTGGCCGACCGAGGCTATGCGGTGGTCCAGCCCAATTATCGCGGGTCGTCGGGCTATGGCACGCCGTTCACCGCCAAGGGTGAAGGGCAATGGGGCCTGGCGATGCAGGACGACCTGAACGATGCGGTCACTTCGCTGGCGGCGCAGGGCATCGCCGATCCGAAGCGCGTATGCATGGTCGGCGCATCCTACGGCGGTTACGCCGCGGAGCGCGCGGCGCAGCGCGACGGCCCGCTGTTTCGCTGTGCGATCGCTTATGCCGGCGTGTCCGATCTCAACGCGATGATGCGCTATGACGGGCGCTTCCTGGGCGCGGGCGCGCGCAAGGACTGGATGCGCAAGCAGGCGCCCGATCTCGCCGCGGTGTCGCCGGTCAACTATCCCGAACAGTTCACGATCCCGCTGCTGGTCGTGCATGGTGCCAAGGATCGCGTGGTGCCGGTGCGGCAGTCGCGCGCCTTGGTGCAGAAGCTGCGCAAGGCGGGCAAGCCGGTCGAATACCTTGAACAGCCGCTCGCCGATCATCATTTCAGCCGCGCCGAGGACCGTCAGTCGTTCCTGGAGGCGATGGAGGCGTTCCTGACCAAGCATAACCCCGCGTGACCGCATCGCGGACGATCCGCGTCGCCGCGCTGTACCGCTTCGCACCGTTCCCCGACTGCGCCGCGTTGCGCGATCCGTTGTTAGCGCTGTGCGAAGACGCGGGCGTGCGCGGCACGATCCTGCTGGCGCCCGAGGGGATCAACGGCACGATCGCGGGGCCGGACGCCGGCGTCGAACGCGTGCTCGACCATATCCGCGCTCTGCCCGGTTGCGCCGACCTCGAGGTCAAGGACGCGCAGACCGACGCCATGCCGTTCCACCGCCTGAAGGTGCGCCTGAAGCGCGAGATCGTCACGATGGGCGTGCCCGACATCGACCCGCTGCGCGAGGTCGGGACGTATGTCGCGCCCGAAGACTGGAACGCGCTGATCGACGCGCCCGATACGATCGTGATCGACACGCGCAACGATTACGAGGTCGCGGTCGGAACCTTCGCCGGGGCGGTGAACCCGGACACGCACAGCTTCCGCGATTTCCCCGCCTGGTTCGCCGCACACCGCGACGAACTGGACGGCAAGCGCATCGCGATGTTCTGCACCGGCGGCATCCGCTGCGAGAAGGCGACCGCCTTCGTCAAGGCGCAGGGGATTGAAGACGTATTCCACCTCGACGGCGGCATCCTGCGTTACCTGGAGACCGTCCCGGAAGCGGAAAGCCGTTGGCACGGCGAATGCTTCGTGTTTGACGAACGCGTCGCGGTCGGCCACGCGCTGACGCCCGGCACGCACGAACTCTGCCGCGGCTGCCGGATGCCGGTCAGCCCGCAGGACCGCACATCGCCGTTGTATGAGGAGGGCGTCGCCTGCCCGCGCTGCCACGATCGCCGCGACGAAACCCAGCGCGCGGGCTATGCCGAACGGCACCGGCAGACGAAACTCGCTGAAGCGCGCGGCGAGCGGCACGTTGGCGGCGCCGTACCCAACCCCCGTTCGCCCTGAGCGAACGGTGTTTAGGGCTGAGTAACCAAGGCTCGGCAAACCGCCCCACATCTGCTACCGGCCCCGCCATCATGCTCAATCTCAACGGCATCACCGTGCGCCTTGGCGGCCGCACGATCCTCGACGGCGCGACCGCGGCGTTGCCGCCGGGCAGCCGCGTCGGGCTGATCGGGCGCAACGGCGCGGGCAAATCGACGATGGTGCGCGTCATCGCCGGGCTGCTGGAGCCCGATGGCGGCAGCGCGGACATGCCGCGCGGCAGCCGTATCGGCTATATCGCGCAGGAGGCCCCGCACGGCGCCGACAGCCCGTTCGAAACTGTGCTGGCCGCCGATATCGAACGCCGCGTGCTGCTGGCGGAGGCCGATACCTGCCAGGACCCCGACCGGCTCGGCGACGTGTACGAACGCCTGATCGCGATCGACGCCTATACCGCCCCCGCCCGCGCCGCGCAGATATTGATCGGCCTCGGCTTCGACGAGGAGATGCAGTCGCGTCCGCTCGACAGCTTTTCGGGCGGGTGGAAGATGCGCGTCGCGCTCGCCGCTTTGCTGTTTTCACAGCCCGACCTGCTGCTGCTCGACGAGCCGTCGAACCATCTCGATCTCGAGGCGGTCATGTGGCTCGAGGATTTCCTGCAAAGCTACAAGGCGACGATCGTCGTCGTCAGCCACGAACGCGATTTCCTGAACAACGTCGTCGATCACATCCTGCACCTGCAGAACGGCAAGATCACGCTCTACCCGGGCGGATACGACGCGTTCGAACGCCAGCGCGCCGAACGCATGGCTCAGCTCGCCGCCGCCAAGGCCAACCAGGATGCGCAGCGCGCCAAGCTGCAGGATTATGTCGCGCGCAACTCCGCCCGCGCCTCCACCGCGAAACAGGCGCAGAGCCGCCAGAAGATGCTCGCGCGGATGCAGCCGATCGCGGAGATGGCGAACGATCCCTCGCTCTCGTTCGGCTTCCCCAACCCCGACGAACTGCGCCCGCCGCTCATCACGCTCGACATGGCGAGCGTCGGGTATAGCGACGTGCCGATTCTAAAGCGGCTGAACCTGCGCCTCGACCCCGACGACCGGATTGCGCTGCTCGGCCGCAACGGCAACGGCAAGACCACACTCGCCCGCTTGCTCGCCGCGCAGCTCGCGCCGATGGACGGCGCGATGTCCGCAACGGGCAAGATGAAGGTCGGGTACTTCACCCAGTATCAGGTGGAGGAACTCGACACCGACGACACCCCGCTCGAACACATGACGCGCATCATGAAGGGCGCGACCCCCGCCGCCGTCCGCGCGCAACTCGGCCGCTTCGGCTTTTCGGGCGACAAGGCGATAACGAAGGTCGGCAAGCTCTCCGGCGGCGAACGCGCGCGCCTCGCGCTGGCGCTGATCACGCGCGAAGCCCCGCATCTGCTGATCCTCGACGAACCGACCAACCATCTCGACGTCGATGCGCGCGAGGCGCTGGTGCAGGCGCTGAACGATTACACCGGCGCGGTGGTGCTGGTCAGCCACGACCGCCACATGCTCGAACTCACCGCCGACCGTCTGGTGCTGGTCGACGACGGCACCGCGCGAGAATATGACGGCACGCTCGACGATTACATCGCGATGATCTTACGCGGCGACAGCGCCAAGGGCACCAAGGCCGAGCGGAAAGCCGACAAGAAGGCCGTCGCGGAGGCGCGCGAAAAGGATCTCGCGCTGCGGAAAACCGTCCGCGACCTGGAAACCGAAACCGCAAAGCTCACCAAGGAACGCGGCGCGCTGGACCGCGCGATGTTCGATCCCTCCGGCGCCGAACCCCGCTTCGCCAAACTGTCGATGAGCGACCTGTCGAAGAAGCGCGCCGAGGTGCAGGCGAAACTGGAGGCGACAGAGGCGCGCTGGCTGGAGGCGAGCGAGCGGCTGGAGGTCGAGGCTTAGCGGGATGTGATCGCGGCGCGGCCAGCCCATCGTGAGGGGGCCTTTCGTCCAATCGTCACGCTGGAATAGTTACATTGACATGGGATTTCGACCGGGCGGCTTCGTTGCGGCTTCGGACGCAGCGCACTATCACTGATCCAGGTTAGCGTTTCCTGCATCGTGCGTGCGCGAGTTCGCCTTGCCCCGGCCATGTGCTCTCGCGCCGATCGGAGGCATCATGTCCGACCCGTTGAAGCTCACGCTGGAGCAGTTCTTCAAGGACGCGCTCGATATCTACAAGATTTTCGGCCTGCGGGTCGACGGCATCGAGATCACGCAGTCGACGCAATACTACCATGCCAGCGACCATCTGACCGATGCGGCGGTTCGCGGTCCCGACAATTCGATTCCGCTCATCGCGGGCAAATCGGCGCTGGTGCGGGTCTATGTCCGCAACCGCGCCGGTCCGCTTTCGGGTGTGACCGGCACGCTGAAGATCGAACGGCTGAGCTGGCGTGCGGGGCCGACCGTCGTCAAAACGCTCATGCCGCTGCCGCCCGGCACAACCACGGCCGAGGCTGATCCGGACTATGCCGGTGAACGCGGTAGTCTGGATGCGTCGCTCAACTTCCGCATTCCGGCGGCGCTGGTCGGCTACCGCCTTCGGCTAACCGCGCAGGTGCGCTCGGCCGATGGCGCGGACACCGACGAGATGTCGATCGATGTTACGGCCGGTCTGCGCCAGACGCTCCGCGTACGCGGCATCGCGATCAGCTACCGCGGCCCCGATGCGGCGGGAAACGACATCACGCTCGCGCGCCCGACGCTGGCGGATTTCGCCCGCACCGCGGCGACGGCGGTCGCGATGTTCCCGGTCGAGGACCAGCCCGACATCACCCTGACCGGCGACTTCAACTGGTTCGCGCCGCTCTCCGGCGCGCCGGACGCGAAGGATCCGGGCGGTTGCGCGCCCAGTTGGAATGCGTTGCTGTACTGGCTCAACCTGCTGAAGTCGGCGGACGGCAACCGGACCGATCGTATTTATTACGGTCTGGCGCCGGCAGCGATCCCGATCGGCTTCAACAGCGGCTGTGGCGGACAGGGCGGGGTGGGCGCGGGGCTGGTCGGCGACGCACCGGCGTTCGCACATGAATGCGGCCATGTCCTCGGCTTCGGCCATGCGCCGTGCAACCTGACGCCCGGCGATCCCAACGACCCGAATTATCCCGCGTATCGGCCGTATGACACGCCGGCGGCGCGCATGGCGTCGATCGGCGAATATGGCGTCGATCTGCGCAACAACGCGATCGCCGTCCCGGCGGTCAGCGACTTCATGTCCTATTGCGGGTCGCCATGGATCGGCCCGTATCACTATCGCGCGCTGATCGGTCACGCCTTGCTCGATCCGCGGCATTTGACCGAACCCGGACCCAAATTGCCTGATTGGGTGGACGATCAATTCTTCCCCGAACTCGATCTGCCGCGCCCCGGCCCGATCGAATTCGATCGCCCGCGCATCCTGTATCGCATGAGCAAGGTGCAGCCCCTGATCCTCGTCACCGGATTGCTGCGCGGCGGCCGGTTCGAACAGCTCTCGGTGCTGCGCCTGCCCACTCGTCCAGGCCCCGTCGGCACGGTTGTGCCGGGCGTCGCGGTCGAGGTGCGCGACCGGCAAGGCGTGCTGGTCGACCGCGCACGGCTGCGGCGGGCGCCGCTGTTCGCCTCGGGATGCGGCTGCGGCAGTGGCGAGCACGGCGGCTACGATCCCGAACCCGGCTTCGAATCCGGACTGGTCGAGGCGGTGCTCCCCGATCGCGACGACATCGGCGAAATTCGCATCGTGCGCGATGACGCCGTGCTGTGGTCGCGCCTCGCCGACGAGCAGATCCCCGTGTTCGAAACGGTGTCGGCATCCGTCGAAGGCGACGAACTGCTGATCCGCTGGGTGGTGCGTGGCGCGAGTCCGCAGACGCATTACATCCTCCGCTGGTCGCGCGCGCGAACCGAAGACCGGCGCGCCGAGGATTGGGAAACGCTCACCATCGTGCCCGGCACGGACCCGGCCCGCGGTGCCCCCGCGTCGGAGGCGCGCGTGGCGGTCGCGGCGCTGCGACCGGGTCAGGCGTTGGTCGAGGTCGTCGCCGTCGATGGCCTGCACACCGTGGTGTCCAGCCCGGCGGACGTGACCATTCCCGATCGCCCGCCGGCCGTCGCCATCCTCTGGCCGCGCGAAGGCAGCGTTGTGCTGAACAGCGAACCGGTGCGGCTATGGGGCATGGCCGCTTCTTCGAGCGGAGAACGGTTGCCCGATGACCTGCTCTCCTGGACGCTCGACGGCCACCCGGCGGGACAGGGTAGCACCGTAGAGGGCGAACTGGGCGGCTGGGAGGGCGAACATCGCGCCACGTTGACCGTCCGTACTGAAACGGGCTCGGTCGAAGCCAGCGTCACCTTCCTCGCCACCTGCTCCGGCGATCGGCCCCGCCGCTATCTCCGCTAGCGAGCCCGCGGCTGGAACGGCCAGCGCCGAACGAAAGCGTCATGGCTTAGCATTGGCGCGCCGCATCGCCGCTTGTTAGGGCCGTCGCCATGTCGCGCATCGACGCCCCGACCCCGCCACATGCCATCGCCCGATGCCGCGGCTGATCCTGTTCAACAAACCCTACGGCGTCCTGCCGCAGTTCACGGACCGCGGCACGGACGGCGCGCGGCCGACGCTATCGGATTTCATCGACCTCCCCGGCGTTTACCCCGCGGGACGGCTCGACCTCGATAGCGAGGGGTTGCTGCTGCTGACCGACGACGGTCGTTTGCAGTCGCGGATCGCCGATCCGCGGTTCAAATTGCCCAAGACCTATCTGGTGCAGGTCGAGGGCGAACCCGATGCGGCCAGTCTCGACGCGCTGCGCCGCGGGGTCCAGTTGAAGGACGGCCCGACCCGCCCGGCCGAGGTCGAGCGAATCGCCGACCCAGCGCTATGGCCGCGCGACCCGCCGATCCGCGTGCGAAAGAGCATCCCCGATTGCTGGATCAGCCTGACGATCCGCGAAGGCCGCAATCGCCAGGTCCGTCGCATGACCGCGGCGGTCGGTCACCCGACCCTGCGGCTGGTACGCTGGCGCGTCGGCGACTGGACGGTCGACGGGCTGAAGCCCGGCGAATGGATGCCGGTCACCGCTTGAGCCGCCCAAGGCCCGAAGCCCGCCACGCAGGGGGTCGAAGCAGTTTCTCGGCCGCGCGCGTTTCAGCCGCCCGGTTCAGCCAATCGTCACCGTCCCCGAGGCGCGCTCGCCCTGCGGGGTCAGGTCGATGCGGAACGGCTTATCCTCGGTCGTTCCCTTCAGACCATTGCCGTCCGCGCTGACCTTTACCCCCGCTTTCTCGAATTCCTTCACGAACCAGTCGTGCACCTTCGCGGGGGTCGCCGGGCTGTCGAACTTCACGCTGACGGTTCCGTCGCCCTCTCCTTGCGCATTGATGTTCATGTCCGCGATGCGCGATCCAGGGTACAGATGCACGCCGTTGATGTCGAAATTGTCGGCGGTCAGGTTCATCTTGGGCAGGTTGAAGCTGCCCTTGAACACCGGCGTGTCGATCTTCACTTCGCCCGATTTGCCGTCGACGCTGGCGCCCGCGGAATTGCCGTTGATCGAAATCGACGTGCCGTTATCGCCCCGGTCGCACGCCGCCAGCGGCAAGGCGAAAAGGACGACGGGCAGGAAAAGACGGTTCATCGCAGCCACTCCGCTGTGTTGTTTAGGCAATACAGTTAATACGTATGCGCTGCGTCCACAAGCCCGGCGCAAGGGGTGACTTCGCCGTCTGCGATCCCTACTTGGCCCATCATGCCCAGCGCCGAACCGAATACGCCCGATCGCGGCGCAGCGATCGACGGCGCGCCGATCGGCACGCGCGAATTCGTCGCGCTGATCGCGTCGCTGATGGCGATGGGCGCGCTCGGCATCGATTCGATGCTCCCCGCGCTTCCGGCCATTGCCGACTCGCTCGGCGTCACGGTCGCTAATCATCGCCAGTACGTCATCATGGTGTTCGGGGCGGGCTTTGGCGTCGCGCAGTTGATCCACGGCCCGCTCGCGGATCGCTACGGCCGCCGCAACGTGCTGCTGGTGTCGCTCGCGCTCTACGCCGTGGCGAACGTCTGCGCGGCGATCGCGGGCAGTTTCGAGCTGCTGCTGGCGGCGCGCTTTGCGGGCGGCGCATGCGTCGCGGCGACCCGCGTGGCGACCGTCGCGATGGTGCGCGATTGTTATTCCGGGCGCGCGATGGCGCGGATCATGTCGCTCGCCTTCATGATCTTCATGATCGTGCCGATCGCAGCACCTGCCTTTGGTGCCGCCGTGCTGCTGTTCGGCGACTGGCGGACGATCTTCTGGGTCGTCGCAGGTCTCGCGCTGGTCGTGATGGCGTGGCTCTGGGTCCGGATGCCCGAGACGTTGCACGCGGAGGATCGCCGCCCGATCGAGGCCGCGCCGATCCTGGCCGGGTGGCGCATCACGCTGACCGACCGTTATTCGCTCGGCTACACGCTGGCCGCCGCGGCGCTGACGGGGGCGCTCTACGGCTATCTCGGCTCGATCGAACAGATCATGGCGGAAACGTTCGCGCGACCTAAGCTGCTGGTGGTCGTGTTCGCCACGACGGCGGGGATGATGGCGGTCGCCAACCTGCTCAACTCGCGCATCGTGATGAGCCTCGGCACAAGGCGGATCGCGCACGGCGCGCTGGTGCTGCTAATCACCGCCAGCGCCTTGCACTTCGCCATCGCGGCGGCAGGATATGAATCGCTGATCGGCTTTGGAATATTGATGGCGGTGATGATGGCGTGCTTTGCGCTCTCGACGTCCAATTTCTCGGCGATGGCGATGGAGAAGATGGGGCATATCGCGGGCACCGCCTCCAGCGTGCAGGGTTTCCTGGCGATGACGCTCGGCACCGCATTGGGCGCGGCGATCGGTCAGGGCTTCGACGGCAGCGTGCTGCCGATGGTCGGCGGGTTCCTGCTCGCCGCGCTGGTCGCGCTGGCGCTCGCCGCAAAGACCGAACGCGGCCGCCTGTTCCAGCCCGCCTGACGGAACCCGCGGCCCCGCTCCGCCGTTGCTTGCCCATACAGATGGAGACGACGACATGGGCGGTCATCAGGTAGGCGGGCATGGCAGCGGCGACGACGGCTATGACGAGGACGGCTATGACGAAAGCCAGCGCGCCGAAATACTGGAGGCGACGCGCGACGGGCCGACAGACGGGAACATCATCGTCGATCTCGATCCCGACATCGACGCCGAGGACGACGAGGAAGAGGCCGAAGACGATCTGTTGATGAGCGATAACGAGGTCGCGACGACGGACGACGACGCCGATCAGTCGGACGACGATATCGACGAAGACGAAGCGCAGGTCGATTTCGACGACGGCAATGCGGACGACGAAACGCTGAACGATACCGACGACGCGGCGCTCAGACCGTAAACAGCCCGCGGTTTCGCGCGTCGGCCCGGAACGAATATCGTTACACGGACATGGTTTCATGCGTAGTTTTCTCGTTTCGTGCGCGCTCCCGCTGATCGCGATCGGCGGCTGTTCGCGCGAATCGGACGTCTCGAACGAGGTCGACATCGCGACCGCAGCCGACGCCGCGCGTGGATCGGTCGACAATTACGCCGCTCTGCCCGACGAAGCGCCACCGCGGCCCCAGCCTGCCGCCACGAAGCCAGCGGCGCCCGCATTCGGGGAGGTCACCACGGCGGCGGACGCCGAAGGAGTCGAAGCCGCAGCAGCCGTGGTTTGTCATTATTACGCACTGATCGGCGCGGGGCGTTATCCGCAGGCGTGGCGCCTGTGGGACGACGATGGCCGCGCCTCCGAAATGAGCCAGCAGGCATTCGCCGCCAGCTTCGACAAATACGCCGAATATCGCGCGGAGGTCGGCGCACCGGGCCGGATCGATGCGGGCGCAGGCCAGCGCTACGTGACTGTCCCGATACGCATTTCGGGTCGGTTGAAGGAGGGCGACCGTCCATTCGCGATGGAAGGACCGGTCACCCTTCATCGCACCGCCGAGATCGACGGCGCGTCTCCAGAACAGCGCCGCTGGCGGATCAGCTCCTCCGGCGTCCGCCCGCGGCGAGGCGAAGCGACGCCCGCGCCCGATCCGGAAACGCCGGACCGCGTGACCACACGCTATCGCTGCGACGACGGCACCGCCTTCACCGCGGTCTTCGACAACCGCGCCGACGCGGTGACGTTGCGGTTCGGCGCAGGCGAGGTGGTGCGCCTGCCGAGCGAACGTCCCGCCTCCGGCATCTGGTACCGGAACTCGCGCTATGAACTGCGCGGCAAGGGACGAAATGCGACGCTGACCCGTGGCCGCGCGATGCCGGTGGACTGTACCGCCGCCCAGTAACGCCCACAGTAACAATCGCGACGGAACGGAAGCGCGCGTGGTGCGCTACGCCCCGCGGAACGCGCCACGCCTGGAACCCGCCGATGCCGACGATCGCCCTGCTGGTCCTGTCCAATGTCTTCATGACGATCGCATGGTACTGGCATCTGAAGGGTGGCATGACGAAGGCGCTGCCGATCGTCATCGCGATCAGCTGGGGCATCGCGCTGGTCGAATATTGCTTCGCCGTGCCCGCCAACCGGATCGGCTACGCCAGCGGCTGGAGCGGCGGGCAGCTGAAGGTGACGCAGGAGGTCATCACGTTGCTCGTCTTCGGCGTGTTCGCCGTCGCGGTGCTGGGCGAGCAATTGTCGTGGCGGCACGCGGGCGCGTTCGTCTGCATGATCGGCGCGGTCGCGTTTATGTTCGCAGGCAAATGACGGTTTCCATCACGCGCGCGATGCGGCACCCTGCAGGGCGATGCTGATCGCCCTCGCCCTCGCGCTGCAGGCCGCGCCCGAAGTGCCGCAGCGCTTCTCGATCCTGACCCCGGTCGCGAACGAACCCTGCCGCCCGCGCGAAAAGCCCGATGGCGACGTCATCGTTTGCGCCGACCCGATTCCCGACCAGCAATTGCCCTATCCCGATGAAGTCGCGAACGGCCCACCCCGCGCGGTCAACCCGAACCTGACCGGCGCAGGCGCGCTGGCAGCGGAAGGAACCCCGTGCGCCGCATCGCAACGCGGCTGCACCGTCGGCTTCGGTCCCCCGATCGCGCCGCTCGTCGCGGGTGCGGTCGGGCTGATCAAGGACGCCTTCGCGAAAAAGCCCGACAAGACCGGGCGCGTCTCGATCCCGCTGGACGATCCGGCGCCGGCGGGCAGATAACTCACCCTAGGATATGCATCCACAGCGGCTCGCCCGCCAGGCTCTGCGACCCGCGCAGCCGCTCCAGCGCCGCCGCCACGTTTGATTCGGGCGCTTCATGCGTCACTATCACCACCAGCACATTGCCGTCCGCACCCGCGCCACGCTGGATCAGGCTTTCGATCGACACGCCCGCGTCGCGCATCGCCGCCGCGATCTCGGCCAGAACGCCGACGCGGTCCGCCACCGTGAAGCGTAGATACGCCCGCGCGCGCCGCGCCCCGCTATCCGCCGCCGCCATGTCGGCCAGCGCATCCGCAGGCATCGCATAAGGCGGGCCATATTCACCGCGCGCGATGTCGACCAGATCGGCGACCACCGCGCTTGCGGTCGGTCCGTCGCCCGCACCCGCGCCCTGGAACAGCAGCCGCCCGACGAAATTCCCCTCCGCCACCACCGCGTTGGTCGATCCCGTGACGTGCGCCAGCGGGTGATCCTGCGGCACCAGATGCGCATGGACGCGCTGGAATAACCCGCCCGCGCCAGCCTCGGCGATCCCCACCAGCCGCACGCGATAGCCCAGCGCCGCCGCCTCGGCGATATCCGCCGCGATGACATGGCGGATGCCGCTCGCCGCGACGCCCGCGAACGCCGGGCGCGTGCCGAAGGAGATGCTGGCCAGGATCGACAATTTATGCGCCGCATCCACCCCATCGATGTCGAACGACGGATCGGATTCGGCAAAGCCCAGCGCCTGCGCCTCGGCCAGCACCTCGTCGAAGTCCCGTCCCTCGGCTTCCATCTTCGACAGGATGAAATTGCACGTCCCGTTCAGGATGCCATAGACGCGCGCGATCTCGTTCGCCGCCGCGCCCTCGCGCAGCCCCTTGATCACCGGGATGCCCCCCGCGACCGCCGCCTCGAACTTCAACGCCGCGCCCGCAGCCTCGGCGGCGCGCGCCAGTTCCAGCCCGTGGTGCGCCAGCATCGCCTTGTTCGCGGTGACGAAGCCCTTCCCCGCCGCCAGCGTGTTCCGCGCCAGCGTCAACGCCGGGCCGTCCGCGCCACCGATCAGCTCGACCACCACGTCCGCGTCGGCAGTCGCCAGCGCCGCGGTGTCGTCCACCCAGGCGAAGCGCGACAGATCGACCCCGCGGTCCTTCGACCGGTCGCGCGCCGATACCGCGACGATCTCGATCCCCCGCCCCGCGCGGCGCTCTATCAGCGCGCGGTTCGCGTCCAGCACGCGAATCACTCCGCCGCCGACCGTGCCCAGCCCCGCCAACGCCACCCGCAATGCGCCCGCCATCTCATGCTCCCTTGTCCGCGCGGTGGGACTAGGGGTGTCGCATCATGCTGTCGATGGCGGCGCAGGCACGAAAATGCTCGGTTTGTACGAATCAGCGAGTGCGCTCACCCGTTCGGGGGATGCGGTTTGCCGCGGTGGACGGCACTAGTATCGAGCGACCCGAGCCTGCCATCCGGCAGGTTGACTGTCCGGCCGGGCGCTCGTCGTTCGGCCGGGCTTTTTTCGTCTTCGGACACGACGTCTTTCGTGCCACACGGGCGGCCATGCAAACACCCGCTGCCGCCCCCACGCCAATCGCCGAACTCACGCTGCGCGGCATCCTGCTCGGCGGCCTGATCACATTGCTGTTCACCGCCGCGAACGTCTATCTTGGCCTCAAGATCGGGCTGACCTTCGCCACCTCGATCCCTGCTGCTGTGATCTCGATGGCGGTGCTGCGCGCGTTCAAGACGTCGACGATCCTCGAAAACAACATCGTCCAGACCGTCGCCAGCGCGGCGGGAACGCTCGCCGCGATCATCTTCGTCCTGCCCGGCCTCGTGATGGTCGGTTACTGGCAAGGCTTCCCGTTCGTCACCACCGCCGCGATCACCGCGACCGGCGGCATATTGGGCGTGATGTTCTCGGTTCCCTTGCGCCGCGCGCTCGTCGTCGACACCGTCCTCCCCTATCCCGAGGGACGCGCGGCGGCGGAAGTGCTCAAGATCGGGGCGGAAAGCCGCGAGGGCGGCGCGGAAAGCGCACGCGGGCTGAAGGTCATCGTCGTCAACGCGGTCGTCTCGGCGGGCTTCGCGCTGCTCACACAAACGAAGCTGGCCGCGGCCGAATTCGCCACCTTCTTCCGCGTTGGCGCGGGTGCGACCGGCGTCACCGGCGGTCTGTCGTTCGCTCTCCTCGGCGCTGGCCATCTGGTCGGGCTGTCGGTCGGCATGGCGATGCTGGCGGGCGTCGTCATCGGCTGGTGGATCGTGCTGCCGATCCTGACCGCCGCGCAGCCGCAGACGGGCGAGGTAGCGACGTGGGTCGGCGCGGTGTTCGGGCGCGACGTGCGGTTCTTCGGCGCGGGTGTGATCGGGGTCGCCGCGATCTGGACGCTGGTGAAGATAACGCGGCCCGTGATCGGCGGACTGCAATCCTCGCTCGCCGCCTCGCGAGCGTCGCGCAGCGGCGACGCGCTGCCGATCGAGGAACGCGACCTGCCGATCGGCATCGTCGCCGCGGTATCGGCGGCCGTGATGGTCCCGATCGCCTTCCTGCTGTGGAGCGTACTCGCAGGAGGCCCGCTCGCCGCCTCCGCCATCCCGCTGATCGCGGCGAGCCTGCTGTTCATCCTCGTCATCGGCCTCGTGATCGCGGCGGTGTGCGGGTACATGGCCGGGCTGATCGGCGCGTCGAACTCACCCGTGTCGGGGATCGGCATCCTCGCGATCCTCGCCTCCTCGCTGATGCTCGTCGCCTGGTTCGGGCGTGATGGCGGGACGAGCGAGACGCAGGCGCTGGTCGCCTATGCGCTGATCGTCACGGGCATCATCTTCGGCGTCGCCACCATCTCCAACGACAATCTGCAGGATCTGAAGACCGGGCAACTGGTCGGCGCGACGCCGTGGAAGCAACAGGTCGCGCTCGTCATCGGCGTCTGCTTCGGCTCGGTCGTCGTCCCGCCGGTGATGCAGTTGTTATATGTGTCATTCGGGTTCGCCGGTAGCGCAGGCGCAGGCCCCAACGCGCTGGCCGCGCCGCAGGCCGCGCTGATCTCGGCGCTGGCTAAGGGGGTGCTGGGCGGCGACCTCAACTGGGCGATGATCGGCTGGGGCGCGCTGACCGGCGTCGGCGTGATAATGCTCGACGAAATACTGGGCCGCGCGAAAAAGCTGCGCCTGCCGCCCCTCGGCGTCGGGCTCGGCATCTACCTGCCGATGGCGGTGACGCTGCCGGTAGTGATCGGATCGGTCATCGGCGCCTACTACGACCGCTGGGCCGACCGCACCCGCGATGCCGAAGCCGCGCGAAGGATGGGCGTGCTGACCGCCACGGGCATGATCGTCGGCGAAAGCCTGTGGGGCGTGGCCTTCGCCGGTGTGGTGTACGAAACGGGTAGCGACGCGCCGCTGGCGGTGGTCGGACCGGAATTCGAGCGGTACGCGCTGGTGGGAGGGACGGTGCTGTTCTTCGCGCTGGCGTGGTGGCTCTACCGGCGGACGCGGGCAGCGGTAGCTGGTTGAGCCGGATGTCTTGATGTGGTGGGTTAGCTGCCGTTCCTTTTCATGCGGGACGCACACTCCGCGGCAGACGTTAGCTCCAATTTCTTGACTTTGACGAATATGAACTGGCGTCCCTCCCAATTTTGCATCATCGTCGGTTTCCGGGAGGCTAGATACCCCTGACCAATAATGCGGAAGCACTTCGTTTCATCAGGATGGTGGATGTAAGCGTCGTTCACAGGCTTGGCGTAAACCTGCTGCCACTTCTCCTCTCTCAACTGGAAATCCATATATTCTAGACCTGGTTTGCGGTCAGGTAAGAAGCCGGGATACTCCCAATGCGCGTTCAAAAGCCCGCGAACCGACTGTAATTTCTTCGCGTCCGCCGGCTCTTGGCCAGCGGTCGGCGCCGGAATGTTCGCGACCATGGCGCAAAGCAGGAGCGTAGTGAGCCTGATCATCGAGGCAGGTTGGCACGACCTGCTAATGTCCGCAATTGGGCGTCACCCGTTGTCCAATCCCAGCAGCCGAGGAGCTTCTCGCTCAGCATCCTCAATGGTGCCGTATAGTCCCGAAAGGGGTTCAACCCCCTCATAGATTGCGGGCGTGCTATTCACCGTCCACCGTCGGTCCTCGACAGGTTCGACATGGAAGGCGACTTGCGTCTCCGCGGTCCAGTGCCAATGCTGATAGAGACAGAAACGACCATCGGGCCTGTGCACAATTGCTACCCGGCCATACCGATCCGGCGATAGCAGCACCTTAACTTCGTCAATTTCCATAGGTGCAAGGCTCGCACACTGCGGCGAATGTCCGCAAGTGGGCGGAAACGGTCATCGCGTTTTCCTACACGCTGCCCATCTGCTAGGAGTCTCCTGCTGCGGCCCGCTCTTTCTCTTTGTCGATCCCTTTCCTCAGGAGCGCACAACTCGCTGCCTCAACATTCGCGAAAATATGTGCGCCGGCGTCTCAACATTCTCAACATTCGCGGACGCCGCCCTGTCGGCGATGCGTACCGGACGACCGAGTTTTTCTGAGTGCCGGACCGCTGCGAACCGCGCTCGATGGGTGGGCGCACGCGTGACTTTATCGTGACTTTTGGCGCGCCGCGAACGGCCGTCTTGGCCTAACCTTAGCCTAACTTTCCGCGATCATCTGCGTTCATTGGTGTGACTTTACCGTGACTTTTGGCCCGGACCGACGTCGGCAAAGCCGCCGTCTGCACGTCGGACGGGGTCGGCTGACGCCTTCCCGCCGGCCGGCGCGGGCGCTGCGCGGCTTTGCCGCGCACCGGCGCCGTCGCTTCGCCGACGCGCCTGCGCCCGCGCTCACATCGCTTTCAGCAACTCGCTGATCTCGACGAACGCGAAGCCGACCGAGCTATCCGCGATGCCGTAAGGCAGGAACAGCTTGTTCCCGTGCCGGATCGCGCCGCAGCTATAGACGACGTTCGGGACATAGCCCTCGCGGTCCTGATCCGCCGCCGCCAGGATCGGTTCCCGCGTCCGCCCCAGCACCTTCGACGGATCGGTCTTGTCTAGCAGCGCCGCGCCGATCGAATATTTCCGCATCGCGCCGACGCCGTGGGTCAGCAGCAGCCAGCCTTCGTCGATCTCGATCGGCGGACCGCAATTGCCGATCTGCACGAACTCCCACGGATGTTCGGGCGTCAGGATCAGCTCGCCGTCGTCCCAATGCTCCAGGTTGTCCGACCGCAGCAGGTACAGATTCTCCCCGTCCTGCCGTCCGATCGCCAGATACTCGCTGCCCACCTTGCGCGGGAACAGCGCGATGCCCTTGTTGCGCGCCGCCGTCCCCGTCATCGGGACCAGATCGAACGCGCGGAAATCCTTCGTCCGCAACAGCTCGGACTGGATTTTCGACCCGTTGTACGCGGTGTACGTACCGAGCCATTCAAGCGAACCGTCGCCGTGCTCGAACTGGACGAGCCGCAAATCCTCCAGCCCCTTCGACTGCGCATCGGTGATCGGGAAGATCACCGTGCCGCTGAGGGTACTGTCGCGGTGGCGGAACACCGTGACCGGCCCCTCGGGCGCGACATCCTCGTCCGCGCGCGGCGTGTCGGCGGCGGTGGCGAAGGGCGGTTCGGGGGCCAGCTTCAGTTCGTTGTTCGTCGTGATGATGCCTTCGCGGAACGCGACCGAGGAGATGTGCCCCTCTCCCACCGCGCGCAGCGACATCAGGATGCGCTGCGATCCCGCGGGCATCCCCGACTGGTCGAAATGCGGCACCGCGCTGGGGTTCATCAGCGCGGCGGCGGCATAGCTGTATTCGTGGCAGAAATACGCGCCGATCAGCTGCCGCTTCTCGTCGCCGATCTCGCTGCCGTCCAGCCCGTGCTGCGCCTCGATCTCGTCATAGCGCGTCATGAACACGCGCCGCGTCTGCCAGTGACGCTCCTCGAAATCCTTCAGCACCGCCTGCAGCTGCGCATGCGCCTGCGCCTGCGTCATCTCCAGCACCTCGGCGATCAGCCGTTTTGCGCGGCTCTGCCCCTGGCCGTTCATCGCCGACCAGGCGATATGGAACGGGCGCACCACGACGCGCGAAGGGTCGGCGTGCAGCCGAAGCTCGTGATTGAAGAGATCCAAGAACCCGAGCCTCGTATTGCCGCAGCACTGTCAGCGCCGCGGCAGACGAGGCCTACGCGACGGCGCGCTCCGTCCCTGCCACGCTTGCGGCCCGTTTTGAAAGCCCCGAAATCGCGCACGACGCCAATTGCAGCGCCAAAATCGACTCCGCGCCTTGGTTTCGGTTCAATCCGGTCGGCATCAATCCGTCGAAACACCCGCCGTCCTGCACCGACGCCAGCGGCAGATCGAGATCATTGCCGCCCAGGAACCAGCGATACGCGCGCATCGCCTCGTCGTACCAGCGTTGCTCGCCGGTCGCCTCATACGCCGCGGTACAGGCGTTGATCGTCGCCTGCGCCTCCAGCGGCTGCTGGTCGAACGGCAAGGGATCGGCATATTCGCGCCCGAAACTCTCGCTGCCGACCGCACGGAAGCGGCCGTCGGGGCTGGTCTGACGCGCCATGATCCACTCCAGCGTATCCACCCCCGTCGCGATCAGGTCACGGCGGCCGAGCGCCACGCCGGCTCGGATCATCGCTTCGGGCAGGCGCGCATTGTCATACGCCAGCACGATCTCGAACCACTCCCACTCCGGGCGGCGCGCCACATCGAGCAGCGCGCGATGCTCGTCCGGGAACCGTTCCAGAATCGATCGCGCCAGCTGATGCCCCGGCGACGCCTCCAGCATCGCGACCGCGCCTAGCATGGCGAAGGATTGCGCGCGCGGGGAACCGAGTTCGAGCGCGAGGCTGGCGGTCAGATCGAACATCGCGGTCGCCCAGTCGCGATGCTTGCGCTCCTTCGCATCGCGCGCGGTGACGCCGAGCGCCCAGAGCGTGCGGCCGTTCGAGTCTTCCGACCCGACCTCCTCGCACCACGTCCGGTCGAAATTCATGAAATTGCGGAACCGGCGCTTGTCCGGGTTCCAGGCATATTGGACAAACGACGCATAGATCGTCATCCATTTGTCGCGTAGCACCGAATCCAAGTCCGGAATTGCGCTCATCAACATCAGCGCGCGCGCATTGTCGTCGATGCAATAACCGTGGCGGCGATCGGGCACCGAATAGATCGAATGCTGGAGCATGCCTGTCGAATCGCTCATCCGCTCGACCGCGGCGATGTCGGGCGGCAGGATCTTTACCGCGCTTTGCTGCGCCAGCCGCTGCGGCTGCTGGGCGACGATCAAATCGAGTTCCTTCATGGCGGTCTCGGCCAGAACGGGCCAGATCATCGTCCGGCCACGCGCATAGGCGCGTGCCGAAAGCCGGTTACGGTTACGATCGTTGCCGAGCAGATCGTTGATTTCACGCGCAAAAGCGGCTGAGTCGCGGAAATCGACCAGCACGCCATGCCCGTCGCCAAGGATTTCGGTCGCGTGCACGTAAGGGGTTGAGATCACCGCCTTGCCGACGCCCACCGCATAGGACAGCGTCCCGCTCGTGATCTGCGCCGGGTTCAGATACGGCGTGACATACAGGTCGGCCGCCTGCAGATAATCGATCAGGTCGTTGTGATCGACGAACGCATCGATGAAGGCGACATTGCCCGAAACGCCGGTGTCCGCCGCCAGCTTCTTCAAACGCTGCCGATAGACTTCGCCCTCATGCGCGACCAGGTTCGGGTGAGTCGCGCCCAGCACGACATACACCGCGTCGGGATGCTGCGCGACGACGGCGGGCATCGCCTCGATCACCGTCTCGATCCCCTTGCCGGGCGCGAGCAGGCCGAACGTCAGGATCACCTGCCGCCCTTCCCACCCGAAACGCGGCTTCAGCAGCGCGGGGTCGACGAACGCGCGGTCGGGCACGCCATGCGGTATCATCACGATCGAACGCGGATTCGCGCCATAGACGCGACGCAGGATCTCGACCCCGCGTTCCGCCATCACGATAACCTTGGAGGCGCGACGGAGTAGCCCTTCCATCACCTCGCGCTCGGATGCGCTGGGCTTTTCGAGCACCGTGTGAAGCGTGACGATCAGCGGCAGGGTCGATCGGTCGAGCAAAGCGAGGATATGTTCGCCCGCCGCGCCGCCGAAGATGCCATATTCGTGCTGCAGCCAGATCGCCTGCGCGCCGCTCGCCTCGATCGCACGCGCCGTGGCGATATAGGCGGACCGGTCCTGCTGCGGAATCGCCGCCACGACGGCGGCGGGGTAGTCGTAACGACCGGGGTGATCATCCATCGCATAGACGTCGACACGCAGGTCCGGGTAACGGCCGCGCAGCGCGGTGTAGGTGTCGGTCGTGTACGTCGCGATGCCGCATTTACGCGGCAGGAAGTTGCCGATCAGCGCGATATGGGAAATCGTTTCGACGTCCGCCGCCATGCCTCTTACCTTCGCTGATGCAATATCACACGGAGCGCCGGCGATACAGGTCCATCAAACGGATCGGACGGTGGTTGGTTGCAACGCAGCAGAGCGAAAGCGCCTGATCTCAATCAATCAACCGCGGCCACGGTAGGCCGCAACGCCTTGATCGGGCAGCCATAGATCGACAGGCGGCGCGCCGCTCTGCCAGAACACGTCGATCGGAATACCGCCGCGCGGATACCAGTAACCGCCGATGCGCAGCCAGCGCGGCTGCATTTCAGCGGCGAGGCGTTCGCCAATTCCGACCGTACAATCCTCATGAAAGGCGGCGTGATTGCGGAAGCTGCTGAGGAACAGCTTCAACGATTTCGATTCGACGATCGTCTCGCCCGGTACGTAGTCGATCACGATATGCGCGAAATCGGGCTGGCCGGTGACCGGACACAGCGAGGTGAACTCCGGCGCTGCGAAACGCACCAGATAAGTGCGGCCGGGTCGCGGGTTGGGAACATAGTCCAGCACCGCTTCTTCCGGCGTGGCGGGCAGCGCGCTGGTCTGGCCAAGATGTTTCGGGGTCATGGTGCGCAGATAGGGTTCGCAGCGCGCGGCGTCACCCCGCCTTCCTCGACGCGCGCGATCGGACTTACTAGGGTCGCGATAGTCATGGAGAAGCAGATGGACGCGCTCGTCGAAACCGAATGGCTGGCCGCCAACATCGACGCGCGCGATCTGCGCGTCGTAGATGCGACGTGGCGGCTGCCCGGCGATGGCGGCGAACCGCGCACAGACTTTGACGCGGCGCATATCCCCGGCGCGGTCTTTCTCGATCTGGCCGAAATCGTCGACAGCGCGAACGCTGCGCCGATGATGCTGCCCCGCCCTGAAAAGTTCGCCAGCCGGATGGCGGCGTTGGGCCTTGGCGATGGCACGCGCATCGTGCTGTACGACGACAGTTCGCTGCACAGCGCAGCGCGGGCGTGGGTGATGCTGCGCAGCTTCGGCACCCCCGATGTCGCGACCCTCGACGGCGGGTTGGCGAAATGGCGCGCGGAGGGGCGGCCGCTGTCGAGCGAAAAACCGACGCCCCGGCCGCGCCACGTTACCCCGCGTATTCGTGGAGAGGGTATCCGCGACCTCGCCGACTTACGCGCCAATCTTGACAGCGACGCCGCGCAAGTGCTCGACGCGCGGTCGCCTGCGCGCTTTGCGGGCGAGGAGCCCGAGCCGCGTGCAGGCGTGGTCCCCGGCCACATCCCCGGATCGATCAACCTGCCCTATACCCGCTTCTTCGACGAAGACGGCACGTGGAAGCATGGCACGTCCTTGCGCGCCGTGTTCGCCGACGCCGGCGTAGACCTAAACCGCCCGATCGTCGCGACGTGCGGATCGGGCGTCACCGCCTCGGTCATCGCCTTCGCCGCCCATCTGCTCGGCAGGGACGCCGCCGTGTACGACGGCAGTTGGGGCGAATGGGGCGCAGACCCGTCGACCCCAAAGGCGACCGGCGCATGAAAGATCACGACATCGGCGACGAAACCCGCGTGGTCGAGGCGGGCCGGCGCAAGGAATGGACGGGAGGGATCGTCAACACCCCGGTCTGGCGCGCGTCGACGATCCTCTACGACAGCGTCGCCGACCTGCGCGCCGCGGCGGGACGCGATACGCATCACCGGTTGTTCTACGGGCGGCGCGGGACACCGACGCAGTGGAGCCTGGCCGATGCGCTGACCGACCTGGAGCCCGGCGCGGAGGGAACGTTCCTCTACCCGTCCGGCGTTGCGGCGGTCGCCGCCGCCTTGTTGTCGGTGCTGTCGCCGGGCGACGAACTGCTGCTGGTCGACAGCGCGTACGACCCGACGCGTTCGATGGCGAACGGGTTGTTGAAGCGGCTGGGCATCACGACACGCTTCTACGATCCGCTGATCGGCGCGGACATCGCCGACCTGATCGGCGACAGGACGAAGGCGATCTTCCTCGAAAGCCCCGGCAGCCTGACGTTCGAGGTGCAGGACGTGCCCGCGATCGTCGCTGCGGCGAAAGCGCGCGGGATCGCGACGATCCTCGACAACACCTGGGCCACCCCCCTCAACTTCCGCGCGATCGGGCTCGGCGTCGACCTGTCGGTGCTCGCCTGCACCAAATATATCGTCGGGCACAGCGACGTGATGCTAGGCAGCGTGACCGCTGCGCCGGGCCGGTTCGCGAAATTGCGCGAAACGAGCTTCCAACTCGGACAGGTCGCAAGCCCCGACGACTGCTGGCTTGCCAGCCGCGGCCTGCGAACGCTGGCGGTGCGGCTGAAGCAGCACGAATCGTCGGCGCTTAAGATCGCGCGCTGGCTGGAAACGCGGCCCGAAGTCGATCGTGTGCTTCACCCGGCACATCCCGCGTGTCCCGGTCACGCCCTGTTCGTGCGCGATTTCGCGGGCAGTACCGGACTGTTCTCGTTCGTCCTGAACGGCGGCGACGAGGCGTCGCGCGCCGCGCTGATCGACGGGCTCGATCATTTTGGCATCGGCTACAGCTGGGGCGGTTTCGAAAGCCTCGCGCTGCCGGTCGATCCACAGCGCTATCGCACGGCCACCACGCCCGATTTCGCCGGGCCGATGGTCCGGCTGCAGATCGGGCTGGAAGACCCCGACGACCTGATCGCCGACCTCGCGCGCGGTCTGGATCACTTCGCCGCCGCGCTTTAGCCGCCCCACGCAAAAGGGGCGACGAGTCTCGCCAGTAACGATCGCATCGGCATCGTAGCGGTGTTCGACGATCACGCCCGCGCCATCCCGATCGATCGCCACGACGGTGCTGCAGCGGGTGCCGTAAAAAGGATTGCGAATGAAGATGCGCGCGTGCGGTTCGTGGTCGGCGTCAGGCGGATCGGTGACGGCCGTATCGCGGTCCTCCGCCAGCGCGTCGAACAGCGACGCCGGATCGCTCGCATCGCCAGCCAGCCAGGCCGCGAGCAAGGCGTTCAACCGCGTGACTTTCGGCCAATCCGAATCGACCGCACCGTTCGACAGGCCGTGCATGCCCGCGGTCAGGGCGTTACGTGACGGTGCGGGCCGGTTGCTGACGACCTCCAGCGTATCGCGTGTCGCGACGATCAGGTTAAATGCGTTGAACGCGGCGAGCGCATCACCGTCCGGTATTGTTCCCGCCAGCGCACCGGCCACCAACGCACCGCGCGACGGGGCCGCGCCGTCGGGCGCGTACCCTGTCAGATTGGTGATGACCGCGAGCCGCCCAGCTTCGGAGACACCCAGCCACGTCCCGCCAGAGCGCAGGTCGCGCCCGGCGACAATCCCCGAATCGTCCCATCGCGCCAACGGCGCGGCGGGGCGCCCGTGCAATTCGTCGCGATTGCCCGCCAGCACGACCAGCCAGCGCGGATGCGCGTCCCACGCGATCGTCGCCACGCACATCGTGCGTCAGGCGGCCTGCAATGCGTCGATCTCGCTGGCGACGATACGACGGATATGGTCGGCAAGCGGGTTCAGGTCGCGATCGGGGTCGGCGATGCGGCGGTGATTGAGCCCCATGCCGAGCGTCATGATGACATCGGCCAGCGCCTCGCATTCGGCGACGCGGTGATCGCCGGACACCAATGTGCACAATGCCGACACCAGCGTTTTCCTAACCTGGTCGTGCAAACCGCGCATGACGCTCGCGATCCGGTCGTTACGCGCCGATTCGGCCATGATCTCCGGCATGATGCGGAAATCGTCGATCGGCTGGTCGATGTCGATGAAGTGCATGATCCAGTCGCGCACCCCTGCGAAATCGCCCGATGCGACCGCCTTGTGGAGTCGCTCCGTGTCGAGAAACTCGGCGCATCCTTCCTCGGTGATCGCCGCGATGATGTCTTCCTTCGAGGCGAAGTCGCGGTAGATTTGCCCCACCCGGATGCCCGACGCGGTGGCGAGTTGCGCCATGCCGACCCCATGAAAGCCCTGCTCGCTGAACAGTTTCGCGGCTGTTTCCAGAAGCTTGATCCGGCGGGCATCCGCGCGACTTGGGGCGCATTCTACGCTGCACTGCAAAAGATTCATTCGTATTCAGGCTTTCGACACTTGCGGCTTTCGGACGACGGTTCTAGATGGCGTTATCTGTGAGCGATCGTTCACTCACACAATAGCATAGCTTTCGGGGACGTGTATGAGAAAGTTCGGTCCGGCCATCGCCGCCGTTCTGTTGCTGTCGGCGTGCGGCAAGGGCGCGCCGCAACAGCCGCCGGAGGGACCGCCGCAGGTGTCCTATGTCGTCATGCGCGAAACCCCGGCGATGCTCAGCACCGAATTGCCCGGCCGCACCGCCGCCTATGAGACATCAGAGGTGCGCCCGCAGGTCAACGGCCTGGTCCGCGCGCGACTGTTTGCGGAGGGCGATTCGGTTCGCGCCGGGCAACCGCTCTACCGCATCGATTCCGCACCCTATCAGACGCAGGTCGCCAGCGCCCGCGCGGCGCTGACCCGCGCCCGCGCCGCGATCGCGTCGAACGACGCGCTCGCGCGGCGCTATGGCGAACTGGTCAAGATCAACGCGATTTCGCGCCAGGAATACGATAACGCCATCACCAGCGCGCAGCAGGCGCGCGCGGACGTGTCTGCGCAGCAGGCGGCGCTGCGCACCGCGCAGATCGACCTGGCGCGCACCACGATCACCGCGCCGATCTCCGGCCGGATCGGGCGATCGACCTTCACCACTGGCGCGCTGGTCACTGCGGCGCAGGCCGAACCGCTGACGACGATTCAGCGGCTCGACCCAATCTATGTCGACATCAGCCAGGCGAGCGCAGACGTGCTGAAGCTCCGCCAGCGTATCATGGCCGGAGAGGTCGCGCGCAGCGGCGCGGCGGCCAAGGTCCGCCTGAAGCTGGAGGACGGATCGACCTATCCCATCGAAGGCACGCTGAAATTCACCGACGTGACGGTCGATCCCACGACGGGCACGCAGGCGCTGCGCGCGCAGTTCGCCAATCCGCGTGGTCTTCTCCTGCCCGGTATGTACGTCCGCGCCGAACTCGGCGAGGGGACGCAGGCGCAGGCAATTTTGGTCCCGCAACGCGCGGTCAGCCGCGACGAAAAGGGTCAACCGGTCGCAATGGTGATCGGCAAGGGCGACAAGGTCGAACCCCGCATCCTGAAAACCGAACGCACCGTCGGCGACGCCTGGCTGGTATCAAGCGGCCTGAAGCCCGGCGACAAGGTGATCGTCGAAGGCGGCATGATGCTGCGCCCCGGGATGCCGGTGAAGGGTAGCGTCTGGAACCCCAACGCGAAGCCCGCCGCGCCGCAGGGCGCACAACAGCCGCAGGCGAAGTAACCCAGCATGGCCCGCTATTTCATCGATCGACCCATCTTCGCGTGGGTTATCGCGATCATCCTGATGCTCGCCGGCGGCCTTGCGATCCGCAGCCTGCCGATCGCGCAGTTTCCCGCGATCGCCCCGCCCGCGGTGACGATCACCGCGACCTATCCGGGCGCCGACGCGCAGACGCTGGAAAATACGACGACCCAGATCATCGAACAGCAGATGAAGGGGATCGACAACCTTCGCTATTTCTCGTCGTCGTCCTCGTCGGCTGGCACCGTCACGATCACGCTGACCTTCGAACAGGGCACCGATCCCGACACGGCGCAGGTGCAGGTGCAGAACAAGCTGCAATCCGCCACGCCGCTGTTGCCGCAGGAGGTGCAGCAGCAGGGCCTGTTCGTCGCCAAATCCGCCGCCAATTTCCTGCTCATCATCGGCGTCTACTCTGAGGACGGGTCGCACGATGTCCCCGACCTGGCCGACTATACCGTAGCACGTCTGCAGGATCCCCTGAGCCGCGTCAGCGGCGTCGGCGATACGCAGGTCTTCGGGTCTCAGTACGCGATGCGCATCTGGGTCGATCCGCTAAAGCTCAACAATTTCGCGCTGACGATGACCGACGTGACCGCCGCGGTGCAGGCGCAGAATGCGCAGATTTCGGCGGGGCAGATCGGCGCGCAGCCCGCGCCGAAGGAGCAGATGCTCAACGCCACGGTGTCGGTCCAGTCGCGGCTCCAGACGCCCGAACAATTCGCCGCGATCCGGTTGAAATCGAACATCGACGGTTCGGTCGTCCGGCTGGGCGACGTCGCACGCGTCGAGATCGGCGCGGAGAATTACGGCTTCGGTTCGAAATATAACGGAAAGCCCGCCGCGGGCATGGGAATCAAGCTGGCCCCCGGCGCCAATGCGCTCGCCACGGTCGAGGCCGTGAAGGCGCGCGTGGCGGAAATCTCGAAGGGTTTCCCACCCGACGTGAAGATCGTCTACCCGTATGATTCGACACCGTTCGTGCGGCTGTCGGTCGAACAGGTCGTGGAAACGTTGTTCGAGGCGGTGCTGCTCGTCTTCCTCGTGATGTTCCTGTTCCTGCAGAACTTTCGCGCGACGCTGATCCCGACGATCGCGGTGCCGGTCGTGTTGCTCGGCACATTCGCGGTGATGGCGCTGGCGGGTTTTTCGATCAACACGCTCACCTTGTTCGGCATGGTGCTGGCGATCGGCTTGCTCGTCGACGACGCGATCGTCGTGGTGGAGAACGTCGAACGGCTGATCCAGACCGAAGGCCTGTCGCCGAAGGAAGCCGCGAAGAAATCGATGGACGAGATCAGCGGCGCGCTGGTCGGTATCGGCCTGGTCCTGTCCGCGGTGTTCCTGCCGATGGCGTTCTTCGGCGGGTCAACCGGGGTGATCTACCGCCAGTTCTCGATCACGATCGTCTCCGCGATGGTCCTGTCGGTGATGGTCGCGCTGATCCTGACGCCTGCACTCTGCGCCACGATCCTGAAACCGCACGATCCCGACAAGCACGAAGGCAATGGCCTGTTCGCGCGCTTCTTCCGCTGGTTCAACGACAAGTTCGATCGCAGCCAGGTACGCTACGAACATGGCGTGAAGCGCACCGTGCGCAGCTGGAAGCGGTCGGCGCTCGTCTACCTGCTGATCGTCGGGCTGATGGCGTTGCTGTTCGTGCGCCTGCCATCGGGCTTCCTCCCCGAAGAGGATCAGGGTGTCGTCATCGCGCTGGTCCAGGGCCCATCCGGCGCGACCACGAGCCGCACAGAAAAGGGCCTCGATCTGGTCCGCAACCATTTCCTGAAGACCGAGGGCGCCAATGTAGAGGGCGTCTTCACCGTCGCCGGGTTCAGCTTTGCAGGCGCAGGCCAGAACAGCGGCATCGCCTTCGTCAAGCTGAAGGACTGGGCCGACCGCTCCGGTGCGGAAAACCGCGCACCGACGATCGCCGGGCGCGCGATGGGCACATTCAGCCAGTTCAAGGACGCGCTGATCTTCGCGATCGTCCCGCCCGCGGTGCAGGAACTGGGCAACGCCACGGGTTTCGACCTGCAGCTCGTCGACACCGGCGGCATTGGCCACGAACGGATGGTGCAGGCGCGCAACATGATGCTCGGCATGGCTTCGCAGGACAAGCGCCTGGTGGGCGTGCGTCCCAACGCGCTGGACGACGCGCCGCAGTTGAAGATCGACATCGATCAGGACAAGGCGCGCGCGCTCGGCCTTGACCTCACGCAGGTCAATTCGACGATCGCGACCGCCTGGGGCGGCGCGTATGTGAACGACTTCATCGACCGTGGCCGCGTGAAGCGCGTTTATATCCAGGCCGACGAACCCTATCGCATGAAGCCGGAGGATATCGGCAGCTTCTTCGTCCGCGGCGCGACCGGGACGATGGCCCCGTACAGCGCGTTTTCGACGCTTAGCTGGGCGCAAGCCCCGGTGCAGCTGACACGCTACAATGGTCAGCCCGCGATGCAGATTCAGGGTGCGCCAGCGCCCGGCGTCTCGTCTGGCGCGGCGATGGAGGCGATGGAGGAAATCCAGGCGAAGCTGCCGCCCGGCACCTCGCTCGAATGGACCGGCCTCAGTTACGAGGAACGGCTGTCCGGCGGCCAGGCGCCGGCGCTGTACGGTCTGTCGTTGCTGATCGTGTTCCTGTGCCTTGCCGCGCTGTACGAAAGCTGGTCGGTGCCGTTGTCGGTGTTGCTGGTCGTCCCGCTCGGAATCCTCGGCGCAATCCTCGCCGCGACGCTGACCGGGCTCTCGAACGACATCTATCTGCAGGTGGGCCTGATCACGACGATCGGCGTGTCGGCGAAGAACGCGATCCTGATCGTGGAGTTCGCCGAGGAACGGATGCGCGACGGCATGAGCGCGTTCGACGCCGCGGTGGAATCGGCGAAGCTGCGGCTCCGCCCGATCCTGATGACCAGTCTCGCCTTCGTCTTCGGCGTGCTGCCGCTGGCATTGTCGACCGGCGCGGGCGCGGGCGGGCAGAATGCGATCGGCCGCGCGGTCGTTGGCGGGATGTTGTCCGCGACGATCCTCGCCATCTTCTTCGTGCCGATGTTCTTCGTCGTCGTGCGTCGCCTGTTCGATCGTACGCCGAAGAACCAGCCCGACGCCAACCGCGACGCCGACCCCGCGCCGCAGGGAGCCTGACGTGACCAAGAGTTTCCGCCTGTCGATCGTCCTGATGGCCAGCGCCACGCTCGCCGGATGCAACCTGGCGCCGAAATACGTGCGCCCCATAGGCGCGGTGCCCGCCGAACTGCCGCAGGGCGGGCCGTACCCCCGCGCGGCGACCGACGCGCCGGACATCACCGCGGTCGGCTGGCGCGATTTCTTCACCGATCCGCGGCTGGTGCACGTCATCGACGCAGGCCTCGCCAACAATCGCGACCTGCGCGTCGCGGCGGCGAACGTCCTGAAGGCGCGGGCGCAATTCCGCGTCCAGCGCGCCGATCTGGTCCCGTCGACGACCGCATCGGGATCAGGCACGTACACCAACAACCTGCTCGGCGCAGGCGGCGGTGCGGGTGCAGGCGGAGGTGCAGGTGGCGGCGCAGGGACCGGATCGACGTCGTCCAACATCGAAATCTATTCCGCGACGGTCGGCTTTTCTGCCTTCGAACTCAACCTGTTCGGCCGCACCCGCAACCTGACGCGCGCGGCGCAGGAGCAATATTTCGCCAGCGAAGAGGCGCAGCGCTCGACCCGGATCAGCCTGATCGCGGAGATCGCCACCGCGTGGCTGACGTTGGCGTCGGATCAGGACCAGTTGCGCCTCAGCCGCGAGACGTTGAAGGCGTTCGAAAAGACGCTGGAGTTGACCCGCGCCCAGTTCCGCGTCGGGGTCGCCAGCGAACTCGCCGCGCGGCAGGCGGAGACGACGTATCAGCAGGCGCGTAACGATATCGCCGTCCTTGAAAGCCGCATCGCGCAGGATCAGAACGCGCTGAACCTGCTCGTCGGCACGACGGTCACCGCCGACCAGCTTCCGGCCGGTCTGGGCACCGCGGGCTACGCGCGTGATGCTTTGCCGGGCAACATCTCGTCGGAGGTGCTGCTGCGCCGCCCCGACGTGCTGCAGGCCGAACACCAGTTGATCGCGGAGAACGCCAATATCGGCGCGGCGCGCGCCGCATTCTTCCCCACAATTTCACTCACCGCGACGATCGGGACGATCTCGACCGCGTTGTCCGGCCTCTTCGGCGGCGGCAGCTTCACCTACACCGGGTCGCCCGGCGTCTCGCTGCCGCTGTTCGACGGCGGGCGCAACGCGGGTAATCTCGAAGCCGCCAAGGCGACGCAACAGGCCGCGGTCGCGACCTATGAGAAGGCGATCCAGACCGCCTTCCGCGAAGTTGCCGACGCGCTCGCCACGCGTGGAACGATCGACGAACAGCTTTTCGCCCAAACCGCGCGCGTCAACGCGGCGGATGTCGCATCCCGGCTTTCCGATGCACGGTACCGCGCCGGAATCGATTCGTTCCTGACCGCCCTCGACGCACAACGCACCGCTTACGCCGCGCGGCAGCAGTTGCAGACAACGCGCCTCGCACGCGCAAGCAACATGATCGAAGTTTATCGGACCTTGGGGGGCGGCCTCAACTGACGTAACCATAACCTTGGTTATGGCCGTGACGATACGCACTTGCGTCGCGCCGGAATCGGCATATCCTCTCCTGAAAATATAAGGAGAGTTTGATGGCGCAGTTCGAGCTTACCGAGGCTCAGGCCAACGAAAAGACGATGGTGATCCTGCAGAGCCTGCTTTGCCTGATGCGTGAGAAGAATTTGCTCACGCGCGCCGATATCGAGGATCTGTGCGCGAAGGTGCAGATGCGCGCCGCGCAGCATGAGCGCGATCCCCTGCCCTGCTGCGCAGAGGGCGTGACCGCCGCGGCGAACGAAATGACGCAGATCGGCGACTATATCGGCAAGAAGTACGGCGGAAAACACCGCCGCTTCTGAACCCAGCGTGCGGTTTCACGGCAAGGTCGCCATCATCACCGGCGGCGCATCGGGCATAGGCGCGGCGAGCGTTCGGCGTCTCCATGCCGAAGGTGCGAGCGTGATGATCGCCGATCTCAGCGACACGGGTGCCGCGCTGGCGCAAGAGTTGGGCGAGCGAGCCGCTTTCCAGGCGACCGACGTCGCGGATCCTGCCGCGGTCAAAGCGTTGGTCGCCGCGACCGTCGCGCGTTTCGGCGGCATCGACATCCTTTACAATAACGCAGGGATCGGCTGCTTCGGCGAAACCCCCGACCTGGCGATCGAGGACTGGCGGCGCGTCATCGCGATCGATCTCGACGCGGTCTTCTACGCCTGTCGCGCAGCCATCCCCGAAATGCGCAAGCGCGGCGGCGGGGTGATCATCAACACGGCCTCTGCTTCCGGGCTGGCGGGCGACTATGGCTTCACCGCGTACAATGCCGCGAAGGGCGCAGTCGTGAACTACACCCGCAGCCTGGCGATCGACCACGCGCGCGACAACATCCGCGCGAACGCGATCTGCCCCGGCCCGGTCGACACGCCGATCCTGACCGACGGAATCATGCAGGTGCCGGGCCTGCGCGACGCGTGGGAGCAGGTCGTTCCGATGAAACGCTTCGCGCGGCCTGAGGAAATCGCCGCGGTCGCGTGCTTCCTCGCCTCGGACGATGCCAGCTACCTCACCGGCGCGGCGATCCCGGTCGACGGGGGCCTAGGCGCACACACCGGCCAGCCCGACCTACGCGCGATCTTCGCGGCCGCGAACTGATCACCCGATCAGCCCGGTGATGTCCACCGGTCGCCCGTGGCGGCGCAGTTCCACCCCAACCTGAGCGCGCTCGCCACGGCCCGCGCGACCCAGAACATCGCCCGCCGTCACGGCCTGTCCTGCCGCCACATCGACCGCGCCCAAACCGGTGACGAGCGTCGTCCATTCAGCGCCGTGATCGACGATCACCACCTGCCCGAAGCCGCGAAACGCGCGCGCAAAGACGATCTTTCCCGCTGCGGGGGCGATCACCCGCGCGCCCGGTTCGGTGGCGACGGAAAGGCCCCGCGCACGCACGCCATTTTCGGACACTTCGCCGAGTCCCGCCAGCAACCTGCCACGCACCGGCAGGCGATAGGTCGGCGCTTGGCCAATTGGGGCCGGGTCAGTCACGGGCGGCCCCGGCAATCGCGAAAGCGCCGCGCGCGTCGCCCGGTCGTCGCCGATCGTCTCCATCCGGTCGACGATGTCGCGCGCCGCCTCGCCCAGCCCGATCGCGCGGTCGGATTCGGCCAAAGCGTCGCGTCCCAGCCGCGTCGCCGCCGCCGCGTGGCGCACCTGCAGCGCCGCCAGCGCGCGCCGTTCGCGCACCAGCGTCACGCGGCCGTCGCGCAGGCTTTTCGCCGCGAGCGCCGCATTCGCCTGCAGCGCCCGCGTGCGGTCGAGTTCTTCCCGCACGTCCGTAGTACGCGCGCGCACGACGGGCAGCGCCGTACCCAGCACCGCGCGGATATGGACCAGATCGTCGACCGAGCCCGGCTGCGCGATCGCCGCCACCGCGGGCCGTCGCGCGAGCGATCCCAACGCCGCGAGCAACCGCGCGACCGGCTGCTGCCGCGCGCCCAGATCGGCGCGTTGTTCGGCCAGCAACCGCTCGACGATCGCGACGCGGGCGCGGGCGGCGGTGATATCGGCTTCGGCGGCTGCAATCCGTTCGCCCATCGCCGCTTCCTCGGCTCGCGCCTTGGCCGCCGCATCGCGCTCCGCCGCGGCCTGCCGGTCGAGCGCGACGGCGCGCTTCGCCGCGGCGTCGGCGTCGGACTTCGCGCGCTCCAGCCGCTCACGTTCGATCGCCAATCGATCCTGCGCGGGCGCGGACGTGGCGAGCAGCACCGCCCCCCCGATCACCATAGCCACCCGCCGCCCCAGCATGGCGCCTAGCCTTCGCGGTGATAGGGGTGATTGGCAAGGATGCTCGTGGCGCGAAACAATTGCTCCGCCAGCATCGCGCGCGCCATCATGTGCGGCCAGGTCGCGCGCCCAAACGACAGCAATCGGTCGGCTCCCGCCCGCTCGGCGTTATCGAACCCGTCCGCCGCGCCGATCAGGAAGCGCGTTTCGCGCACCCCGTCATCACGCCATCGTCCCAGCAGCGTCGCGAATTCGACCGACGATAGCATTTCGCCTTTTTCGTCGAGCAGCACGCGCTTCGCTTGCCCCGGCAGGGCGGGCGCGCGCCCGCCGGTGTCGGGCAATTCCGTCACCCTTGTCGGCCACGCAATCCGCTTCAGATAGCGCGCAACCAGATCTGCCTCGGGCGATCGCCCGATCCGGCCGCGCGCGACAATATGCAGGATCAGGTCAGTTGATCCCACTCATATCGGTCGGGGCTTCGGGCTCGGGCGCCGGCGCGTCGCCGAACGACCACATCCGCTCCAGATTATAGAAGCTGCGCACCTCGGGGCGGAACAGGTGGACGATCACGTCGCCCGCATCGATCAGCACCCAATCGGCGGTCGGCAATCCCTCGATCCGCGGGCTGCGCCCGGTTTCGCCCTTGATCTTCTCGGCCAGCTTCGACGCCATCGACGCGACCTGACGCGTCGATCGTCCGCTGGCGATGATCATGTGATCGGCGATCGAGGATTTCCCGGCGAGCGGGATAGAGATCGTGTCCGCGGCCTGGTCGTCGTCGAGCGACTGGAGGACGATGCGGTGAAGCGTGGCGACGCTGTCCGCGTCGGACGATCGATACGCTGTGGCGGTGGCGGGCAAGGTTACTCCTGTGTTGCCGGTTTGGGTGGGGTTGGTGGGGCGGCGTAGTGAACGTGCCAGTCAGGATCGGCGGCGCGAAGCCGCGTCGCGGAGGTCGGATCGGGGCGGAAGCGCAACAGCACGAGGGCCGGCAAGCTCCACTCGGTCCAGTCCTTTACCTGACCGGGGCGCCGCTGGAAACGCCGCAGCCATCCCGTCGCGGGCGCCGCGAGGGCCTTAGCGTCATAGCCCGGACGCGCGATCACCGCAATCGGCATCATCCGCGCGATTTTCCGCCAGTCGCGCCAGCGGTGGAACTGGGCGAGATTGTCCGCCCCCATCAACCACACGAAGCGGTTCTTCGGATAACGCCGGATCAACGCGGCCAGCGTATCGACGGTGTACCGCGTGCCGAGTCGCGCCTCGATATCGCTCGCCCGGATGCGCGACCGCCGCGCCGCCGCGCGCGCCGACGCCAGCCGCGCGACGAACGGCGCCATCCCCTTCGCGGGCTTCAGCGGATTGCCGGGCGAAACCAGCAACCAAACCGCATCCAGTTCCAAAGCCCGCATCGCAGCGAGGCTGACCGCGCGATGCCCCGAGTGCGCCGGATTGAACGACCCGCCGAGGAGTCCGATGCGGGTCAAGGGTCCGTCCGCCAGTCCTCGTGCGCGTGCCGCAAGCGCACGATCTCGATCCCGCCAGTTACGATCCGGTAGATCAGCAGATAGTCAGTCGATCGAATCCGCCACTTTCGCGTCCCACCGCCGAATGCTGGACCGGACGCGGGATGAGCCGCGAGAAAGCGTGCCGCCGCCAGCGCCTCTCGCCCGATCCTTAGCGCATATTCCGGCGCTATCGGACAGTAATAATCGTCAACGGCGGCGAGGTCGGCGCGCGCCCTTGCGGTCCAACGCGCGCGATTCATTCAGCGGCGGCTGACCGACGTCGCGCCTCGAACCACGCCTCCATTTCTTCCTGGCTGATCAGTTCGCCGCGATCCGCCGAGTCGATACCTTCCTGTACGAAAGCCGCCAGTTCGGCGTCCATCTCCGACGCGCGAGCAATCACCTGCCGCGCATATTCTTGCAGCGACATATCGCGCCAAGCCGCGGCGGCCTGCGCGGCGTCTTGGAGTTCACGATCCAATTCGATGGGTGCGTGTTGCGTCATGCCAAAATAGCTAGGGCTGAAGCCGCATGCGATCAACCCCGCACCTGCCCTGTGCCGACGCCGACCCACTTGTACGTCGTCAGCCCCTCCAACGCGACGGGGCCGCGGGCGTGGAGGCGGCCGGTGGCGATGCCAATCTCCGCGCCGAGGCCAAATTCACCGCCGTCGGCGAACTGGGTCGAAGCGTTCCACAGGACGATCGCTGAATCGACTTCGGCCAGAAAACGTTGCGCCACTCCCTCGTCCTCTGCCACGATTGCATCGGTGTGGTGCGATCCGTGGCGGGCGATGTGTGCGATCGCGTCGTCGGCCCCCTCAACCAGTGCAACCGAAGCAATCGCGTCAAGGTATTCGGTATCCCAGTCGGCATCGCTGACCGGCTCCACGATCTCTCCGGTCGACGCCTCAAGAGTATCGCCGCGCACCTGGCAGCCAGACCGCTGCAATGCTTCGACCAACTCTACCGGCTCCGGGAAATCGCGATCGATCAGCAACGTTTCCATCGCGCCGCATACGCCGGTGCGCCGCATCTTGGAGTCGCACACGATCGCCTTGGCCATCACCGGGTCGGCGGAGGCGTGGACGTAGACGTGATTGATGCCGTCGAGGTGCGCCAGCACGGGGACGCGCGCTTCGGCCTGCACGCGCGCGACCAGGCTCTTGCCGCCACGCGGCACGATCAGGTCTATCATACCGTCCGCCGCCAGCATCGCGCCGACCGCCGCACGATCGGTCGTCGGCACAAGCTGCACCGCGTCCGCGGGAAAGCCCGCCGACTCCAGGCCGTTCAATAACGCTGTGTGGATAGCGCGGTTGCTCTCCATCGCTTCCGAGCCGCCGCGCAGGATGACGGCGTTGCCCGATCGGACGCATAGCGCCGCGGCGTCGGCGGTTACGTTGGGGCGGCTTTCGTAGATGATGCCGATCACCCCGATCGGCACGCGCACGCGGCGGAGGACCAGACCGTTTGGGCGAACGCGTTCGTCAATCACTGCGCCGACCGGATCGTCGAGCGTCGCCACCGTCTCCACCGCCGCCGCCATCGCTGCGACCCGTTCGGCGTCGAGCATCAGGCGATCGAGTAATGCACCCGACAGGCCATTCACCTTGGCGCGCGCCATGTCTGTGGCGTTGGCAGCGAGAATGTCGGATTGCGCCGCGCGGATTGCATCCGCCGCCGCAACCAAAGCGCGCGCCTTGTCGGCGTCGGGCAAACGCGCAAGCGCTGTAGCGGCCTGACGCGCGCGTCGGCCCATGTCGGCGATCAGCGCCGTCGGATTCGCAGGATCGAGCATCGCGCCCGATTATCACGCGGCTTGCGCGACGCCCATAGCGTGGTTCAGTTCGGCTTCACGGTTTCCGCCCGCAACGGTTCGGCCGCGCCGGAGCAGTCCCCGTCGCGCGCCGCGGCCACCGCTGGAGGCTTTGCGCGACCCATCGTCCAGTTCGCCTGCAGCCGCACGCGCGGATTGGGCGCGCACCAGATCTCGCCCGTTTCGTTGATCGCCGTAACCCAGATCAGATTATGCTCCTGCCCGTAATCGATCACGGCGAAGGCATAGCCCGGCCCCTTGTCAAGGATATGGACCGGAAGCGGCGGATCGAGTTGCTGGAAGGACATGACCCGGAAACCCGCGTCCGACACGCTTCGTTCCACAAGATCATCCTGATCCCGATCAGTGACGTAACTGGATGCGTCGCTGCGGCGAACTATATCGTATTGGAAAAGAGGTTCCCATGACCCACGACCGTCGTCATTTCCTGTCGCTAGCCGGTATTGGCGGGGGCGCATTCGCCATCTTTGGCTGCAGCGCCGCGCCCGCCGCCGCGCCCGAACGCTTTGCGGTCACGCTGAGCGATGCGCAGTGGAAGGCGAAGCTGTCGCCGGCCGCCTATCAGGTGCTGCGTCACGAGGACACCGAGCGTCCCTATTCGAGTCCGCTCAACGGGGAGAAGCGCGCCGGGATTTTCGCCTGCGCGGGGTGCAAATTGCCGTTGTTCAGCTCGAAGACGAAGTTCGAGAGCGGCACCGGCTGGCCAAGTTTCTGGGCGCCGCTGCCGAATGCGGTCGCCACGAAGACCGACCGCGCGATGATGATGGCGCGAACCGAAGTTCATTGCCGCCGCTGCGGCGGGCATCTCGGCCACGTCTTCGACGACGGTCCGAAGCCGACCGGCAAGCGGTATTGCATGAACGGGCTGGCGATGACGTTTCGGGCTGTTTGATCGGTTCAGCGTCGCTGAACCGATCAAACAGCCCGCTCCCCCGCCCCGCCTCCCACAGAATATCCTGATTGGGAGGCGGGGCGGGGGAGCGGGCCGGTGCCGACTTATCCGCGTGAGCGGATCAAACTAGCGCGCCAGCGGTGCGAAGCCCGTCAGCGTGCCCTTAACCGAAATCGGGTTCGACGACGCGTAGTATAACGTCGGCAGCTGCGCTTCGTCCTGCACCGCAGGAGTCTGGGCGGGGGCCTGATCCGAATAGATGAAACCGTTGGTCGGATAGCTCGACGTGCCGAGGCCGCCCTGCGGCGCATACCAGACCTTCACCACGCTCCAGTCGCCCGCCGCCGACACGTCGACCGCGCGCACGTCGCGTTCGATCCCGCCGCGGCGCGACCAGTTTGCGTGGGTCAGCAGGACTTCGCGGTCGTCGACGATCCGCGACACCATCGCGACATGGCCGACGCGCATCCGCGCGGTGGACTGAAAAGCGAGCACCGCGCCGACCTTCGGGGCCTTGCCACGCGCATGTTTGCCCGCCGCCTGGCCCCACCAGGTATTCGCGTTACCGCGGATCTGGATGCCGGAAATTTCACGGGCGTAGGGCGCACACTGCCAGAATTGCGCCATCGCGGGGGTGGCCGTCAGCAGGCCGCACGATACCACCAGCGCAAAACGCGCTGCCAACGCCCTGAAATTCATTGCGACCCCCCGGTCCCCGGTTGTTCGATGTATCCGGGCTATCCGGGCAGGTTAAAGAAACCAATAGCCGCGGGAACCAAAGCCGACGAACGGTGTTTGCGCGCCGACGAGTGGCGGAATGGGATGGGATTCCGCTCTTAGTCCTCCCCTGCAAGGGGAGGTGGCAGGCGAAGCCTGACGAAGGGGTGTCACCCTATCGAGAGCGCGACACCCCTCCGGCGCTGCGCACCACCTCCCCTTGCAGGGGAGGATTTTCGTGACGTTCGATTCCGTTGTGTAGGACTTCAGATACGCGGTTCGGCGGCGACTGTTGCGCCCGCTAGCTTCGCCAGACGCGCTTCGTGTTCGACCCGGCCAAACGGAAAGCGGGTGTAGAAGAACGCCGCAGCGAGGACGAAGGCGGTGTACGTAACGATGTAGATCAGCGTCAGCCGGTCGATCGTCGCCTCAGGCACCTTCCCCGGCACCGCCTTCGCCGGAAAGCCCGCGACCGCCAGGATCAGCCCGCAAACGAAGATGCCGATGCCGCTGGTGCATTTCTGGACGAAGAAACCACCGGCGAAGAAGATGCCCTCCGATCGGCGGCCGGTTTTCGCCTCCGAATCCTCCACCACGTCGGCCAGCATCGATGCGCCGAGGATATAGGCGGTCACCCCGCTGGCGGTGGCGAGCGTCAGGAGCGCGAACAGCAGCGGGATCATCAACGGATCACCGAGCGCCGGGAACACCCCCGCCAGCCGCAGCCAATAGGGCAAGGTGCCGAGCGTCACGCCGACGACCGCAGCCAGCGCCGCCGCCTTCGGCTTGCTAGTCCGCGCGCCGATCCGCGGCGCGGCGACGAACGAGATCATCACGCCGACGAACAGCGACACGCTGAAATAGACAAACGTGATTCCCTTGAAGCCCCACACGAAGCTGTAGAGATAATTCGACAGCGCATAGACGATGCCCTGCCCGGTGTAGGCGCAGATGCCCGCCAGCATCAGGATCACGAAGGCGCGGTTGTTGACGGTTTCCTTCAGCTCGCGAAACGCATCGCCCAGCGACTGCCGCTCGATCGGCGGCTGCGGCAGGTTGGGGATTTCGCGGTGCGTGCCGCCCGCCGACACCATGATCGCCACGCCCATGAAGATCGCGCCCGCAATCGCGAACCGCTTATAGCCTTCGGGATTCAGCAGCCCGTTGGGATAGCCCGGCGCAGGGGCGAGGAAATAGATGTACGCGCTGATCAGCATCAGCAGCCCGCCCGCCCAACCGAACAGATAACGATACGCCATGATCCGCGTACGTTCGTCGTAATCGCCGCTGAGTTCGGCCGCCATCGCCTGACTCGGCACCTCGTACGCGCTGACCGCCGAGCGGACGAGCACCGCGACGACGAACAGCCAGCCAAGGATCATCGGCTCGGACGCCTGCGGCGGATTCCACAGCAATATCCAGCCGAGCATGATCGGCAGCGCCGCGCCGTACATCCATGGATGCCGCCGCCCCCATTTGCTGCGCGTGCGATCGGAAAAGAAGCCGACGGTCGGGTCGACGAACGCGTCGATGATCAACGCGAGCATGATGACGAGGCCGACGGTTGCGGCGGGGACGCCGACGACCTGATTGTAGAACAGCAGCAGGAACGTGCCGAACCCCGCGTCCTTCACGCCATATGCCGCCGCGCCGAAGCCGTAGCTGCCCATCGTCCGGTTGGCGAGCCGCCGCGCCTTTGGCGTCGTGGCGGAGGCGGCGGGCGTTGCTACGGTTGGGGCGTTCATGCCAGCGCGTCCAGCGCCGCAAACATTCCCGGCATTTCGGGATCCCAGCTCTGCCGGGTGCCGATCGTGATGCCGCCGTCGACCAGGATGTGCGTGCCGGTGATGAACGCGGCATCGTCGCTCGCAAGGAACGCGACCGCCGCGGCGATGTCCTCCGGCCGACCGGCGCGCTTCACCGGCTGCGCCATGGCGGCGGCGCCAGCGATCATCTGGTTCGCGATGTCGCGCTTGTCGTCGGGAATTTCGAGGTGGCGGGTGAAGATGTTGGTGGTGATGAAGCCGGGGATTACCGCGTTGACGCGGATATTGTCCTTGGCGAGGTCCGCCGCGGCCATTTTCGAGAGGTGCAGCACGCCCGCCTTGGCGGTGGAATACGCGGTCGGCGCGTAGCCGGTGCCGAGCGCCGAGACGCTGGAGGTGTTGACGATCGCCCCGCCCCCGCGTTTCGCCATCAACGGCGCGGCGTAACGGATGCCCAGCGCGACCGAGCGGAGCAGAAGGTTCTGCGTCCGGTCCCAATCGTCGGGCGAAATCTCGTCGATCTTTTCCTTCGCGCCGCCTGCCCCGGCGTTGTTGAACAACACGTCGAGGCCGCCCGCGGCGTCAACCTCTTCGATCAGCGCCTTGATGTCCTCGGCGTTCGTCACGTCGCAGCGGCGGAACTTGATCTTGCCGTTGGAGGTGTCCGCCACCTCCTGCCCGCCCGTTTCATCGACGTCGCCGATCCAGACCTGCGCGCCTTCTTCGGCCAGGCGAAGCGCAGTCGCGCGCCCAATGCCCGAGGCGCCGCCGGTCACGACGGCGCGCTTGCCCTGAAAGCGCATCTAACTCTCCTGCTTGTCGTTTTCGGTAGCATAGTATGGCGCGCAAGCGCGTCAATTATCCCATGTTCGAATTTCGGGTTTGGCGGGTTGCGGCGTTCGCACCGCGGCGGTAGCGGTTGGCCATGGCCCTCGACACCGAAACCTTCGACGCGCTTCTCGACACCATCCGGCGCTTCGTCGCCGAACGGCTCCGCCCGCTGGAGGGCGCGGTGGAGGAGAATGACGCGATCCCCGATGCGATCGTGCAGGAGATGCGCGAGATGGGCCTGTTCGGCCTGTCGATTGCGGAGGAGCATGGCGGGCTTGGCCTGACCATGTACGAGGAAGCGCGGGTTGCGATCGAGATGGGACGGACGACGCCGGCGTTCCGATCCGCGTTCGGCACCAATGTCGGGATCGGCAGCCAGGCGCTCGTCATGTCGGGCACGCCCGAACAGCAGGCTGAGTGGCTGCCGAAAATCGCCAGCGGCGAGATCATCACCAGCTTCGCGCTGACCGAGCCGGATGTCGGCAGCGATTCGGGCGCGGTGAAGGCGCGCGCGGTGAAAGACGGCGATGTGTACCGATTGTCGGGCACGAAGCGCTACATCACCAATGCCGACAAGGCCGACCTGTTCACCGTCATGGCGCGCACCGGCGAGGAAGCGGGAGCGCGCGGCGTTTCCGCCTTCCTGGTGCCGCGCGATCTGCCCGGCGTGTCGATCGGCGAGCCGGAAAAGAAGATGGGGCAGAAGGGCGCGAAGGTCGCCGACGTCAATTTCGACGACGTGCCCGTTCCCGCCGCCAACCGGCTCGGCGCGGAGGGCGAGGGCTTCAAAATCGCGATGCGCGTACTCGATCGCGGGCGGCTGCACATCTCGGCGGTGTGCGTGGGCGTGGCGGAGCGGCTGATCGCGGATTGCGTCGCTTATGCCGCGGAGCGCAAGCAGTTCGGCAAGCCGATCGCCGAGCATCAGCTGATCCAGGCGATGATCGCGGATTCGAAGACCGAATCGCTCGTCTCCAAGGCGCTGGTCCTCGAAACCGCGCGGCGGAAGGATGCGGGCGAGGACGTGGTGATGGAATCGGCCGCGGCGAAATATTATGCGTCCGAAATGGTCGGCAGGGTTGCGGATCGCGCCGTCCAGATCTTCGGCGGCGCGGGCTATATCGCGGATTACGGGATCGAACGGCTCTACCGCGACGTCCGCCTGTTCCGCATCTACGAAGGCACCAGCCAGATTCAGCAGATCATCATCGCGCGCGAAACGATGAAGCGCGGGGGGTAAGGGACGCCGCAATGCACCGCGCCATCGTCCTTGCTCCGCTGCTGCTGCTCGTCGCCCCCGGGGCCGTGGCGCAGACGCCTGCGCCGCCGACCGCACGGATCGATCACGTCGCGATCCATGTGCGTGATGTCGACGCGAGCGCACGTTTCTATGTCGCGCTGTTCGGGTTGCGCGAGATACCTTCACCGGTGGCGGGGCGGCGCTGGTTCGATCTCGGCTACGGCGTCGCGCTGCATCTGTTGGGGGTGCGGAGCGCGCCGGTCGCCGACGATCGTTCGGTGCATCTTGCGATCACCACCGCCGATCTGGCTCCGGTCGTCGCGGCACTGAAGGAACGCGGCATTTCCTACACGGACTTCGCCGGGCGCGTCGGCGCGATCGGTTCGTCACGCGGTGACGGCGTGCATCAGATCTTTCTGCGCGATCCCGACGGCTATTGGCTCGAGGTCAACGACGCGCTGGCATCCAGGCCTCCACAGACATCCAAGGATTAACGACGATGGACACCACCAACTTGTTCCGCCTCGACGGGCGTGTCGCGCTGATCACCGGGGGCAGCCGCGGAATCGGCAAGATGATCGCGGCGGGCTTCATCGCAGCAGGCGCGAAGGTTTACATCTCCTCGCGCAAGGCCCCGGCGTGCGAGGAGACCGCGGCCAAGCTCGGGCCGAACTGCATCGCGCTGCCGCACGACGTATCGACCGTCGACGGGTGCAAGGCGCTCGCCGCCAAGCTCGCCGAACATGAGGACCGGCTCGACATCCTGGTCAACAATGCGGGCGCGGCGTGGGGCGTGCCGTTCGAGGAATTTCCCGAAAGCGGGTGGGACAAGGTCATGGACCTGAACGTCAAATCGCCGTTCTTCCTGACCCAGGCGCTGCATCCGTTGCTGAAGGCCGCGGGGACGCCCGCGCAACCCGCCAAGGTCATCAACATCACCTCGATCGACGGCCAGCGGCTGAATCCGTGGGAGACGTATAGCTATCACGCATCGAAATCGGCGCTGATCTATCTGACGAAGCGGCTCGCCGCGCGGCTGATCACCGATTCGATCAACGTCACCTCGATCGCGCCGGGCGCGTTCGCCAGCGAAATGAACCGCGCCGCGCGCGATCACGGCGACGACGTGGCGAAGGGCATTCCCGCCCGCCGGATCGGTGTGGACGAGGATATGGCGGGCGCGGCGATCTTCCTCGCCTCGCGCGCGGGCGACTATGTGGTCGGAGACACGATCACGGTCGACGGCGGATTGGTGAACGCATCGCTGGGGGTCAGCATCGACGCTTAGTTTGATCGAGACGGCGCCAGCCCGCTCCCCCTCCCGACCACCCATTCAGGTTACGCTGTGGGTGGTCGGGTGGGGAGCGGGCTGGCGCCGTCTCACGCGCGTGAGCGCGCAAATAACGAGTGGGGGACTTCTGTTGCCCGGTGTCCCCCGTACCGCTGGAATCCGCTTCTGTTGCCCGGTGCGGTCCAACCGCGCTATTTTAGAGTAACATCAGGCCGTTAGGCCCTCAGTTACGCCGCAATCGCGAGTGCTTCGTTATCGTTGGCACTTGTGTAATGGGCCGTTGCGGTGGTCCCATTCCGAGCGAAAGCTGCGCCTTTCAACACACGTCGATCCTAGTTCGACCCCATCATCATCCGCCCTGAAAGGACGCGTGGTGGTGGAGTCGCCGGGTACTGCCCCCGGGTCCGCTGCGCCTAGTCTACGCCGCAATTTATCGCCATATTCGGGCCGGGAAAATCCCGTCCGACCGAACCGATATAAGGATATTGCGAGCAAAACGAAAGACCCGCCTTTCGCGCGCCATAATCCGCGTGCATAGGATAGAATATCATGTTGACGCAGCGTTCCCGCTACGCGCTTCGGGCCATGCTTTTCCTGGCTCGCGCGCCTGCCGCATCCCCGCCCATCCCGATGAACCGGATCGCGATGGAGGCCAACGTCCCGCGCAAATTCCTCGAACTGATCCTCGCTGATCTGCGCGACGCCGGGCTGCTCCACAGCCATCGCGGGAAGATGGGCGGTTACTGCCTGTCGCGCCCGACGCATCTGGTGTCGCTGGGCGAGATCATTCGCGTGATCGAGGGACCATTGGCGCTCGTCCCGTGCGTCAGCCGCACCGCCTATCGTTCATGCAAGGATTGCAAGAGCGAAGCCGATTGCGCGATCCGCCACGCGATGTTGCGCGTGCGCGATGAAACCGCGCGAATTCTGGACGGGACCAGCCTGGCCGACGCGACCGCAGAGGATCTGGCGGCGGCCTGACTTCATTGGACTGGCTGAGCCGCTTCGCCGATCCTGCGCATCAGTATCGCAAACATCGGCATCGCACCTATCCGATTACGCCGATGTTGGCCCGAAATTGACCTTCCGGCGACAGACGACGGTTCTTATCCCTGATGCAGATGGCGGCGGGCGGGCGTGATGCACGGCGCGCCGTATGCTTGGGGGAGCGCCAGACGACATGCGCATGCCGGACGCCGATGAGATTGCGCGGTGCACCGCCCGTGCGCCCGGCCAGCCGGCGACCGGGGATCAGGCGTCGCGCGCCGGACAGCGCGTGGCGGTCTTCACCAATTGCTATCCCAAGACCAGCCACACCTTCATCCGCAACGAAATCGCAGCACTGGAGCGGCTGGGGTTCGACGTCCTGCGGATCACCATTCGCCGGTCGAGCGAAGGTTTGGTCGATCCCGCGGATCAGCGCGAGGCGAACAGGACGCTGACGCTGCTGGGAAGCGCGATGATCGCGGCCGTGTGCGCGCGCCTGATCAAGGCGCCCGGGCGATTCTTGCGGACGCTGCGCCTGACGATCGCCGAGCGGGAATCGACCGGCGTCATTCGCGGACTGGCGTATTTCATCGAAGCGTGTCGCCTGGTGGAAATGATGGAGACCGCGGGTGTCCGCCATGTCCACGTCCACTTCGGCACCAATCCCGCGACGATCGCGCGGCTGGCGAGCCGGCTTGGCGCAGTGACGTTCAGCGTGACGGTGCACGGGCCGGATGAATTCGACGCGCCGCGCGCGCTGTTGCTGCCCGAAAAGATCGCCGACGCGCGCTTCGTCGTGGGGATTTCGCACTATGGCTGCAGCCAGTTGATGCGCTGGTCGGACCCGGCGCATTGGCCGAAGATCCGAATGGTGCGCTGTGGCGTCGCCGACACGTTCCATGCTGCTCCGATCGACGACGACCCCGGCCTGCGGTCGAACACCTTGGTGTGCGTCGCCCGGCTTAGTGCGCAAAAGGGTATTCCGCTGCTGCTGGAAGCGGCCGAGACGCTCGCGCGGACCGAAACTTTTTCACTGCGGATCGTCGGCGACGGCGAACTGCGCGCGTCGCTGGAGGCCGCCATCGAAGCGCGGGGGCTGGCGCGCCATGTGCATCTGCTGGGCTGGCGCGATGCCGCCGGTGTGCGCGGCGAACTGTTGAACGCACGGGCGCTGGCCCTGCCCAGCTTCGCCGAAGGGCTGCCGGTCGTGCTGATGGAGGCGATGGCGCTGGGTCGTCCGGTCATCGCCACCGCGATCGCCGGGATTCCGGAACTGGTCGATGCGGAGGTCGGCTGGCTGATCCCGGCCGGATCGGCTTCGGCGCTGGCCGGCGCCATGCGCGCGGCGCTGCACCGTCCGCCCGAAACACTCCGGGCGATGGCGGCGGTCGGCCGCGCGCGCGTGCGGAAAGATCACGACGTGAACCGCAATGCAGCCGTGCTGGCCGCGCTGATCCGCTGAAATTGCAGTACGTGGTGTTCATCATGGCGAGGCATCGTCGGCACGCTAGAATGCGCCTGACAAATCAGGCCGTTCCAGACGAAACTCAACCGATTCATGGCGATGGAGTGAAGGTCATAGCGATGCCGTCGAATACGGTCGGTTCGTCCGCGCTGCTCAACGCCTTCAACATGGTCCCGTTGATCGTCGCCGTCGGCGCCTCGATCGTCTACACCAGATGGCTGTGGCAGCAATCGCGCGTGGTGATCGAAGATCGCCATATCGCCAGCCTGCCCGAACGGTTGCGATTCATCGCGGTAGGATGGCGGCACCAGGAACTGTTGTGGCCGATGCGAACCGCCCTGCCCGGCAGCGCGCTGGGACGCGCGACGGCGCCGAATTCTGTCATGTTCGATGCGGTCACCCGGCCCTATCAATCGACTGCCTGGAATGCCGCCACGCGGCTGCGCAAGGTGTCGGCGCATTACGAAACGATGGCCGGCCTGCGGCTGCCGATCTGGCCTGCGGCGGGCGAGATGCTGCAGATCGTACGGTTCGACGGCATCCTGGGCGGCCTGCGATTGGTGGTCGACGAAGCGTGCTGGTTGAAACGCGAAGGCCCGTTGGTGCTCAGCATCTTTTCGGGCGACCATCGATTGTTCTCGATCGCCTTCGCCCTGCGGCGCGAGGACGGCCGCCTGCTGGCCTATGTCGGGGCGATCCAGGGGTGCAACCAGCCCGGTACGCTCGACATCTTCCGGACGCTGACCCACATCGCGCATGGTATCCGGCCACAGGATCTGATGGTCGAGTTGTTCCGCATGTTCTGTGGCGACATCGGGGTCGAACGAATCCTGCTCGTCTCCGACAGCCACCGTCATCATCGCGACCGCTATTTCGGGGCGAAAGCGGAAGGGTTCTCCACCAATTACGACACGATCTGGACGACCAGGGGCGCGATCCGGATCGACGCCGGAACTTTCGAGTTGCCGATAACTCCGCGCCGTCGCGCGGCGGACGCGATCCCGCCGCGCAAGCGCGGACTTTATCGCAGACGCTATGCGATGCTCGATATCGCCGCAGCGCAGATGGACGCCGGTATCGCGGCATTGCGGACGGCGGAGACCGCAGACGACGACAGGAGCATAGCGCGATGAGCCGGTTCCTGTCCGGCAGCAACCTGCGCGCGCGGACGCTGCAACCCGCCGACGAATTATGGGACCGGCGGCTCGGCGTGCGGACGTTCGGTTATCATCCGGCAGACGGCGCACACGACAGCGGCCAGTGGCGGGCGCACTACATCCCGTCGTCGTACCGCGACGTCTTTCGCGTGCTGCGCGCCGCGAACCTGTCGAAGGACGATATCGTGACCGATCTGGGGTGCGGGCTGGGCCGCGTGGTGTTCGCCGCGAGCTGGCTGGGCGCGCGCCGCGCGGTGGGGGTCGAGCTGATCCCGTGGCTGGCCGAGGCTGCGGAACGGAACCGGCGGGAAAGCCGGCTGGCTGGGCGCGACATCCGGATCGTGACAGGAGACGCCGCCGCTCACTCGCTTGGCGATACGACGTTGCTCTACATGTTTCACGCGTTCGGAGAAGGCGTGCTGTCGCGGGTCATCGAAGGCGCAGCCGCCGATCGTGAACGCGCCGCGCTGGGCGCGCCCGCACCACTTCCGCCGTTGCGCATCGCTTACGTCAATCCGGTGCATGAAGTCGTGCTGCAGCGGAGCGGCTGGATGCGGCGCGTCGCCGAACTGCCGCCGGCGAGACAATGGTTTTCGAATGCAGATCATTATGCGACGGCGATTTGGGAGTCGACGCCGTGAGGTCGACGTCGTTGATGGGATCGTAACCGTAAGAGCGTAAGCTGATCGGCGAAAGAAAGGACTTTACGCGTGCGACTCTCCATCTTGCCGAGCCCCCGCCGTGAACGATGATATCGGATCGGTACGGGACTGGCTGACGGTTCGCGAACGCGAAGTCCTGAAATCCGTCGCGATGGGATTGTCGGCGAAGGAAATCGCCAAAACATTGAACATCGCGCCGCGGACGGTCGAGCGTCATATCGACCATATCCGGCTGAAGACGCGCACGCGCAACAGATCGCACATGGTGGCCTATGCGATCGAGAACGGATTCATGGACGCCTGATCCACGTCGTCGCGCTCCGCATCAATCACCGATTGTAAATAATCGCCGACCAGTGGTCCGCGCAACTGCGCGCTCCGCCCCGGAGAGAAATGTTTCGCTTTGGGACGCAGGCTATACTTATTGCGCCGTTACCTATTTGTTGCCGTTACCCGACGAATCGATCGTGCATGCCGCGAAAGTAGGTACTCGAAAGCACAGGCGACGGAATGCCCGATTTTCGCGATTATCCGTTGCGGGGTGTTTCTTCCTGACTCTGATTTTCATATGGGGGGTACCGATATGTCCAGGCACGTCGTTGAACTTACGCAATTAACTAGTCGCGAAGCGCAGGTGTTACGGCTCGTCGCCTGTGGAATGTCTGCCAAGGAAGCTGCGCAGGAATTGGATATCGCGCCGTGCACCGTCGAGCGTCACGTCGAGAACGTGCGGCTGAAGACGCGGACCCGCAACCGCGCGCACATGATCGCGCACGTCATTCGCGAAGGGATGCTGCCGGTGCATGCGCCGGAGCGCCAGCTCGCGCTGGTGGCGGGAAGCTGACGATCGGCCTCGGCTAACGGACGCGCCATGACGGGCGATATCGTGCATCTCGCCAGGCGAGACATGGATGATACGCCCGACGAGCGCGCGGCGGCGGCAGCGCCGCTGCCGGGCGCGCGCATGGCGGTGCCGATCGGACTGATGTCGATCGCGACATGGGCCACCGACATCGCCGCGATCGCGGGCGCGAGCCTGCTGCTGGATACGATCGGCCTGACCAACCAGATCGATCGCATCCTGCCGATCGCGGCGATCTGCTACACCGGGATCGCGCAGGTCACCGGCGCCTATGACTTCGAAAGCCTGCTGTATTTCAAGCGCGCCTGGCCGAAGGTCGCGAATGCGTGGCTCAGCACCGTGCTGGCGATCGTGGCGCTGGCGCTTGCGCTGAACCCGGTGGTCGAGCGATCCCTGCTCGTCATGTCGTTGTGGTTCGTCGCGGGCGCGACCGCAGTCGCCGTCGCGCGCACGTTGCTGATCCCGGCGGTCCGCGCGCTGAAGCGCGCCGGCGCGTTCGATGGCCGCACCGCGATCATCGGCACCGGCGTACAGGGCGTCGATCTCGCCGACTATGTCGCGCACAATGACGACCTCGCGCTGTCGCTGGTCGGCTTCTTCGGCGACATACCGCTTTCGGCCGAGGAAGCGGCGGCGTTGCCCTTGCCGTATTTCGGGGGGATCGCCGAACTGGTCGCTGCGATCCGCGCGGGGGCGATCGACAAGGTCTTCCTCGCGTTGCCGTGGTCCGACGAGGAGCGGTTGCGCGCGATCGTGGTGGCGCTGGCCAACACCCCGGTCGAGATCAGGCTGTCCCCCGACAAGGCGGGGTTCGCCTATGCGCGGCGGCCGATCACGTCGATGGCCGGACTGTCGGTCATCACGCTGCTGGAACAGCCGCTCAGCGGCATGCAGCGGCTGCAGAAGAGAATCGAGGATGTCGTGCTGGCGCTGGCCGCGCTGCTGCTGTTGACCCCGGTGATGGCGATCGTGGCGCTGGCGATCAAGCTGACCTCGCCCGGTCCGGTGCTGTTCCGGCAGCCGCGTGAGGGCTTCAACTGCCAGTCGTTCGACATATTGAAGTTCCGCACCATGCATTATCATCTGTCGCCGCCGTCGGCCGAGGTTGTCCAGGCGCAACGGCGTGACCCGCGCGTCACGCGCGTCGGCGCATTGTTGCGGCGCACCAGCATCGATGAGCTGCCGCAATTGTTCAACGTGCTGCTCGGCCATATGTCGCTGGTCGGACCGCGTCCTCACGCCCCGTCGACGCGCGCGGGCGGCAAGCTGTTCGCCGACGTCGCGGCGACCTATGCCGCGCGGCACAAGGTGAAGCCGGGCCTGACCGGCTGGGCGCAGGTGTGCGGCTGGCGCGGCGAGACGACGACCGAGCATCAACTGGTGCGGCGGCTGGAACACGACATGTATTATGTCGATCACTGGTCGATCTGGTTCGACCTCTACATTCTGGCGCGTACGGGGGCGACGGTGCTGCTGCAACGCTCTGCTTACTAAGGCTTCAGCGAACGCGCGCCCATGCTGCCACCAGCCCGTCGATCCGCAACGACCCGACGTCGATCCGGCTGCCGCCGTGGACGACCAGGCAATCGCCGCTAAGCCCGGTGTCGAGCTCGATCGGCGGCAGCTGCAGCCCGACGCCGAGCGCCTTCAGGCACGCCTCCTTGCGGGTCCACGCGCCGAGAAACGCGGCGGGACTCGAGCCCGCTTTGCGATAGGTGTCGTACTCGCGGGCGTTGAAGTACATCGCGGCCAGCGCATCGGCATCATCGACCACGCGCTCCACCTCCACATCGACACCGATTTCATGGTCTTCGGCGATCCCGATTAAGGCGATGTCGCCGGCGTAGCTCAGGTTGAAGCGGCACGGCGAACGATCGGTGAGCCGCCATTTCCCGTGGACGCCGCGAACATACCGCTGCGCGGCGGCGTCGATGCCGCACGTTGCTGCGACGACGATCCGCAAGCCGACGTGCGCGGCGACGTACCGCGCCCGATCGCGTTCGGCATGAAAGCGCGCCGCGCGCTCGACCTCGAATGGCGACAGCCACGCGCGTTCGTCCGCAGACGGCGCGATCGTCAGGTCCAGCAACCATAGCGACAGCGGCGCGGCGCACTCGATCGCGCGGATGCGACGATCAGCATCGACGGTCCGCAGCGTCACCCCCCGACGATCGCCGAATGACGCAGGAAATCGGTCAGCAGCGCCGGCGGATCGTCATCCGCGCGCGCGGCGATGCGGCGCCGTGCGCGCCACATCAGATGCGTTACGGCCCAGGCGATATCCGCCAGCACCGCATAAGCGCGGCCGTGGTTCTTGACGAAATATCGCCGGCGCGATTCGAACCAGTAACGCGGGACGCGCGCCGCGACGGGCTGCCCGTCGATCAGCCCGGTGCTCTGCCCGGCGATATGGACGACCGATCCGTGCGGGACGTACCAGGTCTGCCAGCCCGCCTTGCGCGCCTGCAGGCAGAAATCGGTTTCCTCGAAATACAGGAAATAGGATTCGTCCATCAGGCCGACCGATTCGAATACCGCGCGCCGAACGACCATGCTGGCGCCCGACACCCAATCGACGGGCGCGGCGACCGGCGGCATCCGGCGCAGCACCGAGCGACCGGCCAGCAGGCGCGACACCGCGCCCAGGCGCGCGCCGCGCTCCGTCTCGCTCAAAATCGTCGGAAAGCGGAACGCATAGGGCCACAAAACGCCGTCGCCCTCGATCAGCGCGCTGCCCGCGATGCCGGCCTCCGGGTGATCGCGCAGGAAATCGCTCAGCGCCCGGACCGCGCCGGGCACGACGCGGGTATCGGGATTCAGCAGCCAGAACAGGTCCGGCGGATCGGTGCGATCCAGCAAGACCCGCACCGCCAGGTTGTTGCCGCACGCAAAGCCGCCGTTGACCGGCGACGGCAAAAGATCGGCCCACTCGCCCCAGCCGTGCGCGGCGATCGCGGCGGCGATGACCCCGCACGATCCGTCCCCGGATGCATTGTCCACCACGGTGGCGCGCAGTCCCGGCGTCGCCGCCACCTCCACCGCCAGGCTTTTCAGGCAATCGACCACCAGCGCGCCGGTGCGGTAGTTGACGATCACGACGTGCATCGCCGGCGTGCTCACAACGTCGCCGCCATGGGCGTCTGGAGCGATTTCTCGAACGGCGCGGCGGTCGGCGTCGTATCGGCCTGCGACGCCCACCGCGCCAGCGCGCGGTCGATCGCCTGTTGCAGCGTGGTCGCGAGGACGTCGACGTGCGGTTCCTGCAGGATGCTGGTGTGTCCGCCGGGAACGACCACCAGCGCCACGTCGTCGGCGACCCGTTTGCCCCAGCCGAGGATGCAATCGCTGTAACGTTCCGCGAACGGAATGTCGTCCTCCGCCCCGCTGCCCGTGGTCGCGCGGAACAACACCACGTCCCCGCCGGAGAACAGGCCGCGCGGACGGTGGGCGCTGTGCGCGACCTCGTAGAGTTGCAGGAAATCGAGCAGCGACGGGGCGGGATTTTCCTCCGGCGGGGCGCGCATCCGGTCGACGATTCGCGCGCGGCGCATCCGTTCCCACCGCGAGGTCACTTCCCACGTCGCGGCGTTGGCGGCGCGGGTGATCAGTTCGGGCACCGCGCCCGCCACCGACGCGAAGGACGCACGCTGCGCGTCGCCTCCGCCAAGCAGCGCCCGCACCCGGTCCAGCCGCGATCGCATGATGAACAGGGGTCGCTTGGCGGCCTCCACATCGGCGGCGTCGAAGATCGCGACCAGCGGAACCGCCGCGCCGGTATCCTGCAGTTGCCGCGCCATTTCGAACGCGATCACGCCCCCCGCGCACAATCCGGCGAGCAGATACGGCCCGTCGGGCTGAACGCGGCGGATGCGATCGACATAGGCCGACGCCATTTCTTCGATGCTGGTATGCAAATACGCCCCGTCGGGGCGGCGGCCGGGTTCCAGCCCGTATATTGTGTGATCGGCGGACAGGCGCAGCGCCAGGCTGCGATAGAGCAAGGTCTCCCCCAACCCGTCATGCACCAGGAACAACGGCGGTTTCGCGCCCCCGGCGCGGATCGTCACAACGCCCGGCGGTACTGGTTCGGTGATGGCATGATCCGCATCCGCCGCCTGCACGCGGGGGTGTCCGCAAGCGGCGGATGCGGCGCCTTCGGGATCGATGAGTGCGGCAAGCCGCTCGACCGTGGGCGTCTCGAGAAGGGCTGATAATGGCAGGGTCTTGCCGGTCTGCTTGCGCAGCCGGTTGGTGAACTGGACCGCGAGCAGCGAATGCCCGCCCAGATCGAAGAAATCGTCGCCGCGGCGCACCTGCGCGACGCCCAGCATGTCGCCCCACATCCCGGCGATAATCTGTTCAGTGGCGGTGCGCGGCGCGTCTTCGTCCGCCATGTCGCCGGCCGCCTGCACCGCCGCGGCGCGTGGCGGTGCACGCAGGTGAGCGATGGTGGGCGCCAGATCCTGCGGCGAGACGATCAGATGCGGACCCGGATCGCCGGTCAGAATCCGGTCCAGCACGCGCAGGCCCTCTTGCGGGGTCAGGCTGTTCGCCGACACCTGAGGCGCGACGGTCCGTGCCGGGCGAGACGCCGCGACCGTTCCCGACAGCAGCGCGGGATCGCGCATCCTGATCATCGTGAACTCGGCGATGTCGACGAGCACGCGCCCGGCCTCGTCGGTCAGCGTCACGTCGAACACCGCCAGCGCACCGCTGTTCGTCGCATCGGCGCGGTAGCGGATGTGGCTGAAGATCGTCGCGGGGAGCGGTGCGGCGATGTGGATGCGACCGTAGGACATCGGGGCGAAGAACTCTTGGCGCGGATCGTAGCCGGGGATCAGCGACTGCCCTCCGGCGGTCGCGAAATCGAGCAGCGCAGGATGCAGCGCGATCGTATCGAGGTCGCCGTGGAACGCTGCGGGAAGCTCCAGCCGCAGCAGCGCCTCGTTCGATCCCAGCGCGAAGTCGCGGACGTTGCGCCAACGCGGGCCGAGGCGGAGGAATGGCGAAGCGTCGGCCCCGATCGCTGCCGGGGCGGGGCGTTGGCAACGCTCGCGGATCGCATCCAGCGGAAGATGTCGGACGCCCCCGGCGGGTTGCGCGGCGATCTGCCCGCGGACGTGCTCGACCCAGCCGTCGGTCGCGGCGGCGGCGCGGCCGTGGATCTCGAAACGCCAGGCGTCGTCGCGGCGGCGGAAATGCACGCGCAGGTCGCGCGCCGATCCGTCGGAGACCGCAAACGGCGTCACGAACATCACGTCGCGCAATTCGGCTGGACCGGGCGCGATCTCGGCAAAGGCGGCGCGCACGATTTCGTTGAAGCCGGTGCCGGGGATCAGCGCGCTGCCGTCCGCCAGGCGATGTTCGTCGAGCAGCCAGTGCGTGCCGGGCGACAGCGTCGCGGTGACGACCGTCTCGTCCGCCGACACAATATGGATGGCGTCCAGCAGCGGATGGTCCAGCGCGCGGCCAGCACCAATGGGCGCGACATCGTGACCGGCCAGCGCGGCGGCCATGCCGACCTCCTGCCACTGGCTCCAGCCGATCGAGACGACGCGGATTCGCGGATCGCCGTGCCGCGCCTGCGCGAACGCGTCGAGGAAGCTGTTCGCTGCGGCGTAATCGACCTGCCCGACCAGCCCCGCAAACGCGCTGATCGAGGAGAACAGCAGCATGAAATCGGGCCGGTCGTCACGCAACGCCGCGTCGAGCGCCAGCGTGCCGTACAGCTTCGGGGCGATGACCGCGGCGGTGGCCTGACGCGTCTTGCCTTGCAGCAGGCCGTCGTCGAGTACGCCCGCGGCATGGAAGACGCCGTCGATCCGGCCGAAGCGATCGCGGATCTGCCGCACGGCGCGGCGCATCGCGCGCGCGTCGCAGACGTCGGCGGCCACCGACAGCACCGCGCCGCCGGCGGCTTCGATCGCCAGAATCTCGCGAATCCGGGTGCTGACCGGGTCGTCGTGCGCGCGCGTCGCGAGATGTTCGTCCCACGTCGCGCGCGGCGGCAGCGTGGTGCGTGCGACGAGCGCCAGCCGCGCGCCGCAGATGTCGGCAAGGTGGCGTGCGATCGCCAGCCCGACTCCGCCCAGACCCCCGGTGATCAGATAGACGCCGCCCTCACGCAGCCGCCCCGCGGCCGGATCGTGGGTAAGCGCGCGATCGGTGCGTGAAACCGCGGTGAAGGACTGCGCCCAGCGTTCGTCCATACGATACGCGACCGCCGCCGCGGTGTCCCCGCTCGCCACTTCCGCGATCAGCAGATCGGCGATGCGCGTCATTCCGGCCGCACCGGGAAGCGAGATGTCGATGCTGCGCACGTTCAGCTGCGGGTTTTCGGCGGTCGCGATGCGGCACGCGCCGAGCACCGTGGCCTTGGCCGGAACCAGCCCCGCCTCATCCGAAACGCGCTGCATCCCGTCCGAGATCACCGCGATTTCAGTGCGCGCGTCCGAATCCTCCTCGGCCAGCGCCTGGACGAGGAACATCACGCTGTAGAAGCCGCGATCCTGCAGCGCCGCGGCCTCGCGCATCGCGTCGCCGCCGCGATCCCGGCCCGTCGCCAGCCAGCAGTGATAGATTTGTTCGGGCAACCGGCCATCGGCCGCAAGGCTGGCGACGAGCGAGCGGTAATCGGCGGGATTCGCCGGATCGATCGCGAAGGCGTCGGGTCCGCACGGCTTGAAGCGACGCCCGGCGCGGACGGTCACGACGTTCCGTCCGGCACCGCGGAGGCTTTTCGCCAACGCCGCGCCAAGGCCGGCGCGATCCTCGAACACCAACGCAGCGCCGTTCAGCATCGCGGTTCGCGGACGCGACGTCCGCTGCCAGACGGGTTCATGGAACCAGTCGGCGATGTCGGCGCGGCGTTCGAGCGGTTCGTCGAGCGACGGCTCGGCCTGGAACAGCGCCGCTCCCGGTTCGATCCAGTGACGCTCGCGGTCGAAGCAATAGGTCGGCAATGGCGCGCGCCGCCGCCGCTCGTCGATCCAGAAACTGCCCCAGTTCACCGGCACGCCCAGCGTCCACAACCGGCCGAGCGTGGTCAGGAGATAGCCGAGATCGGCCGCGGTCTCGTCCGGGTGGCGCAGCGAATTGAGCACCGGCTGGGTCTTCGCGCGCGCCGGGTGTTGCCGCGCGAGCGACGACATCGTGCGCCCCGGCCCGACCTCCAGCAGCACCTTGTCGGGATCGGTCAGCAATTGCGCCAGGCCGTCGGTGAAGCGGACCGTCTGGCGCAAGTGGCGCACCCAATATTCGGGATCGGTCGCGTCCGCCGGGGCGATCCACGTGCCGGTCAGGTTCGACACGAACGGCAGCTTCGGCGGTTCCAGCCGCATCCGCGACAGGCCGTCGCGGAACGTCTGCAGGATCGGATCGAGCATCGGCGAATGCGCGGCGACCGCGATCCTGACGCGCTGGCTTTCGATCTCGCGCGCCGTCAGTTCCGCCTCCAGCCGCGCGATGGCTTCAGTGGTGCCCGAGGCGATGCACAGTTCGGGGCCGTTGATCGCCGCGATCGACAGATCGTCGCCCAGCAGCGGGCGCAGTTCGTCCTCCGACAGCGGCACACTCAGCATTCCGCCCTGCGGCAGCGTCTCGAACAATTTGCCGCGCATCCCGACGATGGCGAGCGCATCGGTCAGGCTGAACACGCCCGCGACATGCGCGGCGGCATATTCGCCCGAGCTGTGGCCGATCATTCCGTCAGGCCGCACGCCCCACGACATCCACAACCGCGCCAGCGCGACCTGGATGATGAACAAGGCGGGCAGCGCGACGGAGGGGCGTTCCAGTTCGGCGCGCGCCCGATCCATGTCTGCGGGCGTCGGAAACAGCCAGCGCCGCAGTCCGATGCCGCCGGGCGCGTCGGTCTGCGCAAGGCAAGCGTCGACGACATCGCGGAACACCGGTTCCGATTCGTACAGCCCCGCGCCCATGCCGGCATATTGCGACCCCGCGCCGCAGAACAGGAACGCCGCGGCGCGATCGGTGATCGCGTCGCCGGTGAACATGCGCGCGGGCGTCGCAAGCGCCTCAACCGCATCGGCGCCGCTGCTGGCGACGACGATGCGGCGGCGGCCCAGATGCTGTCGGCCGACGCTGAGCGTATAGGCGGCGTCGGCCAGATCGACCGCCGCATCGCCCGCTAGATGATCAGCCAGCGCCGCAGTGTTGGCGTCGAGCGCGCGCGCCGATTTGCCCGACACTGTGATCAGCTGGTGCGTCCGGCTCGGGCTGGTCGGGCCGCGCTGCGGCGCTTCCTCCAGCACGACGTGGGCGTTGGTCCCGCCGACGCCGAGCGAGCTGACCCCCGCGCGGCGGCGCTGGTCGCCGTGCCGCCGCCACGGCTTCAGCACGGCGTTCACCTGAAACGGGCTGGTCGCGAAATCGCACGCCGCATTGGGCGCGGTGTAATTGAGCGAAGGCGGCAGCATCCGGTGATGCAGCGCCAGCGCGACCTTGATCAGGCTCGCGGTGCCCGCGGCGGTGTCGGTGTGGCCGATGTTCGCCTTGACCGATCCGATCCCGCAATAGCCGACCTTGTCGGTGTCGCGCCGGAACGCCTGCGTCAGCGCCGCGACCTCGATCGGATCGCCGACCGGTGTCCCGGTGCCATGCGCCTCGACATAGTCGATCGTGTCCGCGGCGATGTCCGCGATGCTCAGCGCTTCGGTGATGACGCCCGCCTGGCCATCGACGCTGGGCGCGAGATAGCCGACCTTTTCCGACCCATCGTTGTTGACCGCCGAGCCGCGGATCACGGCATAGACGTGGTCGCCGTCGTCCAGCGCGTCCTTCAACCGGCGCAGCACCACCAGCCCGACGCCGCTGCCGAACACCGTTCCCTGCGATTCAGTGTCGAACGGGCGGCAATGGCCGTCGGGGGAGAGGATTTCGCCCTCCTCGTACAGATAGCCCTGGCGATGCGGCAGCTCGATCGATGCGCCACCGGCCAGCGCCATATCGCATTCGCCGTTCAGCAGGCTCTGCGCCGCCATGTGCACCGCGACGAGCGAGGTCGAACAGGCGGTCTGCACGTTGACGCTGGGGCCCTTCAGGTTGAGCAGGTACGACGCGCGCGTGGTCAGAAAATCCTTGTCGTTGCCGGTGTGCCGCAACAGGAACCGGCCGACGTCGCGCACCAGCTTCGGGTTGGTCAGCAGATTGCTCGCGAAATACGCGTTGTGGCCCGATCCGCCGAACACCCCGATCGCGCCGTTGAAACGCTCCGCGGTATGGCCCGCGTTTTCCAGCGCCTCCCACGCGCATTCCAGGAAATGGCGATGCTGCGGGTCCATGATCGCCGCGTCGCGCGGGGACAGGCCGAACAGCGCGGCGTCGAAACACTCCATGTCCTCGATCGGCGCGCCTGCGCGGACGTAGTGCGGATCGCGGAGCAGCGCAGGCTCGACTCCCGCCGCGACCAGATCGTCGTCGGCATAGGTCGCGATCGATTCGACCCCGTCGCGCAGATTGGCCCAATATTGCGGGACCGACCGCGCGCCCGCGAAACGGCACGACATGCCGACGATCGCGATATCGGTGTCCATCGCCGCGTCGGGAGAATCGCCAAAGTCGTTGCCCGATTGATACATGCCGTTCACCCCCGTTCCGACGCGGCCGGGGCCAGCCGCAGGCCGATCCGCCGCTGCAGCGCCGCCCGCCGTCCGACCGCACGCGCCTCACCCTGACGCACCGCCGCATCGTCGCCGCCCGTGGTCGACAGATGCGCGCTGAGCGTCTCCACCGTCGGGAAACGGAAGATGTCGGTCAGCGGCAACGGTCGGTCGAGCGCATCGCGCAAGCGGCGATGGACCTGCACCGCCAGCAGCGAATGGCCACCGATATCGAAGAAATTGTCGCGCGTGCCGACTTTCGGCAGTTTGAGCACGTCCGCCCACACCGCGGCGATCCTCGCCTCCAGACCATCCGCCGGCGCGACGAACGAGACATGATCGACCGCGATCACGACGCCCTCCGGCTTCGGCAGCGCGGCGCGGTCGATCTTGCCGTTGGGCGTCTGCGGGAACGCGGGCAGCGCGACCAGATGAGCCGGGATCATGAATTCGGGCAGCCGCGCGCGCAGATGGTCGCGCAGCTCGGCGGGCGGCGGCGCAGATGTCGACGCGATGAAGTAGGCAACCAGCCGCACGTCGCCCGGATCATCCTCGCGCACGGTGACGACGGCCTGGCGGACCGCGGAATGGCTCGCCAGCACCGCTTCGATCTCGCCGAGTTCGATTCGGTGGCCCCTGATCTTGACCTGATGATCCAGCCGCCCGAGAAATTCGAGCACGCCGTCGTCGCGCAACCGCGCCAGATCGCCGGTGCGATACACGCGCGCCTCGGCGTCGAACGGATGCGCGACGAAACGTTCCGCAGTCAGTTCGGCGCGGCGCAGATAGCCGAGCACCACGCCTTTGCCGCCGATGACCAGCTCGCCCGGCACGCCCGGCGGCGCGAGTTGCTGCCGGCTGTCGAGGATGTAGATCTGTTGGTTCGCGAGCGGACGGCCGAGCGGCACCGCGCCCGGCGCGTCGTCCACCGCGTACGTCGCCGACCAGATCGTCGTCTCGGTCGGGCCGTACATATTGTGCACCGATCCGCCGACCAGCGCGGTCAGTTCGCCCGCCAGCGCGCGCGGCAATGCTTCCCCGCCGACCAGCAACTGGCGCAGCGCGGCCAGACCGGGGCGTGCGGCCTCGTCCCCGACCAGCATCTGCGCCATCGACGGTGTGCATTGCAGGTGCGTCACCGCGTGTCGGCGCATCAGCCCGGCCAGCGTCTCATCCTCGGCCCGCGGCGCGGGCGCGGTGGCGAGGCGACGCAGCCGGTCGAGCGCGGGGAGATGGTCGAGCACCTGCTGCGCGGGCACGCCGAAATCGATCAGGCAGCCGATCTCGTCGACGCCCGCTGCGCGGACCTGATCGACCACCGCCAGACATTGCGCTGGCGTCCCGAACAGCCCGCCGGTTTCGTAATAACGCTCGAACGCGAAATCGTGCAGCGCCGCCAGTTCCTCTTCGTCGAGCGCGCCAAGGTCGATCTGCGCGCCGGGTTCGGCCATGCCGGGGCGGCGCTTGAACGCGGGGAACGACCAGGCGAATTCCTTCACCAGATTGGTCGAGGTGCGCAGGTAATCGGTCAGCGGCTGGCGCACCGCTACGCGCACCGCAGCGGCGTCGTCGCCGACGAAGCTGTGCAGCATCAATGTCACGTGCCCCTCGCCGGGATGGCCCGCTTCGCGCCACGCCGCGCGATACGCCGCCAGCTTCGCGGCGAGCTCGTCGACGGTCTGGCCCAGCAGATGCGTCAGGATGTTGGCCCCGACGCGTCCCGCCGCAGCAAACGTGTCGGGGTTGCCCGCCGAGGTGATCCAGAACGGCAGTTCGGGCTGGACCGGGCGCGGGTAGATCGCGACCTCGACATCCTTGCCCAGCGGTCCGGGGAACGCGCGCTTCTCGCCGCGCCAAAGCCCGCGCACCGTGTCGATGCCATTCATCAGCGCCGCGCTCTTGTCGGCGAAGCTTTCCGGCCGCAGCACGAAATCGTTCGGCTGCCAGCCCGAGGCGAAGGCGATGCCGACGCGACCGTTCGACAGATTGTCGACCAGCGACCATTCCTCCGCCACGCGGACCGGATGGTGCAACGGGACGACGACGCTGCCGCCGCGGATTTTCACCCGGCTGGTCACCGCGGCGATCGCGGCGCTGGTGACCGACGGGTTGGGATACAGGCCCCCGAAGGCGTGGAAATGCCGCTCCGGCGTCCACACCGCGGCGAAGTCGTGCGTGTCGGCGAAGCGTGCGCCCTCCAGCAGCAGGCGATACTGGTCGGCCGCGCTGCCGCCGTCGGCGCTGGCGAAATAGAACAGGCTGAACTCGACCGGGCGCTTCACCGGCGCATCGGTGGCCTTCATCTCCTCGCCCGTCGCCACCACGACATGGCATCCGCGCGCGACCGTCCAGCACACCTCCAGCACCGAAATGTCGAACGACAGGCTGGTGACCGCCAGCCACGTCCCGCCGGGTTCGATCACGCGGTCCATGCCGGCGAAGAAGTTCACGACGTTGCGGTGTTCGACCACTACGCCCTTCGGCACCCCCGTCGAACCAGAGGTGTAGATGACGTACGCCAGATGATCGGGCCGCGCGGTTGCGGGCAGCGGCGTCGCGGAATGCTGTTCGACCAGCGGCCAGTCGACGTCGATGCAGACGATCGCCGCCTGCGTGCGCGGCAGCTTTCCGGCGAGCGCGGCCTGCGTGACGATCACCTGCGCGCGCGAATCCGCAATCATGTGCTGGATCCGGTCGGACGGATAGGCCGGGTCGAGCGGGACGTAGGCGCCGCCGGCCTTGTGGATCGCCAACAGCGCGATGAGCATGTCCACCGAACGTTCGACGTTCAGCCCGACGAGCACGTCGGGGCCGACGTCCAGTTGCTGCAGATGCCGCGCGAGCCGGTTCGATCGCGCGTCCAGATCGGCATAGGACAGAGTGACGCCGCGGCTGGTGACCGCAGGCGCGTCGGGCGTGCGCACCGCTTGTTCGACGAACAGATCGTGCAGGCACGCGTCGTCGCGCCAGTCGGCCGCGGTCGCGTTCCAATGGTCGACGAGTTGCTTGCGAACCTCATCAGGCACCAGCGGCAGCGTCGCGACGGGATGATCGGGCGCAGCGAACGCAGCGGCGAGCAGCGTCGCGAAGCCGTCCTGCAGCGACCGCACGCGCCGTTCATCCAGCGCGCGGTCGGCGTACAGCCAGCGGCAGGCGCGCCCGTCCGACCGGATCGCGATCGTCAGGTCCGCGGTCGCGGTCGCATCGTCGAGCGCATCGACGATCGTCACCGCGACCGGCAGGTCGGCGGAGACGCCGTGCAGTTCCGGGCAGCGTGCGAACAGGTCTGCGGCATGGCCGATGCGGCGGTGCATGTCGCGCACGTCGGCCGCCACGGCGTCGCGCAACGCGTCCAGCCCGCGATCGAAGGCGATGTCGACGCGCAGCGGCAACTGGCGCGCGACCCACGGCTCCGCGCCTGCGTAGCGCGCCGCGAACACCGGATCGGTGAAGCCGACATCGAACGCGGCCTTGTCCGCGATCCGGGCGAGCCAGGCGATCGCCGCCGCCAATATTGTCTGCGCGGTCGCGCCGGGCGGCAGCGCAAGGTCCGCCGTCCCGACGCGTTCGGAAGAGGATGGTCCCTCGACCCGGCCCACCGGCAGGATCAACGGATTGCGTGAGCCCAATCGCCTGCGCCACCAGGGTTCGTAGCGGGCGATGGCGGAATCGAGCTGCGACAGCGTGGTGGCGGCGGCATCGTCCAGCGCGGGGATGCGCATGCCCGGCGCGAGCCCGGCTTCGCCGCTGGTCAGCGGTGCGCCTTGCAGAGTCGTCAGGCGTGTCAGGCGTAGATCGTCGGTCGCGGTCGCGATCACAATTCCGGCGTCATCCGCGCGAACGACGGCGCCCGGCGCTTGCCCGGAACGACCTTCCGCGACCGCCTCGCCGATCAGGACGATCCGGTCCCCGATCCGGAGTTTGGGGGCGGCGAGCGGGTTGGCGTGGCCGCCGAAATCGAGCGCGCGCAGCAATCGGACGATGTCCTCGGCGGGACGGTTCCAGTCGATCGTCGCTGCGGCGGGCGGGCGGGCGTCGCGACCGAAATAGCGGCCTGCGACTGCAGCCTGGCGCACGGGGACAAGCGTACGACGCGCCAGCCCGTCGATCAGCTCGCCGAACGTCTCGATCGCGGCGGCGAAGCATTTGGTGTTGAGCGAATGCGCGGTTTCTCCCTCGTCGATGTCGAACGATCGCGTAGCGAGGACGTCGCCCGCATCGACGCGCTCGGTCATCGCGTGCCAGGTCACGGCATGGCGTGTCTCGCCGTTCAGGAGCGCCCAGACCGGCGTGTTCAGTCCTGAATAACCGGGCAGCGGCCCGTCGTGGAAGTTGATCGCCGCGACGCGCGGCAACGCCAGGATGTCGGGCGACAGCACCGACAGGTTGGTGATGCTGAACAGATAGTCGAACGCATCCGACCCCGCGTCGTGCAGGTCACGAGCGGCGTCGACGGCGGGAATGCCGAGCGTCGCCGCCCATGTTCGAATTTCCGCGCGCCGGCTGACGATGGCTGCCACCTGATGGCCGCGCTCCCGCAGCATCGTCCCGCATTCGATCAGCAACGGTTCCGACCCGATCAGGACGCAGCGCCACGGCGCGGTCACGATGCGACGGCCTTGATCGCCTTGCGCCGCGAGGCCTGATTCCCGATTACCGCCATGCAGCCCAAGAGCATGAGGCACAGCGCCTTTTCGGTGCCGCTCATGACGTTGGCGCTGGCGCAGGCGGGATCGTCGAGCGCGGAATCCCCTGCCGCGCGGGATGCGGATGCGGTGGACGACGCTGCGGATGCGGGTGTCGCGGCGCACGTCTGATCGACCGCCACCGACCGCCCGCTCGACGCGGTCGTCAGCGTAACGCCAATGACGACGGGTAATATTCGCCAGTAGTTCGTCATGTCGTTACCCCCCGAGGTGACGATGCCATCGATAAAACCTATGATCGCATTTCGATCGCGGCCATTTAGTCAATTGCGTGGTGCGAAACCCCCATCGACATTCTGCGATGTCGCAGGAATCATTTGTACTCGATCAATCGCGCTCGTCGTTTTATCCAATAATCCATTTGCCCGTGGCATTGCGGAATTTTGCCCAGCACGATGAATGTCGCATACACGGCGTCGCGTTGCCGCCGCAGCACGCGCAACCACAGGATCGGCCACAATGGCCATGCGATCGGCAGCGCCCACAAGATGTTGCTGGTTACGTCGCGCAGCGCGTGCCGGTCGGCCCGGCCGCGGCGCGCCAGCCCCTCGGCAAAGGCGTAGCCGCTGCGGCGGTTGCGCTGCCACCATTGCGCGAACCGCGTCATCGCCGCGTCGTGCGTGGTCATGTCGCGATCGAGCCGGTGGATCGTCCAGCCCGCGCCGCGGATACGGTGGCACAGATCGGGTTCCTCGCCCGCGATCAGATCGCCCGAAAAGCCGCCTACGGCCTCGAACGCCTCCGCGCGGATCAGCGCGTCGCCGCCACAGGTATCCGCCTCTCCAACGGGCGTGTCCCATTCGTAATCGCACAGGCGATTGTAGGGACTGGCGGCGGGATGACGCTCGCGCCGACGGCCGCAGGCGACCGCCGCATCGGGCCGCGCCTGAAGAAAGGTGAGCGCCGATCCGACCCATTCCGGGGCGAGTTCGCAATCGCCATCGACGAATTGAACGAAAGAAATGTCGGGCGCGGACTGTTTCAGGCGCGCGAAACCGGCGTTGCGCGCGCGCGCCGCGGTGAAGCCGCCCAGCGGATCGAGCCGGACGATGTCGACGCCGTGGCGACGCGCGCGCGCGACGCTGTCGTCGGACGATCCGGAATCGACATAGACGACCAAATCGGCCTGCGCCCGGACGCTGGAAAGGCACACGTCCAGCCGCGCGCCTTCGTTGCGGCCGATCGCCACGACGCCGACCACGGTCATGGCGCACGGCTCGTGCGGATCCAGCGCTGTTCGCGCCGTCCCAGCAGGCGGGCGTAGATCGGCTGTTTCCACAGGATATAATGCGGCAGTCGCAGCAAGGCGGCGGGCGGCAGCAGCGCGCGCCCGTGCGCGCGCCATGTCAGGACCAGCGTCGCCGCGAACAGAAGCTCGACCGCGAGGAGCAGCGCCAGCGGCGCGCCGTCGCCGGCGATCACCGCCGACAGCAGCAACGCCAGGGTGATCACCGCGACGAACTCGACCAGCAACGCCAGCGGCGGCACCAGCAGGTCGGCGGCGAGCAGCAGCAGGCGCGGCCGACGGATGCCGGCCACCAGCAGCCGCGGCAGATACACTGCGGCGGTGGCCAGCATGCCGTGTTCCCAGCGCGTGCGCTGCGGGCGGGTCGCGGCCTGCGCGCCCGCGCGGCTGGTGAAGCGCGCATCATCCTCGAACCGGACATCCTCGCCCGCCAGGACCAGATCGAGACCCAGCTTCAGATCCTCGACCAGCGACGGCGTGGCGAGCGGCGCGGTGTCGAAGATGCGCCACGGAAACGCCATGCCCGCGCCCTGCAGCAGGGCCATGCCGCCCAGCCGGTCCAGCCCGCGTTGACGCACCAGATTCTTGATCAGAAAGGCGAAGCTGGAAATGCGCACGATCGCGGTGGCGGAGGGCGCGGCGGACAGCAGATAGCGCCCCTGCACGCTCGCGCCGCGCCGCGCGACCGATCGCGCCAGCGCCTGCAGCGCGCCGGGTTCCGGCACGCAATCGGCGTCGATCACGATGACGGCCGCGGGCGGATCGTTGCGCAGGATGTCGCGCCCGAAGGCCAGCGCATACCCCTTGCCCCGGCGACCGGGATCGTTGCGCCGGACCACCGCCGCGCCTGCGCGCAATGCGACGTCGGCGGTAGCATCGACGCAGTTGTCGGCGACCACCAGCAGCCGGTCGCACGCGCGCAGTTGCCGGCGGATGGCGGCGATGGTCGCGGCGATTCCCGCCGCCTCGTCATGCGCAGGGACCAGCACGACGAACGGCGGCGCATCCGCGGTGCGCGACGGCGATCGGCCGGGCCGCAAGCCTGCGAGGCATTCGATGCTGACGATCAACAGCGGCAGCGCGGCGCAAAGGGCCGCGGCCCAGGCGACCGCGATCATCGCGCGCAGGTCCAGACGCTGGTTTCGATCGATTGCGTGGCCACCCCGCCCCGTCCTCGCTGATTTTCGATGGCCGGTTCTGACCTGCGCGCCGGGCGGGCGTAATTCGTCATTCTGCCAAGGCTTCGTCCGTGGGTGCGAACACCCTCCGTAGAATACGCACGGGTTGCGCCGGATTGGGGCGGGGCGCGGCGACGGATAGGCCTGATCGGTCCGGAAAAAAGGCACGGGGGTGCGCGATGCGGATGCAGGACGCGGCGGTGATCGCAAGAGACGCAAAATTGCAGCGCGCCGGTCGAATGGCGTGACGCCGCGCGCGCGACCGGCTCGCCGGAAACTGCTCACGCTCGGCATCGTCGCAGCCGCAACGGCAGCGATCGGCGCGGCGTCGCCGGGGGGGAAGCGCCTGCTGAACCGCGACACCCAACAGCCCGTCGGCCCGGCCGTTCCGACGGATATCGGCATCAACCTATTCGGTATCGCACCGTACAATCGGCAGCAGGTGTTCACCAACCTGATCGCGCAGAGCGAATGGTTCGCATCGCAAGGGGCGGGGTGGACCGCGTTGCCGCACGATCAGGTCGATGCGCGCGGCTGGGTCCGCTTCCTGCGGGCCGGTCAGTTCGCGCCGCGCCCGCTCGTCCTGCCGCCCGCGCCGTTCATCACGCTGGCCGTGCGCTGCACGTTCGCTGGCCGTGGCCGGCTGTCGGCCGGGGGCGTCGCTCGGCTGGTCGCGGAACGTCCGTCGTCGGTCGATATCATGCTGACCTCCGAAGGGCGCGCCGACGAGGGCGGCTGGATCCAGCTCGAACAGACCGACCCGGCCGACCCGCTGCGGGACGTCGATTGCCGCGACCGCGCACTGCCGCAGGACCAGCTGTTCCACCCTGCGTTCGTGGCGTCGCTACGCGGTTTTTCCGCGGTACGCTTCCTCGACTGGCAGCGCGTCAACGACAATCCGGTGAGCATCTGGGAGACGCGGACGCTGCCCGATGCGTCGTCGCAGGCGGGGCCGGGCGGCGTCGCGGTCGAGCATATGGTGGCGCTGGCCAACGAGGCGAGCGTCGATCCGTGGTTCATCATGCCGTACAATGCGGAGGAGGATTATATCGCACGCTTCGCCCGATATGTTCACGCGAACCTCGCGCCTGGGCGCACCGCTTATGTCGAACTCGGCAACGAAATCTGGAATGACATGTTCGCCGCCGCGCGGCAGGCGCGCGAAGAGGGACTTGCCGCCGGATTGGCGCCGAAGGACGATCCGTTCCGCGCGCAGATGCGGCGTTATGCGCAGAAATCGCGCGCCGCGCTGCGCATCTGGACGGGGGTCTTCGCCGATCGGCCGACGCGGCTGGTGCGGGTGATCTCCACCCAGAACGTCTATCCCGATCTGGCGGAGATGGTGTTCGATTACGAGGACACCGCGCGCTGGACCGACGCGCTGGCGACCGCACCGTACATCACGCTCGATCTGAATGGCCGCGGCGCGGGCGACGTCGACTGGGTTTATTCGCGCCTGGATGCCGCGGTCGACGAGACGATCGATTTCGCCGCCCGCAACAAGGCGATCGCCGCGCGGCACGGCAAGCGCTTCATCACCTATGAGGGCGGCCAGCATCTGGTGACGCGCGACATGGCGCTGGCGCACCGTATCCAACGCGATCCGCGAATGGCGGCGATCTACACGCGCTATCTGGAACGCTGGCGCGATCGGATCGGCGACCGGATGATGCTGTACGCGTCGACCGCGCCGATCGGCGACTATGGCGCGTGGGGGCTGACCGAATATGCCGGGCAACCCGCCGCCGACGCGCCGAAACTGCGCGCGGTGCGCGCGTTTCTAGGCGGTGCGCGCTGATGCCGCCGATCGCAATGGCGCTGATCGGCGGGATGGTCCTGCTGGCGCTGGTGACGGCGAAGGCGGCGATCTACGTAGTCGCGGCGACCGCGTTGGGGCTGGCGATCTTCCATCACTGCCTGACCCCGCCTGCGCGGCGGCAATTGGGGTATCAGCCGATCGTGATCGCGCTCGTCATGCCGCTGGCGGCGTGGCTTATGCCCAGCGTCACGTTGCTGTACGCGGTGATGGGGGCGATGATCCCGTTGATGGTGCGACGCGGTGGGCAGGTCGCCCCGATCTATCTGTTCAGCCTGCTGCTGCTGCCGCCGCTGGACCAGACGATCATGATCGGCAGCCTGAAGCTGTTCGATTTCGGCGTGCACGACGCGCTCGCCTGCGGGGCGACCATCACGTTGCTGCGCTATCCCGACCGGCGCGCGGCGCGCGGGGCGCGGTTCGACATGCCGTTCTTCGCGGTGCTGGTGCTGCTGATCGCGATGACCGCGCGGGAAACCAGCTTCACCAATTTCTTCCGCGTGATGGTCAATGCGACGCTCGATTGCGCGCTGCCCTATTACATCATCAGCCGCAGCGTCCGGAACATGGACGATGTCCGCAACTGCATGCTGCATCTGGCGGCGGTGGCGACGGTCCTGTCGTTGATCCTGCTGCTGGAAGTATGGAAATCCTGGCCGATCTACAACGAATTGTACGGGCGGCACGGCGTGGAGATGCTGCTGCTGGTGAAAAGCCGCGGCGGCATGATCCGCGCCGGCGGGCCGTTCCTGGAACCGACGTCGATCGCGATGATCCTGGTGTTCTGTTTCCTGGCCGCGTGGATGGCGCGCGATGCGTTCCGGTCGCGGGCGCTGCACCGGTGCCTGCTGGCGTTGTTGCTGGTCGGGCTGCTCGCGCCGCAGTCGCGCGGGGCGTGGATCGGACTGGTCACCGGGCTGACGCTGATCGACCTGTACCGCGCGCGGGTCACGCAGGCGGCGGCGCGCGTCGTGTTGATCGGGTTGGCGGGCGTCGGACTGATGACGCTGGCGCAGAACAGCCGCGACCTGTCGGAATCGGTCGGGCTGTCGGGCGCATCGGTCGAATCCGCCGACTATCGCGAACGGCTGCTGGAGCGCGGGATCGAGGAATTCTGGCACAGCCCGCTGCTCGGCTATTCCAACCCCGAGATTCTGGCCCGGTTGAGCGACCTGCGGCAGGGCGAGGGAATCGTCGATTTCGTCAACACCTATGTCTTCATCGCGCTGGCATCGGGGGTCGTCGGGCTGATGATCTTCAACGGGACGTTCGTGTTCTACCTGGTCCAGCTATGGCGGCGGCGCGGCAGGTGGCGGCGTGGCGGGCCGGCGCAGGCCGGGGCGGCCGCCTTTGCGTTCGCAGGGCTCGGAACGCCGATGGAGATGCTGTTCTTCACCTCGCTGGGCGGACGGACACAGGTGTTCCTGATCGTCTTCTTCGCGCTCGCCGCTGCGGTGCTGAGGATCGGGAAGGTCGGCGGCGTTCAATGGGAGAAGAAGGGCAGCAGCGCGGCGTTCGCGATCAGCCCGATGCCGATCCCGGCGCCGCCTGCGCCCAGCAACAGCAGTTCCTCGCCCGCCCTGAACAATCCGGCGCGGTAGAGCGCAAGCCAGCTGTAGATCAGCGCCGGAAGCTCGATCGCCCCGACGACCGCTACCAACCCCAGCGGCCCGAACCACCAGAACGCGGCGGGTCCGGCGGCGACGAGCCAGCAAAGCTTGGCCACACTGGCGTGAAATGTCGCCTGCACCCGGCCGGATGCGGTCAGCCCCTCATTCCCGGCGGCGACGCCCAGCGCCAGCAACGGCGTGATCGCCAGCAGGCGCAAATAATCCGCCGCCCCGGCGTAGCGATGGTCGTACAGGATCGCGATCAGCAGCGGCGCAACGCCGATCAGGCCGCCCGCCGCGATCATGTACAGCAGCGAACCGCGCCGTCGCGCGGCATAATAGACCGCCGCCAGATCGCCCGGCCGCTCGCGCCAGACCCGCGCGTACAGCGGATAGAGCACGCGACTGGCGTAGGCCGTGGTGAAGGCGATCGGCGCGAGCGCGAGATTGCCCGCCAGAATGTACAGGCCAAGCGTATCGAGCGACAGCACGAGCGACAGGATCACCTTGTCCGCCTGCATCAGCAGCATGGTTATGATGCTCGATCCGGTGACGAATCGTGCGAACGACCACAATTGCGCATTGTGCCGCCGGTCCCACCGCCAGCGCCGCCGCGACCCCGGAAACATAGCGTAGCTCAGCCACGACTTCACGAAGCTGCCGAACAGCAATGCGATCAGGATCGCCCACGCGTTTCGCCACACGATCGCCAGCGCGATCGACGCAAGCAACTGGACGACTCCCACCACCAGCTCAAGCGCACTCAAGCGCAGCAACAGCCGGTCGCGCAACGCGGTGATCAACGACAGCGACGACAGCCCTTCGATCACGAATATCGCAGAGGACGCCGCGATCAGCGGGCTTAGCTGACCCTTGTGCAACGCGGCTGCGATCGGTTCCGCCAGGACGAACAGGATAAGCGTGAGCGCGCACCCACGCACCAGTCGCACCGTCCAGATCGCGTCGAGAAAAACCGGCTCGTCGCCCTGTTCGTGGCGGACCACGAACGCCTGGAATCCCAGGTCGGAAATCATCAGCAGGACGAAGATCACCGACATGATGATCCCGACCACGCCGAACGCCTCTGGCGCCAGCAGCCGGGTCAGGATGATCGTGCTGACGACGCGGAGCAGGTTCAGCGCCACCACGGTGCCCGCGACGACGACCGTATCGCGGCGCAGCAGGTCGATCAGCGATCCGGCGCTGCGGATCAGGAATCCGTAACAGGGATCGGGCGCGATATCAGGAACGGGCGTCATGCTGCGCAAGGATATCGCCGTAAAAGGCCATCGACTGCCGCCCGACCTTGTCCGGCGCGTAGACGTCGCGGCAGCGCCGCCATGCCGCGGCGCCGGTGCGCGCGGCCTCGTCGGGATGGTCGAGCAGCCAGTCGATCCGTTCGGCGAGCCGTTCCGCGCATCCGACCGGCGTCAGCCAGCCGGTCTCGCCATCCTCGATCACTTCGTTGCTTCCCACCCAGTCGGTGGAGATCAACGGGCAGCCGATCGCCATCGCCTCCACCGCGGTATAGGAAAAGGTCTCGCTGCGCGACGCCACCACCGTCAAAGCCGCACGCTGCCGCAGTTGCGCGATGCGATCGGGGGGAAGGACGCCGGTGAATTCGACGCGCGACCGCACCGACGGATCGACGTGCCTGACCATATAATCGTCGAAACCCAGCTGACGGTCGTCGGCGATGCGCACGCCGGAATCGGGGCCGACCATCACCAGTCGTACATCGCGCCGCCGCGCCGCCAGCAGGCCAAAGGCGTCCAGCATCGTGTCGGCGCCCTTCAGGTGATCGAAACGTCCGACGAACAGGATGGTGTTGGTCCTGTCGGGCTGCCAGCGCTGATCGTCGCTGCGCGGCTGGACCGGATTGGGGATCACCCGCGACGATGGCAGCGTTTGCCGGTAATGGTCGCGGGTCGCCTGCAGCGTGGCCTTTGTCGGCGCGGACACCGCGCGCGCGGTGCGGATCGCGCGCCCCTCGGCCGCCATGCGTTCGCGCGACTGCCGCCGCTGGGTCGCGTTCCGGTAACGATCGCAGCGGCGGAATTCGGGACAATGCAGACGCGTCAGGACCGGCACGTCGAGCCGCCGTTGCGCGGCGTAGGACCAGCCGAAACTCTCCTCCATCTCGACCAGGTCGAACCGCGCGATCCGGCGCGCCGCCGACAATTGCCTGGCGAGCGCCACGGCGGTGAAGGGAAGGTCGCCGCGCACATGGTCGACCCGGCGCTTCACCCTTCGCCACAAGTCCAGCGGTCCGACCCCGGCCTCGGTCAGATCATGTTCGCGCCCGTCGCCAGTGTAGAGTTTTCCGCCCGCCAGCACGGATACGTCGTGCCCCTCGCCCAGCAGGTGGCGGCGCATCTCATACACGTAGGTGACGATGCCATTGGCCGCGCCTGCCGGGGGCCAGGCCGGCGAGTAATAGGCAACGTGCATGATCGACTTCCCCCGCGCCGACGCAACCGCATCGCGCCGACAGCATCGGCCGGGCGTGAAGCGGTGTCGATGGGGGATAATCGGTAGGGAAGACCATGAACTAGACGCGCGCGACCGCGGCCTGTCTAATCGCGGTTCGATATGCCGCGCGTGCCGGCATCGATGCCCTGGGGAGGCGCAGATGGCATTGCTGGATATGGGCGACCGGGGCGGTTACCGCAGCTTCGACGAGGCGCAGTGCCGCGCGGCGGGACAGGGGCTGGCCGATCGATACCGGTCGGCGGACCCCTTCCCCCATATCGTGGTCGACGACTTCATCGACATCGCCATGCTACGCGACGTGGTGCGCCACTTTCCAGGCGGAGAGGCAGGCGCGCGCCCGTTCGATCGCGACCAGGAACGGTTCAAGCAGCAATTCCATCCGCAACAATGCAGCGGCCTGACGACGCGCAACATCTTCGCCGAACTCAATTCTCAGGCGTTCCTCGGTTTCCTAGAGGAAATGACCGGCATGAAGGGGTTGATCGCGGATCCGTATTTCGCCGGTGCTGGACTGCACGAAACGCGCCGTGGCGGGCATCTGGGTATCCATGCGGACTTCAACCGCCACGACGTGATGAATGTCGAGCGGCGGCTGAACCTGCTGATCTATCTGAACGACGACTGGGACGATTCCTATGGCGGTGCGCTGGAGCTGTGGGACCGGCAGATGAGGGAATGCCGGGTTCAGACATTTCCGCACATGGCGCGGGCGGTGGTCTTCGCGACCGATCTCGACAGCTATCACGGGCATCCCGATCCGCTGCAATGCCCGCCGGGCCGTACGCGCCGGTCGATCGCGACCTATTATTACACCGCCCCGCGCGATGTCGTGTTCGACGTGGATCGCACGACGAACTTCCGCAAACGCCCCGGCTCCAGCGACAAGCGCGACTGGCGCGTGGCGCTGCACCATCTGGCGAACGACTGGGCCCCGCCCGTCCTGCGCCGCCGGTTGCGGGTTTAGCCCGGGACTATCGCGTGATGGGCAGCCAATAATCGCGATCGGAAGCGGCGTCGTAATAGAACGGGTTCGCCGCGCTGCGGCGCGCGAACAGGACCGGCCAGCCGATCCGGTGCCGCGCCCATTTCAGGTTCGCGCGCACGAAACCTGAGTCGCGCCAAGCCGTGTCGCGTTGGTAGGCGAGATAGACGGGCACGAAGCGCGCGACATAGCGCCGGCATCCGGCCAGCGTCCTGGGGCGCAGCCGCGCGGCGTCTTCGTGGACGAAACGCCGCGCGATCGATCGCAGCGACGCGGCGGTCGCGGTTTCCACGCCGTCGGGCGACCATGTGGCCTCGGCCCGATGCCCGCGCAGGTAGGCGTGGGTGACGAGCGCGGTGTAATAGGTTCCGGCCGATGTCAGATGGACGTCGTCGCGAAAGATCGCTTTCAGCGTAGCAGCGGTGCTGGCCCCGGTCAGGCCCGGCACCGGCGTTCCGGCGGTGGCCCGTTCGACCAGCGTCGCCAGCGCCAGCGCGGTCGGAACGACGCGCACCCGGTCGCGACGCCCCTCCCCCGCCAGCGACCGGTTCACGCGGTGCGCGGCGCATTCCCACAGCGGCGCGGCGGCGCGTTCATAGGCGATCCAGCGCGCCGGATCGGCCAGGTCCGAAACGGCCAGCCACGACGAGAACAGCATCGTGCGCGCGTGCGGGTTCGCAACGACCGATCGATCGTGCGCCTGACGCAGGTGACGGATCGTGTCGTTCCAGACGATATTGCCGAGCAAGCTATGTTGTTCGGTCACGATCAGCGCGTCATGCGGCGCGCCGTCCGCGCCCGGCAGGCCGAGCGGTGCGCGATCGCGCAAATTCGATCCCGCCGGATTGTGCGCGCTCCAGCGGGTCGGATGGCCCGCGCTTAGCCCGATCGCGGCCAGATGCGCCGGAAAAGGAGCGGCGGTCAGGCTGTGGCCCGAAATCAGGATGCGTTCGGGCGCACCAACACGCCGATCGGTCTCGGCGTTTACCGCGTCGTCGCCGTCGTTCGCCGTGCTGGCCGGGCCGGTCAGCAGGGCGAAGATCGCCGCGAACGACAGGCCGATCGCGAGCCCCGCGTCACGACCGCGAAACATAACCTCACGCCGCCCGTCCCCAATTGCGATAGATCTGGAAGATCATCGGCCCGTCGACCAGATAGCGCCGCCACAACCGGCCGGGTTGCGACAGCAGGCGGAACAGCCATTCGAGCGACAGGCGCTGCACGAAGCGCGGCGCGCGGACCTGTCCGCCGGTCAGAAATTCCAGGCTCGCGCCGACGCACAGGCCGATCCCGGTCGCCTTGCCGCTGCGTTCGACGCGGCAGGCGAGGATTTCCTGCTGAGGAGAGCCGACCGCCAGGAAGCTGTAGCGCGCCTTCGCATCGATCAGGAATTCGGTCGCATGGCTCAGCGCGGCGTCATCGGCGATGAACCCCATCGGCGGATTGTGATGGACGACATCGGTCAGCCCGTACGTTCGGCGGAGCTGCTCCACCGCTTCTTCCGATCCACCCAGGATGGCGACGCGGTCGTCGCTGCGGATCACATCGCGGAACAACGCCGCGGTCAGATCGCTGCCGGTCACGATCGGCAGTTGCAGCCCCGAATTTCGCGCCAGCCGGGCGAGGATGCGGCTGTCGCACAAGGTGAGCCAGGCGCGGCGATAGACCGGCCACAGATCGGACCGGCTGTGCTGCAGCCGGACCACATGATCGACGTTGGGCGTCAGGACATAGGAAAACGTCTCGGACTGCTGCCGGCCGCCGATGTGGTCGAGGATGTCCTTCTGCTCCCCGCGCCGGAAATGAAGGCCCAGGAAATCGATGGTTCCGAACGCCGTCGCCGGTGCGGTGCGGCTGACGGTCGCCGTCTCCGCGACGTTGGGATCATACAGCACGGCATTCCCTCCCCAGGTATCGCGGGCGATTAGAACCGTTGCGCCGCCGGCATGAAATCCTGCGATCGCATTGGCCCAAACAGCGTTGGCCTTTGTACGCGGGGAAAATGCGGGAGGAGATCGCGCCCGCCGCCTTCCGATTTTTCCGCACGCAAGAAACGGCGGGTGAACGGCTGACTGTCGTCCACGAATCACGGGTTTAGGGTGCGAGGCTGGGTCGGAAGGAATTGACCGATGTGCGTGTGGGGACACGTCGATCGCATGGCGAACGACTTTCATGAATGGCGCAAGGGCGGCAGTGCGCTCACCTTTTGCGTTCTGGCGGCCGCGATGCTGGTCGCACCAGCGCACGCGCAGTCGACCGCCGCCGCCGCCGCGCCGGCCGTCGGCGCGAACCTGCTGGGCGAATATCGCATCAATCCCGGCGACGAGCTCGACATATCGGTGTGGGGCGAGGAGCGGATGCAGCGCACGGTGCGCGTCCTGTCCGACGGCACCTTCGCATTTCCGCTGGCCGGAACGATCGTCGCCGCCAACCGGACGGTGAAGGACGTGTCCGGCACCATCCGCGAGCGGATTGCGGGGAACTATCGCACTAGCGTGCCCGACGTCACGGTCGGCGTGCGGGCGGCGGCCGACATGAGCTTCTATGTGGTGGGGAAGGTGCGCACGCCCGGCACCTACGCCACCGGCCGCCCGATCAACGTGGTGCAGGCGCTGAGCATGGCCGGGGGGCTCGCCGAATTCGCCGACGTGAACAATGCGGTGATCCTGCGTCAGACGCCGAACGGACAGGTCGTCGAACCGGTCAAGCTCGCCAGGGTTCTGAAAGGGCAGCGGCGGCTCGAGGCGGGCGCCCTGACCCAGCCGCTTCCCATCTTGCGGAGCGGCGATGTCCTGGTCATCCCGTGACGCGCCGCGCGTCACGCCGCAGGTGCGCCGCATTGCCGGGTCGCTGTCTGTCCTGGGGCTGGTCGTGAGCGCGCCCGCGCCGGCGCAGCCCGTGCCGCGGCTGGAGGTGGACATCCGCGCCCTCGCCTCGGAAAATCCGCTGCTTGTAACCGGATCGGACCGCGGCGCGGCGCTGGTGGAGGTGTCGGCGCGTCCCGGCGTGACGTTCACGACGCCGACCGGATCGACCTTCGACCTTGGGGCCGAGATCAGCAATCGCCGGTACAGCCGGCGCTACGGGAATTTCGTGACCGGCAGCGTCGATGCGGCCGCCAATTACCGCGACAGCGAATACCTCTCGATCGGCGCGTCGGCCGGGTTTGCGCGCGAACTGGCGGTCGACCTGCTCACCAGCAGCGTCGAATCCGCCACCGATCCGACCAGTATCCGCACATCCTATGTCGGGCGCGCCTCGGTCACATGGCATCCGGACCAATATACCTGGGTTCTGCCTGAAATCAGCGCGGAGAAGTTCAGCTTCACGCGCACCGGGCTGCTCGGCGACACGCGCGCGGTTACCGCCAGCCTGGCGTACCGCAGGCGGACGTCGGAACGCACCACGCTGGGCGTGCGGGCGGGATCGATCTTCAGCAACACCGAACGGCTGTCCGACACCAGCACGCAGTTCCTGTACGCGACGATCGCGCAACGGCTGGACGCGCACTGGCGCGCAAGCGGGGAGCTGGGCGTAGAGCGCAACAGCGCGCGCACCGAAGACCTGCTGGGCATCGGTATCGATCAGCCCGCCCGCACCTTGCTGAGCGGCCGGGCCGAATTGTGCCGCGAGGCCCCCGGTCCGGTGATCTGCGTGGCGGGGTCGCTGAATTCAGAGGTAAGCGGGCTGGGCGGGCTGCAGCGCCGCGCGGTCGGCAGCGCATCGTACCGGACCGCGCTTGGCGAACGCACATCGATCGACCTGGCCGCCGAATATCAGCGCACCGTCATGCAGGGATCGGTCTTCCCCGCGTTCGACGCGATCCGCGCGACCGCGACGGTCGAACGATCGCTCAGTAGCGACCTGACGGTGGCCGCGACGCTGCAATATCTGCGTCGCCGCCTGATCGAGGGGACGCGCGTCGGCGCGCTCTTCGCCGGGCTGCAACTCACCTTCACCCCGAGTCTGCGATGAACGAGGACGACGCCCCCACCGGCTCCTTCGGCGTGCTCGAAGGCGTCGCGATCCTGTATCGCCGCCGGTACTGGCTGATCGCACCGCTGATCCTCGGCCTGCTCGGCGCGCTCGTCGCGATGGTCGTGATCGTGCCGATCTATCGCTCGTCCGCGACGTTGCTGATCACCTCGCAGCAGATACCGACGACGGTCGTCGCGTCGCCGTTGACCAATTATGCCGACGAACGGATCGCCAAGATCCGTCAACGGATCATGAGCCGGGAAAACCTGACCGGGCTGATCGCCACGCACAATCTGTATGCGAAGGAACGCGCGCGCCTGCCGCAGGATGAGGTTCTGGGCATCATGCGCGATGCGATCGGGGTCGATCTGGTCGGGACCAGCGCCAATCAGCAACATGGACCAGCGGGCAGCACGATCGCCTTCACCCTGTCGTTCAACTACCGCGACGCGAGAGTGGCGCAGGCGGTGACCGAGCGGTTGACTGCGATGTTCATCACCGAGGACAAACGCCTGCGGACCGAACAGGCGTCCGGCACCGCCGCCTTCCTCGGCCGTCGCGCGATCGAACTGCGCGATCAATTGACCGCGATCGGGGAAAAGCGCCGCGCGATCGAGGCGCGCTATGCCGGCGCGCTGCCCGAACAGGTGGCGGTCAGCGCGCAATCCGGATCGGCCCTGCGCGCCGAAGTGTCGCGGATCGACGCCGAGACGCAGGGCCTGATGCAGCAGAACAGCCTGCTGGCGGCGCGCAGCCAGGAAATCGCGGCGACGCCCGGTGCGGGCGCGGAGGCGCTGCGCCGCGCGGAGGAACGGCTGAACCTGCTGAGCACGGTCTATTCGGACGATTTCCCCGACGTGGTCGCGGCGCGCGACGTGGTCGCCCGCCAGCGCGCGGCGCTGCGCCGGGATGCGACGCCGAACGCCGGAACCGGTGCGATCTACGCCGAGGTGTCCGCGGGAAGAGCGCGGATCGCCACGCTGGCGGAGCGCCGCGCCGGGCTGGTCGGATCGATTTCGAACATGGACCGGATGGCGTCGCTGGCCCCGCAGGCGACGTACGAGCTGAACAACCTCGAACGCGAATATGAGAATGTCCGCATCCAGTATCAGGGCATCCGCGAAAAACAGATGGAAGCGCAGGTCGCCGCCAATCTGCAGACCGAGGACAAGGGCGAACGCTTCTCGGTCGTCGATGCGCCCAGTCTGCCGCTCGAACCCACCGGGTCGGGCCGCGCGAAGATCCTGGGGATGGGCATTGCGGGCGGACTGGGCGCCGGCCTTGCGCTGCTGGTTCTGTGGGAAATGATCGCGGGCGCGGTTCACGGCGAAGGGGGCGTGGCGCGGATCATGGGCGCGCCGCCGCTCGTGGTGGTGCCGGTGTTGCAGACCGGGGACGACGCGGGCCTGTTGCAACGCCTGTCCCGGCTGCTGCGCTTGCCCGGACATAGAGGCGCGCCGATGTGGGGACAGACATGACGATCGCCAACGCGACCGCAGCGGACTTCGTGACGCCTGGTGAAATTCACCGGCTGCGCACCGAACGCGAACCGCGCCAATTGGACGATGCACGCGTCGGCCGCGTTCCTCTGGACCGCGCGATGCTGATCGCTAACGGCATCTTCGGGTTCGAACATCTCGATGTCCGCGCACGCAGCTTCGTGCTGCTGCGGTCGCAATTGCTCAACCGATTCCATCGGCCGGGCGGCCGGGTGCTGGCGGTGACGTCGACGCAGCCGGGCAATGGCAAGACCTATGTCGCCGCCAATGCGGCCGCCGCGCTCAGCCGCATCCATCCGACCGTGCTGATCGACCTGGACCTGCGACGCCCGACGCTCGCGCGCCGGTTCGGCCTGACGCCCGGCCACGGAGTCGACGACTATCTTGCCGGTGACGTATCGTGGGAGAGTACGGGCAGCAGGATCGCCGACACCGACCTGACCATATACGGCGTGCGCGAACCGCGTCCGGATTCCGCCGCCCTGCTCGCATCCGAACGCCTGGGACTGATGCTGGACGCAATCCGCGCGCTGCCGGGCGCGCCGATCTGCATCGTCGACACGCCGCCGATCCTCGCGCTCGACGACATCATGCTGATCGCCGAAAAGGTCGACGGCGTCCTGATGATCGTCGAGGAAGGACGGACCAAAAGCGCCGACATCCGCGATGCGCTGCGTCTGCTCAGCCCGACGCCGATCGTCGGATCGATCCTGAACAAGTCGCTGACCGCCAAGGGACGCAGGGACGGCTACGAACATTATTACGATGCGCCATAGCTGGCCGACGCCGGCCGTGTGTCGGCCGGTCCGCGTCTGAAATCCGCCCGGGGGAGCTTGTCCATGGAAGCACAGCCGACCGTTTCCTCGTTCGTAGAGCCGTCGGCCGGATCGGCGGCCCGACGCCGCGGGGTCGTCGCGCGGCTGATCGAGACGCAGCGCAAGCGCATCGCGGGATTGCGCGACGTTCCGGCGCGAACCGCCTTGCGCGCCGCCAACACCGCCCCGCTGCGGCGCATTCTGGGCGCGAAATATCAGGCCGCGATCGAGCGTCATCGCGCAAACCTGCCGACGCTGACCGGGATCGACGCGCAGATCGTATCCGCGCTGTTGCGGGACGGCGTGTTCATCACGTCGCTGGAGGCGCTGTCGCTTCCCGGATCGGCCGGGATCGTCGATCTGGCAGACGCGATGGCCGACGATTTCGCCGCCGAGGCGCGTCGCCGGGTCCGTGCGGGCATTGATTTCAACGTCGTCCCGCCGGGACCTTTGGTCGCGACGCCCGAGGTGTTCCGCTGGGGGCTGCACGATCGCCTGCTCGATATCGCCGAAGCCTATCTCGAACTGCCGGTCGCTTATGACGGCGTCAGCATCAATTACACCGTCGCGGACGGGCGCGAAGTGTCGACGCGCAAATGGCATCGCGACTGGGAAGATCGCAAGATGCTGAAGATCGCGGTCTATCTGAACGACGTCGACGATCAGGGCGGGCCGTTACAGGTGGTCGGGCGTCACCACATCGCGCAGGACGACGCGAACGGCTATCGCTACGAGCTGGCCTCCGACGAGGAACTTGGCGCCGTGCTGGGCGAGGGGTTCCGCAAGGACATCGTGAGCTGCGAAGGGCCGAAGGGCACCGTCGTGTTCACCGACACCGCGCGGTATTTCCACCGCGGCAAACCCGCCGTCACGCGCGACCGCAAGGCGCTGTTCTACAGTTATTTCGCCCGAACGCCGCGGCACCCGTTCTTCTGCGAACGATCCGGCCTGTCGCGCAGCGACATCGCAACGCTGTCGCAGGGCATGATGCCGCGCCAGCGCGCCGTCACGGCATGGCGCACGACACTGCCTTGGCTCCTCCAGCTGATTCCCCCAGCGCAGCTATAGACGCGCGACCGCTCTACCCCGCCCAGATCGACAGCAGCGTGTGCGCGATGGCGTAGGGCGGCGGCGCGAGGAACGCGCCCTCCCCGCCCGACAGCACGCTGCGCACTTCCTCACGCGAAACCCAGATCGCGTCCTCCAGCTCATTGTCGTCGAGCGTGATTGCGTCGTCCTCGGCGATGCCGACGCACGCGATCATCAGCTGCGACGGGAACGGCCACGGCTGGCTGGAGATATAGCGTACGCCGGTGACGCGCACACCTGCTTCCTCATGGATTTCGCGCGCGACGGCCTCCTCGATCGATTCGCCGGGCTCGAGGAAACCGGCGAGCGCCGAATAGCGGCGCGCGGGCCAGCTCGCCTGACGGCCCAGCAGGGCACGCCCATCGTGTTCGGCGATCATGATGACCACGGGATCGACGCGAGGGAAATGCTCCGCACCGCACTGGTCGCACTTGCGGCCCCAGCCAGCACGGAACAGCCGCGTCGGCGTGCCGCAATTGGCGCAGAAGCCATGCCGCGCGTGCCAGTCGAGCACGCTGCGCGCAGCGGCGAACGTCGCCGCCTCACCCGGCCGCAGCTGATCCAGCGTGGCGAACAGATTGGGCGAACGGAACGGCGGCGGCGCGGGCTCGCCCGGCGTGAAGGCGGCGAAGCGCGGCTTGCCGTCCTCCAGCCCGAGCAATACGAATTCGGCCTCGTCGGGGGCCTCGGTCAGCATCGTCCAGCCGAGGCGGCCGTCGTCGGTCACCTCCGGCTCCCACGCGTGCAGTTTCAGCAGCCGCGCCTGCCAATTGCCCATCGCCGCCGACACCGCCGCCTCGTCATGCCGCAAATGATCGGCGCGATCGAGCAACCCGCCGGTGAAGCCGGGCACGAGACCCGTCATGGACGGCCGCCGTGCAGGCGCTGCGCATCACGCATCAGCGCGGGCAGGATTTCCTGCCGCAGCGGCCATTTCTCGGCCGGGAAATATTGCACCATGATCGTGCCGCGGAATTTCTTCACCGGATCGACGAACGCGATCGTGCCCGCAGCCCCGCCCCAGCCATAGGTGCCCTTCGACGCGCCGCCCGGCATGTCGGCGAGATACACCGACCCACCCGCGCCGAACCCCATCTGCGCCGACATCGCGCCGCCCGTGCCGCCGCCGATCCCGCCGAAGGTGACGCCGGGGGGCAACAGGTTCGACATCGCAAGCGCGACCGTCTGCGGCTTCATCACGCGCACGCCGTCCAGCGTCCCGCCGTCCTGGAGCATATGCAGGAAGCGATCGTAGTCGCGCGCGGACGACACCAGCCCCGCCCCGCCGTAGGGGAAGCTCGGCGGCGTGAGCCACACAGAGGTGGCGCCGGGATCGAGCGGCGTGCGTGCATCGCCGACGAAGGCGTAGTTGGTGGAAAGCCGCTTCGCCTCGCTTGCCGGGACGGTCCAATAGGTCGACCGCATCTGCAGCGGGTCGAACAACTTCGTCTGCACGAACCGGTCGAACGGCATCCCGCTCGCCTTCTCGATCACCGCCCCCATCAGGTCGAGGCCGATCGAATAGCTCCATTTCGTCCCCGGTTCGGCGATCAGCGGAACGGTCGCGACGCGGTTGGCGAATTCGGCCAGCGTCGTCGGACGCGCCCGCCGCGCCTGCGCCTCGATCGCGGCGTTGACCGTGCCGGGCAGCAACCCGAGCCGTTCGTACTCTTTCAGCAACGGACCCTTTGCGCTGATATTGTAGCTGAGCCCGGCGCTGTGCGTCAGCAGGTGACGGATCAGGATCGGGTTCTTCGCGGGCACGCTGTCCATCGAAGTGTCCGGGCTGGTCAGCACGCGCATCTTCGCAAACGCCGGGAAATACTTGCTGAGCGGATCGTCGAGCGACAGCTTGCCCTCCTCGACCAGCATCATCGCCGCCATGCCCGTGACGGGCTTGGTCATCGAATAGACCCGCCACAGCGAATCGGGGCCGGCCGCCGGCGCGCCCACGTCGTCGGCGATCTTCCCCGCGCTGACGAAGACGGTCGGCGCGTCGCCGACGCCGAACGCCCCGACGATCCCGGGCATCTTGTTGCTGGAGACATAGCCGTCGAATAACGCCTGCGTATTGGCGAGGATCGAGCGCGAAGGCAGTGGAGCGGCTACGCGCTGTGGCTGTGGCTGCGCCTGAGGTTGAGGTTGAGGTTGCGCTTGGCGCGCGAACCCCGCACCTGCCGCCGCCAGGGCCAACACACCTACCGCACCCACGAAATAGCCTGGCTTCACCGCATCCTCCGTATCGCATCCGCCGCCTTGGCGAAGACCGTGGGCAAACCCGCCGATTTCAGCCGGTCGGCTGCCCAATATTCACCCACTACGTGCGCTGTCTGCGCGTCCGCTCGCCCCACCGCAAGCGCAAGATCGAGCGTGAAGTGCGTGAAGCCGTGAGAGATTGTCTCGGGCAGAATACGCCAGTCAACCGCGGCGGGCGCGTCGGCGAGCGCAGGCGGCGCATCTATCCACGGCCCGGTCGGCAGTGCGCGCATCCCGCCGAGCAGGCCCTTGTCTGGACGACGGACGAGCAGGACTTCTTCGTCCCACTCCAGCCAAAAGACAGTGCCGAAGCGTTGCGGTCGCGCCGCCTTCGCCGCTTTTGCGGGGAAGCGGTCCGGCTCGCCGCTCGCCAATCCCGCGCAATCCTCGCGTAGCGGGCAGAGCAGGCATTTGGGCGAACGTGGCGTACAGATGCCCGACCCAAGGTCCATCAATCCTTGCGCGAAATCGCCCGCGCGAGATTCCGGAAACACATCGTCCGCTGCCGCGCGGATCGCTTTTCTCGCGCCCGGCAGCGGATCGCCAATCGCGAACAGCCGCGCGACGACGCGTTCGACATTGGCGTCGATCACCACCGCCCGCCTGCCGAACGCGATCGCCGCCACCGCCGCGGCGGTATAGTCGCCCAGCCCCGGCAGCGAGCGCAGCGCCGCCTCGGTATCGGGCAACCGCCCGTCATGAGCGTCCGCGACCACCCGCGCGGTCCGCACCAGATTGCGCGCGCGGGCGTAATAACCAAGCCCCGCCCACGCCGCCATCACCTCCGCCTCGTCCGCCGCCGCCAGGCTGGCGATGTCGGGCCAGCGCGCCACCCACGCCTGGAACCGCGGCCGCACGGTGGTGACTGTCGTCTGCTGGAGCATCACCTCCGACAACCACACGCGGTACGGATCGGCGCGCTCGCCCGTCTTCGCGCGCCACGGCAGATCGCGCGCATGAGCGTCGTACCAGTCGAGCAATTTGCCGGATATCGAGCACTTGGCGTCCACGCCCCGGCTATGGCATGGAAGCGCACATGAGCAAGCGCATCCGCGCCCCCGAACCCGAACGATCGAACCGGTCGCGGCAGGTCGCCGAACTGCTGCCCGCGGTCGGCGGCGCGGCGTTCCGGCGCTTCGGCTTCGTGCAATCGTCGATCGTCACGCGCTGGCCCGAGATCGTCGGCGATCGGCTGGCGAAGGTCAGCGCGCCCGAATCGATCCGCTTTCCGCACGGCAAGAAACAGGACGGCGTCCTGACGCTAACCGTGCGCGGCGCGCACGCCGCGATGATGAGCCACATCACGCCCGAGATCATGGAGCGGGTGAACCGCTTCTTCGGCTATGCCGCGGTCGCGCGCGTGACGATCCGGCAGGGCGAGGTCGCACCCCGTGCCGAACGCCGCGCACCGCCGTCGATCAAGGCCGTCCCTGCCGAACTGGGCGCGAGCCTGAAGACCATCGCCGATCCTGAACTCAAGGCGGTGCTAGAGGCGCTGGCCGCGGGGATCGGCAACCAACCCTTATTACCGGTAGTCAAATGAAGCGTCTCCTCGCGGCCGTATCCCTCGCCATCGCCATCCCGCTCGCCGCCGCGACGCCGCGGCCGTGGACAAGCGTCGCCACGCCAGCGCCGCAGGGCAGCTACGTCATCGGCAACCCAAAGGCGCGCGTGAAACTGATCGAATACGTCAGCTACACCTGCCCGCATTGCGGCCATTTCGCCGCCGACTCGGCCGCCACGCTGAAGGGCAAGTTCGTCGCCTCGGGTTCGACCAGCGTCGAGATCCGTAGCTCTGTCCACGATAAATACGACCTCGTCGCCGCGACGCTCGCGCGCTGTTCGGGATCCGCTGTCTTTCCGAAGCTGCACGACGCATTTTTCGCCCAGCAATCGACCTGGCTCGATCGCGCGGTGAATTTCGACTCTGCCAATGCGCAGCGGATTTCGACCTATCCGGTCGCCGACCAGTATCGCGCGCTGGCCGATGGCGCGGGCCTCAGCGATATCGCCAAGGCGTCGGGCATGACCGATGCGGGGGTCCGCGCGTGCCTCGCCAACCCGGCGACGGTCCAGAAAACGCTGGACGTGGCGCAGGCGATGAGCGGCAAGATCAAGGGCACGCCGTCGTTCGAACTGGACGGAAAGCTGATCGAGAACACCGACTGGGCGAAGCTCGAACCGATGCTGCGCGCTGCCGGCGCCAAATAATCCTGTCCCCTGGAGTAACAGTATGACGTTCCGTTTCGCCGCCCCGCTTCTCGCTCTCGCCGCACTCACCGCGTGTGGCGATGGCGCGGGCAACACCAGCGCGCCCGCCGGTTCGGTCGCCGCAGTCGCCGCGCCCGCCGGGCAGGATTGGACGCAGACGGTGTCGAAGACGGCGGATGGCGGGTATGTGATGGGCAACCCGAACGCATCGCTGAAGCTGGTCGAATACGGATCGCGCACCTGCCCCACCTGCGGCGCGTTCGGCCAGAATGCGACGCGGCCGCTGGAGGAGAATTACATCAAGAGCGGCAAGGTTTCGTACGAATTCCGCGATTTCCTGGTCCACGCGCCGGACCTCGGCGTCGCGCTGCTCGGACAATGCGCGGGCGAAGGGCCATTCTTCGGCATTCTGGAACAGATGTTCGTTGAACAGCCGCAATTCCTGACCAAGCTGGAGACCGTGCCGAACGATTTCCAGCAGCGGCTGCAGTCGCTGACTCCGGCGCAACAGGCGACTGCCTGGGTCGATTATCTCGGCTATGTGGATTTCGTGAAGCAGCGCGGGCTGACCGAGGCGCAGGCGCGGCAGTGCCTGACCGACCCGAAGAAGATCGAGGCGCTGGCGAAGGTCAGCGAGGTCGCGATGAAGGAAAAGGACGTGACCGGCACGCCGACCTTCATCCTGAACGGCAAGAAGCTGGACGTGGCGACGTGGCCGCAGGTGGAGTCCGCGCTGAAGAACGCGGGCGCCTGACGGCAGGTCGGGCGTCGGGGGGCGCGCGATGCAGATCAAGCGGCTCCGGCTTACGGGGTTCAAGAGCTTCGTCGACCCGGCCGATCTGCGGATCGAACCGGGCCTGACCGGCGTCGTCGGGCCGAACGGCTGCGGCAAATCGAACCTGCTCGAGGCGCTGCGCTGGACGATGGGCGAGAACAGCGCGAAGTCGCTGCGCGGCGCGGGAATGGAGGACGTGATCTTCGCCGGCACCGCGACGCGGCCGGCGCGCGATTTCGCCGAAGTGTCGATGCTGGCCGAGATCGACGGCGAGGAATCGGAAGTCGTGCGCCGGATCGAGCGCGGTGCGGGATCGGCCTACCGGATCGACGGGCGCGACGTGCGTGCGAAGGACGTCGCATTGCTGTTCGCCGACGCCGCGACCGGCGCGCATAGCCCGGCGCTGGTCAGTCAGGGCCGGATCAGCGCGGTGATCGCCGCCAAGCCCGCCGACCGCCGCGCGATGCTGGAGGAAGCGGCGGGAATCGCTGGGCTCCACGTCCGCCGCAAGGACGCCGAGCAGAAACTGCGCGCGACCGAGGCGAATTTGCTACGGCTCGACGAGGTGATCGCCGACCAGCAGGCGCGCGCCGCGGCGTTGAAGCGGCAGGCGCGGCAGGCCGAACGCTATCGGCTGTTGTCGGGCGAGATCCGCACGGCCGAGGCGCGGATGATCTTCGCGCGCTGGCGCGATGCCGCGGCGGCGGCGGATGTCGCAAAGGCCGAGGCGGCGGCGGCGGAGACCGCGGTAGCGGCCGCGGCGGAGGCGCAGCGCGCCGCGGCGGCGTATCAGGCGCAGGCGACCGAAACGCTGGCCGAGGCGCGCGCCGCGGCGCAGGCCGCGCGCGACCGGGCGAGCGAGGCGGGGCACCGGCTGGCCGGACTGCGCAGCGAAAAGGTTGCGGCCGAACGGCGGCTGGCCGATCTTGGCGAACAGGCCGCGCGGATCGTCGCCGATCGCGACCGCGAAGGCGCGCTGGCCCATGACGCGGCCGAGGCGCTGGCGCGACTGGCGGCGGAGGCAAGGGCGCTGGAGGCGTCGCTGACCGAGACCGCCGCCCGTCTGCCATCGCTCGACGCCGCGTTGGCGGATGCGGAACGCAGCGCGCGCGATGCCGAGGTCGCGCTGGCGCAGGGGCTGTCACGGCAGGCCAGCGAGTCGGCCGACGCCCGCGTCGCGCACGCTGCTTTATCCGCGGCGCGCGCACGACTCGACCGGGCGGCGCGCGACGTGGCCGCGGTCGCGGCACAGGCGGCGGCGCTGGGCGACGCCGCACCGCTGGAGGCCGCGCGCGCGGACGCCACCGCCACTTTGGCAGCGGCGACCGCGGAGGGTGAAGCCGCACGAACCGCGCAAACCAGCGCCGAAGCGGCCGAACGCGACGCGATCGTCGCGCGTGACGCCGCGCAGGCAAAGCGCGCCACCGCGCGCGCAGACCTCGCCGCACTCGATAGCGAAGCCGCCGCGCTGACCCGCGCGACGCAACGCACCGGCCGCGACCGGCTGCTCGATCACGTCCGCGCCGCGCCCGGCTACGAACGCGCGCTCGCCGCGGCGCTGGGGGACGATCTGGAGGTGGGGCTGGACCCGGCTGCCGAGAGCCATTGGAGCAAGACAAGCGCGACGACGACGCCGGGGCGCGCAGATTCTCTCGCCTCTCACGTAACCGCCCCGGACCTGCTCGCCGCGCGCCTCGCCCACATCATCGTCGTCGATACCGACGACGACCGCGCGCTCATCCCCGGCCAGCGTCTCGTCACCCGCACGGGCTATCTGCGCCGGTGGGACGGGCTGATCGCCAAAAGCAGTGGCGCTGCAGCGGCCGAGCGGCTGGAACGGCTCAACCGCCTGACAGCGATCGAGGCAGCACTCCCCGCGGCACGCGGCGCGGCAGCCGATGCGGACGATACGCTGGGCACCGCCGAACAGGCGATAACCGCGGCGCGCGCCGATGCCCGCGCAGCCCGCGAGTCGCTGTCCCGCGCCGAAACAACAGCGCGAGACGCCCGCGCTCGCGCCGACCGTGCCGCAGCACAGATCGAACGGCTGACAGGACAGCGCGCCGATTTAGACGCCCGCGCGGCGCGCACCGCCGCCGAGCGCGAAGAGGCTGCCGCCGACTTCGCCCAGGCCGAGCGCGCGATGGCCGCGCTGCCCGACACCAGCGCCACCGCGGGGCTGGTCGCCACGCTGCAACACGATGCCGCAGCGGCGCGCGCAGCGGTCGGCGATGCACGCGCGGCACGCGCGGCGGCCGATCGCGCCGACAGCGACGCGCGCCAGCGGCTCGCAGCGGCGCAGGCCGAAACCAAGGGCTGGCGCACCCGCGCAGGCGATGCGGCGCGACGGATCGCCGACATGGCGAAGCGCGAGGCGGAGATCGCGCGCGATCGCGACGCGCTCAGCGATCGTCCCGCTGCGCTTGATGAGGAAATTGCGACGCTGTCGGTGGATCACAACTCCGCACGTGCCTCCGCCGACACGCTGGCGGCTGCCGAGCGCGCGGCCGAAGCGGCGTTGCGCCACACCGAGGACACCGCACGCGCAACCGGCGAAACGCTCGCCGCAGCGCGGGAGGCGCGCGCCGGAGCGGTCGCGCGCGCGGAGAACCAGGAATTGCGCCGGGTCGAGATGGGCCGCGTCTCGGGCGAACGCTTCGAATGTCCCGCCCCGGTGCTGCCCGAAAAGATCGGCTTTACCGTCGAGACGATCCGGACTCCGCAGGAAGAATCATCCGCGCACGAGAGACTCTCGCTCGACCGTGACCGCATCGGGCCGGTGAATCTGGTCGCCGAACAGGAACTGGCCGAACTCGACGCCGCCAGCCTCGGCAACGCCGCCGAGCGCGACGAACTGGGACAGGCCGTGAACCGCCTGCGCGGCTCGATCGGGACGCTCAATCGCGAGGGTCGTCAGCGTCTGCTCGCCGCGTTTCAGGCGGTCGACGGGCATTTCCGGCGCCTGTTCACGACGCTGTTCGACGGCGGGCAGGCGCATTTGGAACTGATCGATTCGGATGACCCGCTGGAGGCGGGGCTGGAAATCATGGCGCAGCCGCCGGGCAAAAGGTTGCAATCGCTGACTCTGTTGTCCGGCGGCGAACAGGCGCTGACCGCGGTCGCGCTGATCTTCGGGCTATTCCTGACCAACCCCGCGCCGATCTGCGTGCTGGACGAGGTCGATGCGCCGCTGGACGACGCCAACATCGAACGCTTCTGCGACCTGCTCGACCGGATGACCGAGGAAACGCAGACGCGCTATCTGATCGTCACGCACAATGCCGTGACGATGAGCCGGATGCATCGGCTGTTCGGCGTCACGATGATCGAGAAGGGCGTCAGTCGGCTGGTATCGGTCGATCTTGGCGGGGCGGAACGGTTGCTGGCGGCGGAGTGAGCCAGTCGGGCGCGGACTCGAACATGGCCGATCCGGTGATCCACAGCATCGCGGCGCCCCGGAACGCCGCGGCGATCGCGATATGCGCCGGCGTAGCGGCGGGCCACGCGCCCTCCATCCCTGCAAACATCCAGAACTCGGCGAAATAGGCGGCGATGTCGCCGATCGCGAACCATGCGACCGGCCACAGCCGCCGACTGGTCAGCAGCAGGAACGGAAACAGCCACAGGTCGAATTGCGGCGAATAGACCTTATTGGTCAGCAGGAACCACGCCAGCACCGGGGTGAACAGCAGCCACGGCCGCGCTCCATGCCGTAGCCATCCGCCCGCGACGATCGCCGCCGCTCCTCCCGCGAAGATCGCAAACGACCAGAAATTGCGTGTCGGCACGTCGGTGATCCACCAGCTGCGCACGCCCATGATCTCCCACACCGACGCCGCGGTGCCGCTGCGGCCTTGCGAAAACACATAGAACTCGCGCCAATTCTCGAACGCCGCCAGCGCGATCGGCAGGTTCACCGCGCCCCATGCGACGATCGCGACAGAAACCAGCGTCGCCGCGCATATGACCCCGCCCCTGCGGAACAACGCGCCAAGGCCGAGGAGCGGCAGCATCAACACCGGGAACAGCTTCGCCGCCGCCCCTAGCGCCGCAAGCGCGGTTGCGCGTACCGCTTGGTCACGCTTCGCCGCCAGCAACGCCGCGACCGCGAAAGCCACCGCCAGCATATCCCAGTTATGTCCCAAATACAGGACCAGCGCCGGCGCGCCCGCCCACGCATACAGCCGCGCCCGATCGACCCCGGCGCGCTCGAACATCCACAACACGACGAACGCCAGCGCCGCGTTCACCGCCGCAACGACGCTCAGGAAATCGAGCGCATCGGCATTTTCCCCGCCGATCGTCCGCGCGACGAATCCCTCGATCCAGATCAGCGCGCCCGTCAGCACCGGATATTCCATCCGCGCCTGGAGATATGGCACCTGCCCCGCCGCCACGCCACGCAGACCCCAGAACGGCACCGCGTCACTGTAGCAGCCAGTCGTGTATTGGATCGACGCGGTCCAGGACGCCCCGCAATGCGCCTTGAACGCCCAGCCAAGCGCGCAGGTGAGCGCGAGCAGAATGTACGGTCCGGCGCGCGCGGCGATCAGGTTTCGCATTGCCTTGGGTTAGCGCGGGAAAATGACAGCGTCGACAGCGCGCGGATTAGAACATATAGCAAACGGATGGCGCAGCTCGATGTCCGACAAAAGCTGGAAATCCTCGCCGACGCCGCGAAATACGATGCGTCGTGCGCGTCGTCGGGCACCGCCAAGCGCAACAGCCGCGACGGAAAGGGGCTGGGCTCGACCGAGGGAATGGGCATCTGCCACGCCTATGCCCCCGATGGCCGCTGCATCAGCCTGCTGAAGATATTGCTGACGAACAGCTGCATCTTCGACTGCCATTACTGCATCAACCGCAAGTCATCGAACGTTCGCCGCGCGCGGTTCACCGCGAAGGAAGTCGTCGATTTGACGATCGCCTTCTACAAACGCAATTATATCGAGGGACTGTTCCTGTCGTCGGGGATCATCGGATCGTCGAATTATACGATGGAGCAGATCGTCGAGGTCGCGCGGTCGCTGCGCGAGGATCATCATTTCCGCGGCTACATTCATCTGAAGACGATCCCGGACGCCGACCCCGAACTGGTCCATCAGGCCGGAATGTTTGCTGACCGCGTGTCGATCAATGTCGAGCTGCCGACCGAACAGGGACTGACGCGGCTCGCGCCCGAGAAATCCGCGGGCCGGATCGAGACTGCGATGAAGGAAATGAAGACTGCGATCGTCGATACGGGCGACGCGCGCAAACGCTTCAAGTCCGCGCCACGCTTCGCGCCCGCGGGACAGTCGACGCAGATGATCGTCGGCGCGGACGCAGCGACCGACGGCGATATCGTCCGGAAAGCGTCGTCGCTGTACGGCAAGTTCGGCTTGCGCCGGGTCTATTATTCCGCGTTCAGTCCGATCCCCGACGCGTCCGCCGTCCTGCCGCTGCAACGCCCGCCGCTGATGCGCGAACATCGCCTGTATCAATCCGATTGGCTGATGCGCTTCTATGAATTTCAGCCGCACGAGGTGGTCGCCGCCGCCGATGACGCCACGGGGATGCTTCCGCTCGACATCGATCCAAAGTTGGCTTGGGCGTTGAAGTTTCGTGCGTCCTTCCCGGTCGACGTAAACCGCGCGCCGCGCGAACTGCTGCTGCGCGTGCCGGGGCTGGGGGTGAAAGCGGTTGCCAACATCATCGCCTCGCGCCGGTGGCGGCGGTTGCGGCTCGAGGATGTCGCGCGGCTGACCGTTTCGGTTGCGAAGGTTCGGCCGTTCATCGTGGCCGCGGATTGGCGGCCGATCACGCTGTCCGATCGCGCCGAGCTGAAACCGCTTGTTACTCCAAAGAAGCAGCAACTCGAACTGTTTGCGGCCTGAGAATGATTCGCGGATGAAACGAGGCGGCGATTGGCCGGTTGTGCGTGGGACATTCAGGGAGAGACACGATGGCCGACGCCAGGATTTTCGCCGACCTCAAGGCCGATCACGACCGCCACCGCGATCTGCTCGCCAAACTCGCCGAGACGACCGGCGACAGCGCGGATCGCCGCGCGTTGTTCGACGAATTTCGCACCGAAGTGACCGCGCACGCCGCCGCGGAGGAGGAATCGCTCTACGCGACGATGCTGGGCAAACCCGATCTGCGTGAGGACGCGGTCCATTCGGTCAGCGAGCACAAGGAAATCGGCGATTTCCTCGGCGAGCTGTCCGAGATCGACATGGGGACCGGCGCGTGGCTGACGAAGTTCAAGGATATGCGTCACCGTTACGAACATCATATCGACGAGGAGGAGGAAGAGATGTTCCCCGCCGCCGCCGATGGCCTGTCCGATGCGGAGGAAGCGAAGCTCGCCAAGGTGTTCGAAGACCGCAAGCCGAAGGAACTGGAGCGCGCCGAGGCGAATCCACCCGAGGCAGATGAGCGCGATTGATCGCAGATGCGCGTCGTAACGCTGCCCGCGCCGGACGATTTCGACGCGTGGCGCGATGCGGCGCGCGGGCTGGTCGCGGACGACGTGCCGGCCGAGGATGTGGTGTGGCAGGTCGGCGCGGAATCGACCGACCTGTTCGCCGCCACCGCCGATCCGGTCCCAGCCCCCGCCCCCGGCGCGATGTCTGTTCCGCGCGCCTTCCTTGATCTCGCGCGCAATGCGATCCTGCATTCTGACCCTGAGCGGTTCGCGCTGCTCTATGCACTGCTGGCGCGATTGCGGAGCCAGCCGAAACTGCTGGAGGACCGCGCCGATCCGCTCGTCCGCCGCCTCGATGGCCTCGCGAAGAACGTCCGCCGCGACATCCACAAGATGCGCGCGTTCCTGCGCTTTCGCGAAATGCCCGAGGACGACGCGACGCGCTATGTCGCGTGGTTTGAGCCCGACCACCATATCGTCCGCGCCAACGCCGCGTTCTTCGTCAATCGCTTCGCATCGATGAGCTGGTCGATCCTGACGCCGGAGGTTTCGCTCCACTGGGACGGCGCGGCGCTGAGCGAAGGCCCCGGTGCGGCGAAGGCCGACGCCCCGGACGGCGATCCGGTCGAGGAGGTCTGGAAGACCTATTACGCCAGCATCTTCAATCCCGCGCGCGTGAAGGTCGGCGCGATGCTGAAGGAAATGCCGCGCAAGTACTGGAAGAATATGCCCGAAACCGCGCTCGTTCCGGGCTTGCTGGCGGCGGCGCAAGCGCGGGAGAGCGGCATGATCGAAAAAGCCCGAGGAGCGATCGGCGGCAACGCGCAGATCGCGTGGGAGGCGCTGCGCGAGGAGGCGATGGGTTGCACGCGCTGCCACCTGCACCGCCACGCGACGCAGACGGTGTTCGGCGAAGGCCCCGTCACCGCATCGCTGATGTTCGTCGGCGAGCAGCCCGGCGATCAGGAGGATCTGGCGGGGCATCCCTTCGTCGGCCCCGCGGGTCAGGTGTTCGACCGCGCTCTGGCGCAGGCCGGGATCGACCGCGCCGACGCCTATGTCACCAACGCGGTGAAGCATTTCAAGTTCGAACAGCGCGCCAAACGCCGCATCCACGCCAAGCCCGACGCGGGCGAGATCGAGGCATGCCGCTGGTGGATCGAACAGGAACGGATGCTGCTGCGCCCGAGAGTGACGGTTGCGCTGGGCGCCACCGCGGCACGGTCGCTGTTCGGGAAGGTAATGACCATCTCGCGCGAACGCGGCCGCGCGCTGCGACTGCCGGATGGTGGCAGCGAAGCGTGGATCACCGTGCACCCGAGTTATCTGCTGCGACTGCCCGACAAGGCCCAGGCAGAGGAGGAGTTTGAGCGGTTCGTGGAGGATTTACGGCTGGCGAACGCGGCGGCGGCATAGTCCCGCCGGATGGTTCTACATCGCGCCCGGTTCCGGCCCGATCCGCCCGCCCGCATCATCCAGCGCGTCGATCGCCGCCACATCCGCGTCCGACAGTTCCACCGCCAGCGCACCGTGATTGTCCGCCAGATGTCCCGCATCCGCCGCTTTCGGGATGACCGACAGACCGTGCGAAAGATGCCACGCGATCACCACCTGCGCTGCCGTCGCGCCCAACCGCGCGGCGATCGTCGTTACGACCGCTTCGCCCAGCACCTCGCCCTGCCCCAGCGGACTCCAGCTCTGCGTCACGATGCCGTGCGCGTCGTGATAGGCGCGCTGCTCGCGTTGCTGAAACCGCGGATGGAGTTCGATCTGGTTGACCGCAGGCGTTACGCCGGTCGCGGCGACGATCGCGTCGATATGCTCGGGCAGGAAATTCGACACGCCGATCGATTTTGCCTTCCCCGCCTCATGCGCCGCGATCAGCCCTTTCCACGCCGCGACATATTCTCCGCCCGACGGGTGCGGCCAGTGGATCAGATACAGATCGACCGAATCGCGCCCGAGCAGCGCCAGGCTCTCGTCGAGCGCCGCCGCCGCATCGGCATGGCGATCGTTCCACAGCTTCGTCGTGATCCAGATCTCGCCGCCGCGCAGTCCATCGCCCACGCCGCGTTCGTTGTGATAGATCGCCGCGGTATCGACCATCGCGAATCCCAGGTCGATTCCGGCGCGCATGACGCTGGCGGCCTGCGAATCGGGGATCAGGTACGTTCCCATGCCGAGCTGCGGCATCGTCCGGCCGTCGTTGAGGGTCATGCTGGTCATGGCCGCACGAACCGCGCCCGCGCGCGTCGGTTCCGTCATGGCGTTTGACCCTGCTCGGCCGGACGCGGCAAGATCGGACGGCACGGGGGCCACCATGATCGATCGACTAAAGCGTCTCGCCCGTTCGGCAAGCCCGCTGCTCGCCGGATTGCTGGCGGGGATCGCGTTGATCGCGGTCGTCAGCCCGCGGCTGGCGGTTCTGCTGTTCGTCGCATGGACCGTCGCGGTCGCGGTGCGGCATGACGGCGATACCGGCACATGGTCGACGCTTTATGTGGTATTTCTGATCATCCTGGCGATCCTGGTCCTTCTGCTCGCCGGACTCGGGCTGCTCCACCGGCTGATCTCGGGCTGATGCGAAAGCCCCTTCCCTTCGCACCCCGCTTGCCGCATCGGCGCTAGCCATGCTCGAAAAGCTCATCGCCTATCTCGCCACGTTCACCATCGCGGTCATCTCGGCCGGTGGATATTGGGGAATCGCATTGCTGATGGCGATCGAATCGGCGTGCATTCCGCTGCCGTCGGAAATCATCATGCCGTTTGCGGGCTATCTCGTCTCGACCGGCGAGCTGAACCTGTACTGGGCGGCGACGGCGGGGGCGATCGGGTGCAATCTGGGATCGATCGTCGCCTATGAAGTCGGACGGCGCGGTGGACGGCCGCTGGCGGAAAAATGGGGCAAATGGGTGCTGATCGGCCCGGGCGAGCTCGACGCGGCGGACCGCTTCTTCAATCGCTGGGGCGCGGCGGCGGTGTTCGTCGGGCGGCTGCTGCCGATCATCCGCACCTTCATCGCCTTTCCGGCGGGCGTCGCGCGCATGAAGCTGATCCCGTTCCATGTCTACACGTTCCTCGGATCGTGGCCGTGGTGCTTTCTGCTCGCGTGGATCGGCATGAAGCTGGGCGCGGCGTGGAACAGCGATCCGAAGGTCAAGGCGATCTACCACCAACTCGAAATCTTCATCGCGGTCGCGATCATCGCGGCGGGCGTCTTCTTCATCTGGCACCGCATCCGCGGCCTGAAGAAAACGCCTCAGGAATAACCGCGCTTCGCCGCCAGCGCGCGAAGGTCGTCATCGCGCGTCGGGGCCAGTTTCCGCACCCGCGCGCGATACGTTTCCACCAGCGCCGGACCGGCGCGCTCGGGCGAACCGCTGTCGAACGGCGGCGCGGGATCATATTCGAGCGCGAGTTGCACCGCGCGGGCGTGGTCCTCACCCCGGACAAGCGCGGTCAGCGTCAGCGCGAAATCAATCCCCGCGGTGACGCCCCCGCCGGTCACGCGGTTGCGATCGATCACCGTGCGCGCATCGACCGGCTCGGCCTTGAACAGCCGCAGCATCTCGCGCTGTCCCCAGTGGCACCCTGCGCGATACCCCTCCAGCAACCCCGCCGCACCGAGGATCAGCGATCCGGTGCACACGCTCGTCACCCACGTCGCCCGTTCACCGACCGATCGCACCCACGCCATCGCCACGTCATCGGCAATCACGCCGTTGATGCCGAAACCGCCGGGGACACACAGGATATCGGCGGCCGGAACATCCTCAAACGTCGCGGTCGGAACGATCGCGAATCCCGCATCGGTCATCACCGGATCAAGCGTTTTCCACACGAGTTCCAGCCGCGCATTGCCGAGACAGCACCTGCGCCGGCCCGGTCAGGTCGAGCTGGGTCACGTTCGGGAACAGCAGGAAGGCGATGGTGAGACGATCGGTCATGGGCGCGTCCTTCACATTCGAGGATGCCCAGGCGCGCGGCAGATCAGGTCCGCGCTCCCCCGTGGTGCTCCACGAATGCGCCAGTCACGCGAACGATACTTTTTCTAGCCGAAAAGCCAGTGTCCGAGAAGCCGGTCGAACGGGAAGGTGAAAAATCCCGCGACGACCAGCGCGCCGGTCACCATGCCGCGCACCGCGCGCCGATGCCGCACGACGTTGTGCGTCCGCGCGCTCCACCAGATGATCGGCACCTGCACCAATGTCCACAGCGACAGGATGTGAATGACGCTGAACCCTCCCCCGGTCCGCACGCCGAGCGACAGCAAGACGGTGGCGAGCATCGCCACGACCCAGACCGTGCCGAGCAGCCGGTGCCGGGCATCGCCGCGACGCCGCAGCAACATCACCGGCGTCAGGCCCGTCGCGATCAGTACGGTCGCCAGATGCGCCCATATCAGCGCCGGAACACGCAACCATTCGCTCTGTCCGCGCAGAATTGCGGTACACGCCGCGACTAACAAGATCGTCGCCGCTACCGAGAGGATCTTCTCATAAAGGTCGACGCCCAGGCCCTTCGCCCTTCGCGCGTCCGCTGCTGTCGTCGCCATGGATCACGCCCCCCAGCCCCGATCATGGGTGAGCGTGCGACAGCGATCAATAAGGATCGAGGTCCGGCGTCGCGGCCTTTTCGCGCGACTGCACGTCCTTCTTGGAACGGCGCGCATTCTGCACGAAACAGCCGGTGCCGCCGCCGGGGCCGACCGTGGTGCAACTGCCGATGCCAGTGTTCCCGACGTCGTTATTGGCCTTTTCGCGCGCCGCCCAGCTTTCGTTCTCGGGCGTCACCTCGAAGTTGCGCAATTCCTTCGGGATGCGGAATTGCTCCTCCGCGCCGCGGCGGACGCAGACGACGACCTCCGCGCCGTCCTGATTGGTCGGGCAGCGTTCGTTGCCATAGAGCGTCAGCACGCCGTTGATCGGCGCGTTGCGCGATGTTCCCGTGCTTGCGCTGGTCCGGCTCGCGCGCGGCGCGCCGGGCAGCGCCGGGGCAGCGATGGCGCTGGAAGTATCGGGCGCCGGCGTTTCCACCGTCTGCGCCCACGCGGGCGCGCTAGCCAGCAACAACAAGGCGGCAACAGGTCGACGAAACATCATACTCTCCCGTCAGATACGCTTGGCCGCGGCGATCGCCACGCGACAGCCGGCGCGGATCACCGCCGACATCAATGGATAGGCCGGCGCATCCTCCGCACCGCTGGCCAGCGCGATTTCCTTATGCTCCAGTTCCTCGGCCTGGAAATCGACGACCGCGGCCGACAATTCCGGGTCGCTGTCGCCCAGTTCGACCAATTGATCGGCGTAATGCTTGTCGATTTCGGTTTCGACCGCCGCCGTGCACGCCATCGCCGCCTTCGGACCGATCGCCGCGGTCACCGCACCCAGTGCAAAGCCCGCCACGTTCCAGATCGGTTGCAGAAGCGTCGGCCGCACGCCGCGTTCGGCGATCATACGGTCGAAGAACTGCCGGTGGCGTTCCTCCTGCAACGCCATGCCCGCGATCGACCGCGCCGCAGGCGAGCGATGCCCCATGATCGCCAATTGCCCGGCATAGATGCGCGTCGCACCATATTCGCCCGCCTGATCGACGCGGA